>JAFOPS010000062.1 GCA_017394205.1 Clostridia bacterium | reverse complement strand
CGCGCCGGTCTGTCCCGTCTGGAGAACTCCTTCGTCATCGGCCTGATCGCCGTGATCATCGCCTATGCCGTCGGCCTTCCCCTGGGCATCCTGATGGCCCGCCGGAAGGATACCATCATCGACCATCTGGGCAACGCCTTCATCATCTTCATCATGGCCGTGCCCGCGCTGGCCTACATCTTCATGTTCGCCGCCGCCGGCACCAAGCTGTTCCATCTGCCCTATAAGTTCGCAAACGCCAACGTGAAGGCCCTGGCGTACGTGCTGCCCATCCTTTCGCTGTCGGTGCGCGACATCGCCAACCTGATGAAGTGGATGCGCCGCTATATGATCGACCAGATGAACTCCGATTACGTGAAGTTCGCCCGGTCCGAGGGCCTCTCCGAGAAGGAGATCTATAACATCCACATCTCCAAAAACGCGTTTATCTATCTGGTCCACGGCATCCCCGGCACGATCCTGAGCTGTCTGGTGGGCGCCATCATCACCGAGCGCGTTTACTCCGTTCCCGGCGTGGGCAATCTGATGACCACGGCCATCACCGCCCACGACAACGGCGTCATCGTGGCCTGCACGGTGTTCTACACCTCGCTGTCCATCATCTCGCTGATCCTGGGCGACCTGCTGCTGGCGAAGTATGACCCGCGTATTTCTCTTACTTCGGAAGGAGGCGGCGGAAGATGAGCGAACAGAACAAGGTTTTGCAGAACGAAGACGAGCTGTTCCGCTTTATCGACAACGATCAGTTCGTTTCGGAAAAGATCACCGCGCCCCGGTATTCTTATTGGAAGAGCGTGTTCCGCGTGTTTTTCCGCAAAAAGATCAACATCGTGGTCCTGGTATTCCTGGTGCTGATCCTGCTGATCTCCTTTGTCATGCCGATCTATTGGCCCTATGACCCCATGGAGAACGTCACCAACGGCGCCACCTACCACATGAGCCCCAACGCGGCCATGCGGTATTTCGGCGGATTCTCCTTCAAGTGGCTGTTGGGCAGCGGCGGCGCCGGCAACTCGATCCTTTACGGCATCATCTCTTCGTCCCGGATCTCGCTGCTGCTGGCCATCATCTGCGCCGCCATCAACATGACCATCGGCATCCTGATGGGCGCTTTGTGGGGCTATTCCAAAAAGGTGGACTCGGTGATGCTGGTCATCTACAACATCGTGGCCAACGTGCCGTATATCCTGCTGATCACCGTTCTGGTGTATATCATCGGCTCGGGCTTCTGGCCCTTCGTATTCGCGCTGACCGTCACCGGCTGGCTGCCCATCGCCTATTTCTTCCGCACCCAGGTGATGATCATCCGCGACCGCGAGTATTCGCTGGCCTCCCGCTGCCTGGGCACGCCGGTGAGCCGCGTGATCACCAAGAACATCCTTCCCTTCCTGACGTCGGTTATCGTGACGCTGCTGGCCAGCGAGCTTCCCAGCTATATCGGCATGGAGGTCTTCCTGTCCTTTATCGGCATCGGTCTGAGCGCCACCGTGCCTTCGCTGGGCCGCATGATCCAGCAGGGCCAGAGCGCGTTTTTGACCTATCCCTGGGAATTCTGGCCGCCCGTGGCCGTGGCTTCGGCCATCACGATCATCCTCTATGTCCTGGGTCAGAATCTGGCAGACGCCTCCGACCCCAGGACCCATATGTAACGAGGTGAGACTATGAGTGATTTGCAAGAGAAAAAGGTCCTCCTTTCCCTGAAGAACGTTGAGGTCAAGTTCAACGTCCGCGGAAGGATCCTCACCGCGATCCGCAACGTCTCGCTGGACATTTACGAAAACGAAAATCTGGCCATCGTGGGCGAATCCGGCTCCGGCAAGAGCGTTCTGACCAAGACCTTCGCCGGCATGCTGGATTCCAACGGATTCATTCCCCAGGGAAGCATCCGTTTTTACGACGACGAGATCTCCCGCACCGACGTCAAGCTCACCGACAGCAACAAGCGGCTGCTGAACTGGCTGAACAACATGGTGAACAAGCACTCCGTGCTGGAGCGCGGCGCCAAGGAAAACAACGCCTATCTGCAGAAGCAGCGGGACATCAAGGCGGCGCAGTCGCTGACGATGGACGAGGAGGCTGACTTTGCCGCCCGCATCAAGGAGGCGGAGGACGACGCCACCGACGCCCGCAACTATCTCTGGACGCTGGACAAGAAGGCCGACGCCGACGAATACGCCGCCGTCAGCGCCCGCATCAAGGGCTTTGTCGAGAAGAAAGAAGCGATCGAGAAGGAGAAGGCCCAGCTCATCAAGCAGCGCGCCGCGGAATACCGCACCGGCGACGCCGACCAAAAGGAGCTGGCCGAGCTCAAGGCGCTCCGCGACAGAAAAATCGCCGCCGACGACGTGGCGGGCAATCCCTGCGGCTTGTCCAACGAGGTGCTGGAGCGCAACAAAAAGATCGCCTATGAGCTTCTGCTCTCCATCAGCCGTTATCCCTTGAAAGAAAAGGTCAAGTGCATCCGCAAGCTGGATAAGGCCTTCAAGGTGGCCATGTCCACCGGCGAGGATCTCAACGATCCCGACACGCTGAACAAGATCTTTGAGGCCGCCACCTTCCGGGTGGAGTTCCGCTCGCTGGACGAAGAGACCCAGACCCTCCACGGCTACGCCAACATCGACTGCGCCAAGGTCAAATACACCCAGGACTGGCAGAAGATCCGCGGCCGCCGCATCGCCACCGTTTTCCAGGACCCCATGACCTCGCTGAATCCGGTCATCACCATCGGCAAGCAGATCCAGACGGTCATCCTGAAGCATCAGCAGTGCTCGGTGGCCGAGGCCCGCAAGCGCACCATCGACATCATGGGCAAGGTGGGCATCCCCGATCCCGAGAAGCGGTTTGACGACTACCCCTTCGAATATTCCGGCGGTATGCGTCAGCGCATCGTCATCGCCATCGCCCTGTCCTGCCAGCCCAAGATCCTGATCTGCGACGAGCCCACCACGGCACTGGACGTGACCATCCAGGCGCAGATCATCCGCCTGATCAAGCAGCTGCAGAAGGAGCTGGGCTTCACCACGGTCTACATCACCCATGACCTGGGCGTCGTGGCCAACGTGGCCGAGCGCGTCGCCGTGCTTTACGGCGGCCAGATCGTGGAGATCGGCACCGTGGAAGAGATTTTCTACGATCCCAAGCATCCTTATACCTGGGCGCTGCTGTCCAGTCTGCCGCAGCTCTGCGAAAAGGGCACCGATCTGTTCTCGATCCCCGGCACGCCTCCCTCGCTGTACAATAAGATCGTGGGCGACGCTTTTGCCCCCCGCAGCCAGTACGCCATGGCCATCGACATGGAAAAGGAACCTCCCATGTTCCAGGTGAGCGAGACGCACTTCGCAAAGACCTGGCTGCTGGATCCCAGGGCTCCCAAGATCGAAACACCGGCCAACATCCAGAACCTGCATGAGAAGATGCTGGCGACCCACATCGATTTTGAAGCGTAAGGAGGCGACGGAATGGAATCGAACGAGAAGAAAGTCGTGCTGTCGGTCCGGAACCTTGACGTCGTCTTCGGGCGCGGCAAGAAGGCCTTTAAGGCCATCGACAACGTGAGCTTTGACATTTACGAGGGCGAGACCCTTTCGCTGGTGGGCGAGTCCGGTTCGGGCAAGACCACCATCGGCCGGGCCATCGTCCGCATCAACCCCTGCTCCGCAGGCGAGATCTATTACAAGGGCAAAAAGATCTCCGGCAAGCTCTCCCGCAAGGACGACCGGGAAGTGATCCGCAAGATCCAGATGATCTTCCAGGACCCCGCCGCCTCGCTGAACGAGCGCGCCACCATCGAATACATCATCTCCGAGGGCCTTTACAACTTCCACCTGTACAAGGATGAGAAGGACCGCATCGCCAAGATCGAAAAGGTCGTTCGGGACGTGGGTCTGCTGCAGGAGCATCTGACCCGCTATCCCCACGAATTTTCCGGCGGCCAGCGGCAGCGCGTGGGCCTGGCCCGCAGCATCGTCATGGAGCCGGAGTTCATCGTGGCCGACGAGCCCATCTCCGCGCTGGACGTGTCCATCCGCGCCCAGGTGCTCAATCTGCTGAAAAAGTTCCAGGTGGAACGCGGGCTGACTTACCTGTTCATCGCCCACGACCTGTCCATCGTCCGCTTTATCAGCGACCGTATCGTGGTCATCTACAAGGGCCGCATCATGGAGATCGCCCCCACCGAGGAGCTGTTCCAGTATCCGCTCCATCCTTATACCAAGTCGCTGATCTCCGCCATCCCCATCCCCGATCCCATCATCGAGAAGGAGAAGAAGCTCTTCGTCTACAGCCCGGACATGCACGATTATTCCGTGGAAAAGCCCGAGCTGGTGGATCTGGGCAACGGGCACATGGTGTTCGGCAGCCCCTCTGAGATCGAAAAGTACAAAAAGATCCGGTTCGCCGGTCAAAACTGATCAGGAGAAAAACAGCGGGTCGCCCAGCGATCCGCTGTTTTTGCAAAGACTATGAAAAAAATCAAGCAACCCGTCGACGAAGAGATCCTCGTCAGCGACAAGCACGTCGGCCGGCGGATCGTCGTATTTGCCGTGGCCTTTGTCGTGGCGGTGAGCGCCTTCGCCGTGGGGATCTATCAGGCGACAAAAAAAGAACCCGGCTATTACGTGATCGCGCCCGCCGTGGATCGGGACGCCATGCGCTATGCCAACGGGATCACGCTGGAGTATTACTTTTCCGGCAGCAGCAGCGAGATCAAGGACGCCATGCGCGAGGTGACCGACCGCTACAGCGCCGTGCTTCAGCGCGCTTATAAGCTGCTGGACCCCGTGAACGAATACCCGGGCTTCGTCAATCTCGCCACCATCAACCGGAACCCGGGCAAGGAGCTGGAGGTGAGCGAGGAGCTCTTCTCCATCCTGACCGACGCCCTTGACAAAACGGCGGAGGGGCAGGGCTTCAGCCTGTATGCCGGAGCCCTCAACGCCGAATGGAGCGGCATTTCCGCTTCGGAGCACGCCGCCGAGTTCGATCCCGCGCAAAATCCCGACGAGGCCGCCCGTCTGGCGGCTCTGGCGGAGATGGCCGCCGACCCGGAGGCCGCCGTTTTGACGGTGACCGACGCGGACCGCCGGGCGGTGCGGCTGGATCTGTCCGACGGCTATCGCGCCCTTGCCGCGGAATACGAGCTGTCGGATACGGTGCTGGATCTGGGTATGCTGAAGGAGGCCTGGATGCTGGACCTGGCGGCGGCCGGGCTGGAAAAGGGCTTTTATCACTGCGGCTGTCTTTCCGCCGACAGCGGCCTGACCCGCGCGCTGTCCCAGCCGGTGGGCGGGGACAACGTCCTGTACGCCTTCCCGGAGGACAAGCCCGAAATGGCCGGTCTGGTGCCGTTGACGGGGAACATGGCCTGCAGCCGGTTCAAGCTCTTTCCGCTGGGCGAGGAGCTGGGCTATTACACGGTGGAACAGGACGGGGTCGCCCGGTATCGCAGCCCTTATCTGGCGGTGACCTCCGGATTTGAAACGCCGTTGTCCGCCTCTTACGCCATTACCGACGGCAGCGCCGTGGAGGCCTGTTATCATAATATCCGTCTGTGGCATCTGGATGAAGAGGAGCGGATCCTGTCCGACGTAGCCGATGAGGACGAGGCTCTTTTGGCGGTCATCCTGCCGGAAAGCCGGGTGATCTTCGGCAGCCGGGCGGCGCTGGAGCAGATCGAGCCCTACGCCGAACAGGGATTTTCGGTGCGCTTCGCCGGAGAATAACAGCAAATAAAAACACCAAAAACACCTCCCGCAACAGGCGGGAGGTGTTTTTTTAAGGCTGGCGAAAATCCGCTGCGCCGGGCTTTTTCGCCGATCCGGTACCGGCCTGCGGGCCGGCTTCGCCGCGTTTTTTGCAAAAATGACGGCGTTATGACAGCTTTCGGATGCCGGGACGGCGGCGGGAGGAATGGGTCACCGAGAAATCCCGGGGCTCGCCGCCGCCCAGATAGGGGGCAAGCTGCGCCCGCAGGGCCCGGTGATATTCCCGCTCGAACTGCTCCAGTCTTCGGCGGGTGTCGGCAGGATCGTCCCCCAGCAAAAAGGGAGCAAAGCCGGCGGCGATGCCCCGCTCCTCCAGTCCGGACTTTGCCTCCTCCAGCATCAGACGGCGCAGACGCTCCTGCCTGAGCGCGGTCACCTCCTGCTCCAGACGGAGCACCTCGTCGGCGGCAGGCTGCGCTTCGGGCGAAGCCGCGGGAGCGGCGGACGCCTCGGGAAGGGAAACGGGCGGTGTGTCGGTCTGCGGGGCCTCAGACTCCGCGGGGGAAAGCAGGACGGTCTTTTCTTCTTCCATGGATTACGCTCCTTTCTGCTCGTCGGCGATGCGCTGCTCCTCGTCCTCCGCGTTTTTCACGAAGGGCAGGAGCTCCAGCTTGGTGCGGCGGGAAACCGTGTCGCCCAGGGTATTCAGATCGGCGCACAGACGGCTGAGATCCTGGGGCAGATTCTTGTAAAACCGGGCCGTGCAGGCGCACGCAAGCTGCGCGCCCAGCTTTTCCAGCCCCTGATAAAACAGGGCCACCAGATGATACAGACCGCCGGAAAAGCCCCGCTCCTTGGCAGTGCGGGCCTGCTCGATGCCCCACAGCTTGTATTCCAGCGCTACCCCCGAGGTGTTGCCCGCAAAGGCGCTGTCCTGCAGGTTGGGGGTCATGGTGATGGCCAGCATGTCGGAAACCAGCGTGTCCTTCATCAGGGCGATGGTGTCGGGGCTGAGATTTTTCACCACGAACTCGGCCTTGCCGTTTTCCGCCATGCACAGCACGCGGCTTCGGTTGGCCTGCTCGATGTCCTCCCGGGTGGCGCCCATCACGCCGTAAAGGGCGAGAAAGGCGTTGGCCACGCTCTGCATGTCGTCCATCGCGCCCGAAAGCAGCAGGTTGTAAGCGTCCAGCAGCGAGAGCACCGGCTCAAAATCGCCGGCCCGCTCGGAGTTGTTGCAGAAGCAGGTGACGGTCAGTCCGGAAAAGGGCAGCGGCTGCGCCGCGGCGAACGTCAGCTCCCGCCCCGTCATCTCCCAGGGAATGCGTCTGCCCGGCAGATAGAGCTCGCCCTCGGCCCGGTCGCCCCGGTCGGAGCAGACGCGCACGGCGGCGGCGATCTCTTCCCGCACGCCGCGGACGATCACGAAGGTTTCCAGCGGCGAAAGACGGGCCAGACGGGGACCCTTTTCCGTGAGATAGGTCAGCAGATAGCCCTCGCCGCACACGCTCATGTCCCGGGCGGCGTCAAAAAGCATCTGATCCAGCGAGGCCTCCTCCAACGCCCGGAGCATCCGCTCCTGCACCCGCTTGCGCTCGAAGGTCAGCGTGGGCGGCAGCCCCATGAAATAGCCGGTGTGGACGTCGGAGATGTATTTGGCGTAGTTTGCCGTGAGCTGATTGTTGGGGCGGCCCTGGGCCACAGGGCCCTTGCGGACGCCCTGCTCGCCCCGGTAATACGAGGTGAGCATGGCGCGGCGGGGCCGCTCCAGCGCCAGAAATTGCCGCACGTGCTCCCGCAGCTCGGCGGGGGAAACGGTTTGCGATTCGGTTTTGAAGATCATCATCTTCCCTCCTTTTGGCCCCATTAAACGCCGGTTTTTCGGAAATGGACAAGGAAGCGGTTCCCGGAACTCTTCCGGGAACCGCTTCCTTGTTTTCTTCCCCGCAGGCGGGCTATCCTTGCGCCAAAGGAGGGATAGACCGTGGAAAACCATAAAAAACCGCGCCGCTGCTGCATGATCTGCGGCACGACGGAGCATCTGCTTCGGGAGGCGGGGATCTGTCTTTGCAGCCGATGCGTCGGTGCGCTGGGGCACGCGCTGGCGGAGAAGCTGGGCCTGCCTGCGTGGGACGAAGACGCCGACGTGCCGCCCCGGGAGGGCACCTGACCCCGCGTCTTCCCGCAGGAAAAGCGCCGCTCCCATCTTGAAATACCAACGGGGCTATGCTATGATAACAGCAGGCAAACACTTTGAAACACAAAGGATGGCAGGTGTTATCATGGAAAAAAACAAGGAATTGCGCGTCTTTGCCGAGGAGATCCGCGTAGAGACGCTGAAGGAGCTGGCCCATCTGGGCTTCGGCCACGTGGGGGGCTGCATGAGCATCGTGGAGCTGCTGGCCGTCCTCTATGGGAAAGAGATGCGCTATGATCCCCAAAATCCCGGCTGGGAGGAGCGGGACAAGCTGGTGATGAGCAAGGGCCACGCCGGCCCCGCCGTCTACGCCACGCTGGCGCTCAAGGGCTTTTTCCCCAAGGAGGAGCTTTTGACCCTCAATCAGGGCGGCACCAATCTCCCCTCGCACTGCGACCGCAACAAGACCCCCGGCGTGGATATGACCACCGGCAGCCTGGGACAGGGCATTTCCGCCGCCTGCGGGCTGGCGCTGGGCAACCGGATCCTGGGCCGCAACGACAGCTACGTCTATCTGGTGATGGGCGACGGCGAGTGCGACGAGGGCCAGGTCTGGGAGGGCGCGGCCTTTGCCGCCCATCAGATGCTGGATCATCTCATCGCCTTTGTGGACTGGAACAAGCAGCAGCTTGACGGCGCCTGCGAGGACGTTTTGGATCTGGGAGACATGGTGGATAAGTTCACCGCCTTCGGCTGGTTCGTCCGGAAGGTGGACGGCCACAACGTGGACGCCATTCTGGCGGCCATCGAGGAGGGCAAGGCCCAGGATCAGCAGCCCGTGATGATCATTCTCGACACCGTCAAGGGCAAGGGCTGCGAGCTGGCGGAGCACACCTTCCCCTGCCACCATATCAAGTTTACCGCGGAGCAGATCGCTCCCAGCATCGAAAAGGCCGAGGCCGCGCTGGAAGCGGCCCGCCGGGCATAAGGGAGGGGGAAACGCCATGTATCAGATGAAAAAAACGTTTGAAAAAGAAAAAACCGAGATGCGCGCCGCTTATTGCGACACCCTGCGGGAGCTTGCCCGGGAGAACGACCGCATCTGCATTCTGGACGCCGATCTGGTGGGCTCCTCGGGCGTAAAAGCCTTTTTTGAGGAATTCCCCGACCGGGCCATCGATTGCGGCATTCAGGAAAACAACATGATCGGCGTGGCGGCGGGCCTTTCCGCTGCGGGGATGATCCCCTTTGCCCATTCCTTCGGCCCCTTTGCCAGCCGGCGATGCGTCGATCAGATCTTCATCTCCTGCGCCTATGCCAAAAACAACGTGCGCATCGTGGGCTCCGACCCCGGCGTCACGGCGGCCTATAACGGCGGCACGCATATGCCCTTTGAGGATATGGGAACGCTGATGTCCATCCCCAAGATCATGCTGGTGGAGCCCACCGATACCGTGCAGCTCAAGTGGCTCATCCGCGCGCTGGAAAAGGAATACGGCGTCTTTTACATCCGCCTGCTGCGGAAAAACGCCGTGGGGGTGTTTGAAGAGGGCTCCACCTTTGAGCTGGGCAAGTTTGCCCGCCTGCGGGAGGGCAGGGATACGGCCATCGTTTGCTCCGGCATCATGGTGGGCGAGGCGCTCAAGGCCGCCGAAGCGCTGGCCGCCGAGGGCATCGAGGCCGCCGTGCTCAACGCCTTTACCTGGAAGCCCATGGACGAGCAGGCGCTGGCGGAATATGCCGAGACCTGCGGCTGCTTCGTCACTGCCGAAAACCACAATATCATCGGCGGCCTGGGCTCCGCCGTGGCGAACAGCCTGAGCCGCATCCGCCCCGTCCCCGTGGAGATGGTGGGCGTGGAGGATTCCTTCGGCGAAGTGGGCACCGAGGACTTTTTGCGCAAGCGCTTCGATCTGACGGCGGAGCATATCGTCCGGGCGGCAAAGGCCGCTCTGGCAAGAAAGTGAGGAACGCTGCATGGATGTGAAGGAAGAGGCCCTGCGGGCTCATGAGCAATGGCGGGGCAAGCTGGATATCCGCACCAAATGCCCCATCAATAACGCCCACGATCTGTCCATCGCCTATACGCCCGGCGTGGCCGAGCCCTGTCTGAAGATCCGCGACGACGTGGATCTCAGCTACAAATACACCGGCAGAGGCAACCTGGTGGCCGTGGTCACCGACGGCACCGCCGTTTTGGGCCTGGGGGACATCGGCCCCGAGGCCGGCATGCCTGTGATGGAGGGCAAATGCGCCCTGTTCAAGGCCTTCGGCGGGGTAGATGCCATCCCGCTGTGCATCCGATCAAAAGAGGTGGATGACATTGTAAATACCGTGGCGCTGCTGGCGGGCTCCTTCGGCGGCGTCAATCTGGAGGATATCTCCGCGCCCCGTTGCTTCGAGATCGAGCGTCGGCTCAAGCAGCGCTGCGACATCCCCATCTTCCACGACGATCAGCACGGCACCGCCGTTATCACGCTGGCGGGCCTGATCAACGCGCTGAAGGTAGTGGGCAAGAAGCTGGAGGACATCCGCATCGTCACCTCCGGCGCCGGCGCCGCCGGCACCGCCATCGTCCGCCTGCTGCTGTCGGTGGGGCTGAAGGACGTGATCATGTGCGACCGCAAGGGCGCCATCGTGGAGGGCAGAGCCGATCTCAACGCCGAAAAGGCCGACATCGCCCGCCTCACCAACCGGGAAAAGCGCACCGGCGCCCTCAAGGACGTCATCGTGGGAGCCGACGTTTTCATCGGCGTGTCCGCCCCCGGCGCTCTCACCCGGGAGATGGTGCAGACCATGGCGCGTGACGCCATCATCTTTGCCTGCGCCAACCCCACGCCCGAGATCTTCCCCGACGAGGCCAAGGCCGGCGGAGCCCGCGTGGTGGCTACGGGCCGCTCGGATTTCCCCAATCAGGTGAACAACGTGCTGGCCTTTCCGGGGATCTTCCGCGGCGCGCTGGACGCCCGCGCCTCTGATATCAACGATCAGATGAAGATCGCCGCCGCGCACGCTCTGGCCGAGCTGGTGTCGCCGGAGGAGCTGAACGAGGATTACGTCCTTCCCGCCGCCTTCGACCCCAGAGTGGGCCCCGCGGTGGCAAAGGCCGTCATGCAGGCCGCGAAAGACAGCGGCGTAGCCAGAATTTAACGGAAGAATCGGAGCAAAACGAAAGAAACACCCGCTTTTTCCCGGGATTCTCGGAATTTCCTGCGGAAAACGCTTGCTTTTGCCTGCAGTTTATGTTAAAATCTGTAATGCTGTAATTCTTCCGGAAGCTCCGGTAAATGATAACGGGAGGCCAATCTTATGAATCCTACTCTTGAACTGATCCTGACGATCCTGCTGGTGGTCATCGGCGTCGTCATGACCGTCATGATCCTGATGCAGAACAGCAAGTCCGAGGGTCTGAGCGCGTCGCTCAGCGGCGCTGCCGAGACCTTCTTCGGCAAGAACAAGGGCCGCAGCGTGGAAGCCAAGCTCCAGCGGGGCACTCTGTATCTGGCCATCGTGTTTTTCCTGATCCTTCTGATTCTGCTGATTTTCTGATCTCGGATCAAACCCGGCAGGCCGTCCCTTGGGGCGGCCTGTCTTGCTCCTGCCATTGATTTTGATAGTAAAGGACTGATATTCCATGGCCAACGAGAAAAAGGCCGTTTCCGCCATCACCTCCATGGACGAGGACTTCGCCCAGTGGTACACCGACGTGTGCACCAAGGCCGAGCTCATCGACTATACCTCGGTGAAGGGCATGTTCATCTATCGCCCCTATGGCTACGCCATCTGGGAGAACATCCAGGCCGAGCTGGATCGCCGCTTTAAGGCCACCGGCCACGAAAACGTCTATCTCCCCGTCCTGATTCCCGAATCCCTGCTCCAGAAGGAGAAGGATCACGTGGAGGGCTTTGCGCCCGAGTGCGCCTGGGTCACCATGGGCGGCAGCGAGAAGCTGGAGGACCGGCTGTGCATCCGCCCCACCTCCGAAACGCTGTTCTGTGAGCATTACAAGAACATCATCCATTCCCATCGGGATCTGCCCAAGCTGTATAACCAGTGGTGCAGCGTGCTGCGCTGGGAAAAGACCTCCCGCCCCTTCCTGCGCCACCGGGAGTTTCTGTGGCAGGAGGGCCACACCATGCACGCCACCGCCGACGAGGCCCGGGAAGAGACCCAGCGGATGCTGAACATCTATGCCGACTTCATGGAAAACGTGCTGGCCATGCCCGTGGTGAAGGGGCAGAAGACCGATAAGGAGAAGTTCAACGGCGCCGAGGAGACCTATACCGTGGAGTGCATGATGCACGACCGCAAGGCGCTGCAGGCGGGCACCTCCCACTATTTCGGCGACGGCTTTGCCAAGGCGTTTGACATCACCTTTACCGGCAAGGACAACGTCCTCCACCATCCCCACCAGACCAGCTGGGGCGTTTCCACCCGCATGATCGGCGGCATCATCATGACCCACGGCGACGACCGGGGCCTGGTCCTGCCTCCCCGCGTGGCCCCCATTCAGGCCATGGTCATCCCCGTGGCTCAGCATAAGGAGGGCGTTCTGGAGGCAGCGCAGGCGCTGCTGGAGCGTCTGCGGGCCCTGGGTGTCCGCGCCCGGTTGGACGACAGCGACAACAGCATGGGCTGGAAGGCCGCCGAATACGAGATGAAGGGCGTACCCCTGCGCATCGAGATCGGCCCCAAAGATATGGAAAAGGGCCAGTGCTGCATCTGCCGCCGGGATTCCGGCGAGAAGAGCTTCGTGCCGCTGGCCGAGCTGGAAAGCACCGTCCCCGCGCTGCTGGATCAGGTGCATGAGGGACTGTTTGCCCGGGCGAAGAAGAATCTGGAGGATCACACCCGCGTCTGCCATACCGTGGACGAGGTCAAACAGTTCATGGTGAGCGAAGGCGGCTTTGCCAAGACCATGTGGTGCGGCGAGCTGGATTGCGAACTCAAGATGAAGGAACTGGCCGGCGTCAGTTCCCGCTGCATCCCCTTTGCCCAGGAGCAGGTGAGCGATACCTGCGTCTGCTGCGGCAAGCCCGCAAAAAAGATGATCCTCTGGGGCGTGGCCTATTAAGCCCGCCGGCAAGCCCGCATAAAACGATAAAGCGCCTCCCGCTGCTGCGGGAAAGAGGCACTTCGTAAGGAAGTGCCTCTTTCATGCTTTTGAGAGTAACGTAATTGACCATACCGAATAGGGGTGGTAAAATCAGTTCGACAAACCGGAATTTGTGGAGGATGAAATGGACAGCTTAAGAATTATTAGCCCCAATAAATGTTAGGCATGAGCAAGGTCTTGATTAACTGTCTTGAGAAGAATGAGGGAAGCAGGAGAACAATTCTTGCAAATGGCGGCAAATATGAAAGTACTATATATGTGCCCGGAGAAAACGTTAATCTTGAACGATATTGGATTGAATTAGAATGACAAATTCCTATTTGTAGGGATGTTTCTGTCTTTAGGTTTGCACAAGAACTCCCTTGTCCACACTCATAACGAGCATCGGATTTTGCACCCCAAAATTCAAACAAATCAGAAAAAACCGGCACGACCACCATTGGTCGCGCCGGTTCCATCTCCTTTTGAGCCGGTAATTACCGCCTCACAGCAACTTCCTTACGGAGGGCGCCCCGAAGGGCGCTTTTTTCGTGGCTGGTTCCCTAAACGAAATATTTCTTCACGAAGGGGATCTGATGCAGGACCGCCGAGATCCCGAAGGACAGGACGGCCACGCAGGCCCAGACCGCCGGCACCGCGAGGAGGGGGTGGAAGCTCAGGGTGTTCAGCCCGAGCCATTCGTCCAGCCGGTCGAGCACCAGGACGTGGGCCAGATAGGCGCCGAAGCTGTACCTTGCCAGCTTGCCCACCAAGGCGCTTCCTTTCTCCCCGGAGACGTGGTACTTGAACCAGGTGAACACGGCCACGGCCTCCGCCAGCATGGCGGGGGCAAAGTTTTCTACGTATTTCGTGTTCGCCCGCCCCGTTTTGCGCGCGGAGGCGGCGTTGAGGAAGATCGTGCAGACCCAGCCCAGCAGGCCCAGCACATAGATCCAGCCCCGCTGCTTCCGGCTCAGGCTGAGCCGGTCCAGATACCAGCCGCCGAGGAAAAACGCCGTGTAGCCCAGCACGAACTGCAGCTTCATCTTGTTGACGAAGGAATAGGCGTCGCCCACGAGCCTGCCGATCCGCGGCGGGGCGAAATCCTTGAACAGGTTG
>JAFOPS010000061.1 GCA_017394205.1 Clostridia bacterium | reverse complement strand
TCCCATTTCTGGCGGACCTGCGTCACCTGATAGGTCCCGAAAACGCCCATCATCGGCCGATCCGGCTCCAGCAGCTCGCCGCACCGCACGGTGCTTCTCCCCGTGACGGTAAGCCTTGCCTGCCGGACAACGCCGCCCTCGCCGTCCGCCGCGTTTCCGGCCGTCAGCCCGCACAGCCGTCCGCTCTGCAGCACACCGCGGTATTCTCCCGCCGGGCGGACGTTCACTGCGCCGTCCCGGAAATCCACCACGCATCCGCCGTCATACAGCTTTCGAATGGCGTGAAAGGCGCTTCTTCCCGCTGCGGCCGGCAGGCGGAGCTCCCCTTCCGTCTCCCAGATCTCTCCGGCCTCCAGGCCGCACTCCCGGCAGATCTGTCTTGTGATCCCGGCCGCCGTTCCTTTATAGGCTTCCCGGCATTCCCACCGCGCCAGCAGCGCGGCCGGATCCCGGCATTCGATCTCCAGCATCAGGGCGGCGGCGTCATATTTCACGGTCTTCACCCATCCGGCAAACACCGTCTCTCCGTCCTCTTCCACCGTCACCTGCTCGCCGCAGGCCGGGTCGATCCCGGGCAGTCTGCTGTCCTCCGGCGCACAGACGGCGCGTATACGGGCCTCCGCGCCCGCGGCGTCGATGTTCTTGTCCACGATCACCCGGGTGCACAGCCCCGTGATCTCGCGCTCGTTCAGCCATATCCTCATGCGAGATAGATCTCCTTTCCCGCAGGGAGCTCGTGGGGGTCGCCGATCCCGTTTTTCTCCGCCAGTTCCTTCCAGCGGCTCCCATCGCCCAGATATCGCCGCGCCACTGTCCACAGATCGTCGCCCTCTTCGGTGACGTAAACGGCGGGCGTGCTTCTTTCGTCCGCCCGCTGATACAGCCCTCCGGCGGTCTCACCGCCCAAAACGTCCGTCTCCGCCAGCGTTATGAACTTATATTCCTTCAGGTCGATTCCGATCCCCACGTCCTCGTCGCCCTCCCGCAGCTTCTGCCGCAGACCCACGATCAAAAACAGGTCGTCCAGCTCCGTCCCCGAGATCATCAGGCGCACAGGCACGCCCTCCCGTTCCCATTGACGCAGCATCGCCAGCGCCTCCGCCGGGCTGCTCCCGCCGTAAAAGGGGGAGCTTTCCGCAGGCAAAAATGTCTCCAAACTCACCTGCGTCAGCCCGCTTCCCCCGGCAGCGCTGACCGTCTCTCCCCGCACGGTCACATAGCTCAGTGTGTTCTGCGGCCGGGAGATCACCACGTCCCTGGGGTTCACCGGCAGCACCAGCCGCTGGCTTTCGTCCTCGTCGCCTCTCCGCAGGACCATGGTCCTTGTCTTCTGTGCCATATTTCCTCCTTCTGCCCGCCGTCACAGATTGTCGGCCGCGGCCTCCAGCCGGTCGGCAAAGATCCGCGCTGTTTCCCAGACGCGCCGCTCTTCGTCCTCCTGCGGCTCGTCCCGCATGACCCGCACGGGTTTCTCCGCGCCGCGGATCTCTTCCCAGCCGTTTTCCTGCCAAATGCGCTCCGCCGGATCCTCCTGCCCGGGAAAAACCGGATCCTCCTGCGCCGCCAGAGGGATTCCTTCCTCCCCGGCGGCTTCATCAGACAGGCGGACGCGGGCGCTTCCAGCGCCGCTTTTCCGCAGGATGGCGCCTCCGGCCGCCAGGATATCGGCATAGGCCAGCCGCTCGGTGATCTCAAAGCTGCCTGCCAGCGCGCCCTGCTTCCGCAGACTTTCGCCCGCTTCCCGCAGAGCGTCACAGGCAAGATACACGGCATAGCGCAGTCCGCGCTCTCCGCCCATCCGGCGGCATTCCTCCACCTCGCCGGCCCGCAGCGTACGGCATTCCGCCTCCAATCCCAGCCGGTCAAAGGTCAGAACGAACCGCTCTTCCCCTTCTCCGGCCAGCGCCTGCGCCCACTGGGCCGCCGTGCTCATCAGGCCACCTCCGTCAGGTTGATGGCTGAAAGCTGCTTGAGCTCACTGGGCAAAAAGCGGAAGGGCACCACCTGCTCGTTCACCTTTCCGGCGGCGTAATTCACCAGCGGCAGGCTGTCCAGCGCCACGTTGTCCACGCTGTATCGCTCCTCCTCGCCGTTCATGCTGTCCGGATCCTTCAGCGCGGTGGTGATGGTCACGCGGATGTCCCGGCCCTCCCGGGCGCCCTCCACGATATCAAAAAACCGGCTGAACACCTGCCGCAGCCGCAGCTGACCTTCGCCCTTCCAGCCGGTGATCTTCGAATCCACGTCCATCCCGATCTGCACGTCGCTGCGCTGCATCTTCACGGTCATCTGGATCCCGCTGGCTTCCGCGATGCGGTTTCCGTCGATCCAGATCTCCGCAAACGATCCGGAAAGCACCCGATTTGCATAAAGTCCCGCCATGTTTCCCCTCCTTTACATGGTGATGTCAAATACCAGGTCCTCCATGGCGTCGGCAAACCGCACGCTTGCCTTCAAAAAGACCTGGCTGCCGGTGTTGGCCGAAAGGATCTCGGTCTCGGTCATCCGCTCGGTGTCCACGCCCCGGCCCTCCAGCCACGCCTTCTGCGCTTCATAGTCCACATAGGCCTGATTCCTGCGCCCCGTATCCAGCACGCTTCCCGTCAGTCCGGCAAAATAGCTGTTGATCGCCGTCACCAAAAGCAGCTTGGAGTCGTAGTCGTTGAGCACCTTTCCCACGTATTCGCTTTCAAAAATGCTGCGGATGTCGGCTCGGATCAGATCGATCCCTTCCGCGATCTTGATCTTCTTCAGCGCCTCCTCCCCGCTGTCCGTCAGCGTGACCAGGCTGGTCACCGCTCTGGCCAGGCGGGCGCCGTCGCTCCCCTTGTCCAAAATCAGTCTTCCCCGCCGGATGTCTCCCGCCGGGTCGGCGCTGGGGGCAAAATCCGTCACCTCAGGAAGCGAATGATACGTCGCGCTTTGCCGCAGCGAGAGACCCGCCAGCAGTCCCGCCACGCGGGCGCAGTAATCTGCCGCAGCGATGTCCTCCGCCTGATCCTCCAGCAAAACCCGGATCCCCTGCGTCGTCAGGTTGACCACGCCCGCACAGTCGGGCGAGCCCTCCGTAGACACCACGGCCCTCAGCGGCTTGCCCTCCGCACGGCCCGCACGGACAAAGGCGCTCACCGTCTCCGCCGGCATATCCGGGGCGCACAGCCAGCCGCCCTCCGCGTTCTTTTCACAGGCCGCCAGCGCCGCCTGTTCCTCCCCCGCGGCATAGGTCGCCAGCCACACTCTGGCCGGGTTCCCCAAAAAGCAAAGCTTTACCAGCCTCGCGGCCCGTTCGCTCAGCCCGGCCCTCTCGGCCTGCTCCGGCAGCAGAAAGCAGACGCTCCCGCTCTCTTCTCCCGCCAAAAGCAGCACCGCCTGTCCCCGGGCGCTCCGGCGGACGGCCGTTCCGCCCGCCGTCTTAAAATTGATCATGATCTGGGGCAGCCCCATCTCTCATTCCTCCTTTTCCGCGTCCCAGCGCAGCGCCAGCGACCCCATGGTCTCCGCGCCGCTCTCGGGCTCCGCCTCCGTTTTCCCGTAGGGCATGTCGTAAAAATCCAGGGTAAAGCGGACCTGGGGCAGCTCTTTTCCGTTGATGAGGCTTTCGATCTCCGTCGGGCAGAATCTCCGTCCGCCCACGGTAAATCCCCCGGCCACCGCCGCTTCCATCCGGTCCAAAAGCTGCAGGCCCTCCTCCCGCTCTCTCCGGCGGGAGCCATAGCACACCAGCGTCACCGTCACGCTGCGCTCCAGCTGCCGCGTCCCGGCGCGGGTCCTGCCCGCCGCCTCCACCAGGCAGCAGGGATACACCGGGTTTTCCACCCGTCCCGCAAAGGCCGCGACGCCGGTCTCCGCCGTCAGATATCCGGCCAGTCCGGCCGCCAGCTCCGAAAGTCCGATCACAGCGGTGTCACCTCCTGGATCTCCATCGACGCCACCGCGTACGAGGGGTACTGCATGGCCGCGCTGCAAATCCCGGCGTACCTCACGCCCTCCCGCAGCACCTCCGCCCGGTCCCCTGCCAGAAGCATCGTTTTCGGAGGAAGATAGAGCATCAGGAAAAACGCGCTTTCCGCAACGCCTTCCATCTCCCCCGTCAGTCTGGGCCGTCCGCCCTGATAATTCCTCGAAAGAGCGCAGGGCAGCTC
Organism: Clostridia bacterium; assembly: GCA_017394205.1. Classification (GTDB taxonomy): domain Bacteria; phylum Bacillota; class Clostridia; order Oscillospirales; family Butyricicoccaceae; genus UBA4644. The sequence goes on along the minus strand of JAFOPS010000061.1, from coordinate 14,318 downwards.
ATGATAGATCCGCTCCGTTTCATATCCCGTTCCCCGTCTGACCCGGCGAAACACCTCCGCCCGATCGGTCAGCGTCGCAAGGATCGCCTTTCCCTCATTCACGGCAGCACCCGCCCTTCGGTGTCCTCAGTCTGACGAACGGGCTCAGCAAGACCCTCGGGGAAAGCTCCTCCGGCCCGTAGGTGATCTGGGTATCGCCCCGCTTCACCGCCGTGACGGGGCGCTCCGCCCCGTCACGCAGCGCCCGCGCCAGCAGGATCGCCAGCGGCTGTTCCATCCCCTCCGGGATATCCTCCCGGCTGCACAGGGCCGCGGCGCCGCAAACCACCGCCTCCAGCAGCGTCTCCGCCTCCTGAGGCAGCTCCTCCATTCCGGCCAGTGCGGCAGCCCGTTCCAGCACGCGCTGCCTGCCCTCCTCAGCAAAGCGGATGCTCATTATTCGCCCTCCACCAGGGCGCCGATGGTCACGATCTTGTCTGCGGGCACCAGCAGATCATAGAAATAGCGGGCCTGAATAGCAGTGCCGTCAAAGAGCTGATTCTCCTCGGGGCCGAACTGCTTGAGACTGTCGATCTTTGCCACGGCCATAGGGGCGTCGCATGCCGTGACGACGGCATAGATCCTTTTGGAGCCGGACCCCTCCAGAATGCCGCCGGCAGTCTGCTGACCGCGGCCGCTCTGCACGGCGATGACGGTATGCATTCTGCCGGAGGGCACAAAGATGCAGGGCAGATCGTTGAGCATCATCACGTGCTCATAGGTCACGCCGTTGATTTCCACCTTCTGCTCAAAGCTGATGCTGTTGTAGTCGTCGGCAGCCTCCTGCAGAAAAGCGTTCTTCAGGTCGGCGGCCACCATGGCCACGAAACCGCCGGAGCGCTCGCTGTCGTTCTCCAGCGTCTGCACCAGGCCGCACAGCTTCTCCACCAGGTTGTCGTTTCGGGGATCCACGGTCTGGATATGCGCAGCCTTGTGGGCGCTGTCGGCGTCGGCCAGCGCATACAGCTTATTGATGCGATAGGTGTCCTGCTCTCTCGCCAGCTGCACGCGGGCAAACTCGCGCACCACATTTTCGGCGCTGGCGGCGAAGCTCACGTCCTCGGGAGCAGTGTGATCCAGCGCGAACTTCACGCCGCGGTCCATCGCCAGGGTATAAGGAGTCCATACGCTGGTCACGGCCCCGGCGGGATAAGCGCTGCCGTCGGTCTTGCTGCTGTCATAGTTGCCCAGGCCGGTGGTGCTCAGGGTCGCCACCTCCACGTCGCCGCAGCCGCACCAGCGGACGTTGCCGGTGTCGGCGGCCATCCACTCGGTGCCGGAAGCTGCGGCCAGCTCCTCGTCAATGTACTTCTGATACGTTTTTGCGTGATCGATTGCCATAGGATAGTTTCCTCCTTCAAAAGTGTTGGCCCCATCCTATCCTCCTTTTCCGGAAAAGAAAAAGGAACTCTGTCTCTTGACAGAGTTCCTCCGTTTTTCGGTTTTCTTTATCAATCGTCCGTCAGCTTTGCCTTCTGCAGCGCCGCCACGATCAGCGGCACCAGAATCAGCTGCAAAACGATCCCCGGAACGGCGTTGGTCACAGCGCCCGCCCAAAAGGCCTTCATGGGGAAGTTGTTCCCGTTGATCCCCATCACGACCATCTGCGCGGCGCCCCACACGATGCGTCCGCCGATCATGGCGCCGATCAGGCTGAGATAGATCGCCGGCAGCTTTTTCCCCAGCTTCCGATACAGGATCGCCACGATCAGTCCGTAGGCCGCCATTTCAAAGGCCATGGAGATCGCCCCGGGCATGGGCGGCATGTGGAACAGCAGATGCCGCAGAAGCGGCGCCGCAAAGCCCACGGCAGCCCCCCACTTCCAGCCGCAGAGATACCCGCACAGCAGCACGGGCAGATGCATGGGCAGCAGCATGCTTCCGATCTGGGGGATCTGCCCCGTCAAAAAGGGCAGCACCAGACACAGCGCCAAACACACCGCCGCATACACCAGTTTCTTCACAGAATCCTTCATACGTTTTCCTTTCCGCACAAAAAAAGGCATCCTCCTCCCTTGTGGGAAAAGGATACCTCGTGCATATCCGTAAATTCATGTTTTTCGCCTGGGTCCCGGGCTTCTGCCCTTTATCGGGGCTCGTGCTCCCGACGTTATGATTATAGCGCCGTTCCCGCTTTTTGTCAATCGCTCCCGTCTTGATCCTTCGACACCACGTTGGAATAGGCCGTTTTGGCGCTCACGCCCTCCAGCCTTCCGACCTTGCCCGAAAGGGCGCTGATCACGTCCTGCGGTGCGTCGATGGCCACGCTGATCACGTTCACGCCCCGCTTCGCATAGGGGATCCCCATCCTTCCGATGATCCATTCCCCGTATTCATGCAGCAGCTCATTCAGCTCTGTCACCGCGTCCTTGTTCTCCACCACGATCCCGATCACCGCGACTCTGCTTTCCATCGTTCCTTTCCTTCCTTTCAGCTGTCCGCCTCACAATAATAAAGCGTTTTCGCCTCGCTGTCGTACATGCAGCCGTAAAATTCACGCTGTACCGCTCCAGCGCGGCCGCCGCATCCGCCCGATCACGCGCCCCTCTGTGCCGGTCTTCAAAATAATAGAATCCGTTCTGGGCGGCTTCCGGCGGCTGATATTCCTCCGGAAGCATCTTCAGCGGCCGCTCAGACAAAGGATCATCCCCGCCGGCAGCACCGTCGAAAGAAGCCTTTTACCCCGCATACAGCATCCCGATCAGCCGGTTGAGCAGTCTGCAGGGCAGCACCTTTGCCAAAAAGCAAAAGAACTGATAGTCCAGCCGGATGGCGGTCAGCGGCTTCGGATGCGCCTTCATCGCCATTTTGCAGACGTAATCTCCCGCCTTTTGCGGGTCCATGCCCCCCTGCTCATCCTTTTCCATCCGCGATACCGACCGGGAGATCCGCCCTTGATACACGTCGTCGCCCTCCACACTTTTGGCCCGGGCGGCGGTAAATCCCGTGCGGATGTCCCCCGGCCGCACGGCGCACACCGTGATGCCGAAGGGCCGCACCTCGTTGGCCAGCGCCATGGTATAGCTGTCGATGGCCGCCTTCGCCGCCGAATAATAGGTCTGGAAGGGGATGGGGATGGGGGCCGCCACCGAGCTGATGTTCACGATCCGCCCGCCGCCCTGCTTCCGCAGGATGGGCAAAAAGACCTTGTTGACCCGCACCATGCCGAAGAAGTTCACGTCAAACTGCCGCTTGGCCTCCTCGGTGTCGGTAAACTCCACCGCGCCTGAAATGCCGAAGCCGGCGTTGTTGATCAGGATATCCACCCTGCCCGCCTCCTGCATGATCTGCTCCGCAGCGGCGGCGATCTGCGCTTCGTCGGTCACGTCTGCCCGGATGTTCCGGATGCCCGGCGCGTCCTCGCCGCCCCTGCGGCTGATGGCGTACACACGGCACCCCCGCTGCGCCAGCGCTCTTGCGGTGCACAGCCCGATGCCCGAGGTCCCTCCCGTAACGACGGCGATCTTCTCCATGTTATTTTCCTCCCACCACAGATGCGATGATGTCGCTGGCCTCGTCCACCAGCGCTTCGGTCAGCGTTGCCATATAGCTAGTGCGCAGCAGGCAGTCCGAGGGCGGCGTTGCCGGCGGCAAAACGGGATTGACGTAGACCCCGCCCTCATAGATCTTCCGCGCCGTTTCCAGCGTGTTCATGATGTCGTGGGTATAAATGGGAATGATGGGCGTCTCGGCCTCCCGGATGGAAACGCCCTTCTCCCGGAAGCACTTTCTGGCATAGCCGGCGATGTGCGCCAGCTTTTCGGGCAGCTCGGGATGCTCCTTGAGTTCCCGCAGCGCAGCCAGCGCCGTGGCGCAGCTTGCCGGCGGGATCGAGGCGGAAAAAATGAACGGCCGGCTGTTGTGGCGCACATAGTCCACCACCCGGGCCGAGGCCGCCATATAGCCGCCCAGCGACGCCAGCGATTTGCTGAAGGTGCCCATGTAGATATCCACTTCATCCTCCAGGCCGAAATAGCTGGCCGTACCCCGGCCGCCCTCGCCGATCACGCCCAGGCCGTGGGCGTCGTCCACCATCACTCTGGCGCCGTATTTTTTCGCCAGCGCCACGATCTCCGGCAGCTTGGCGATGTCGCCGCCCATGGAAAACACGCCGTCAGTCACGATCAGGCTGCCCGCGTTCTCCGGCACCTTCTGCAATTGCCGCTCCAGATCCTCCATATCGGCGTGCTTGAAGCGCAGCATCTTGCCGTAGCTCAGCTTGATGCCGTCATAGATGCTGGCGTGGTTCTCCTTGTCCGAAATGACATAGTCGCCCATGCCCACCACGGCGCTGATGATGCCCAGATTGGACTGGAATCCGGTGGAAAAGGTCATCGCGGCGTCCTTGTGCAGGAATTCCGCCAGTTCCTTTTCCAGCTCCAGATGCATTTCCAGCGTCCCGTTGAGGAAGCGGGACCCCGAGCAGCCCGTTCCGTATTTCTCCAGCGCCTTGATGCCGGCCTCGATGACCCGCTCGTTGGTGGTCAGTCCCAGATAATTATTGGAGCCCAGCATGATCCGGCGCTTGCCCTCCATCTGTACCACGGTATCCTGACGGGATTCCAGCGCGTGAAAATAGGGATAAACATTCTTTTCCCGCAGCTCGTCCGCGATGTTCGGCCGCATCATTTTCTCAAAAATATCCAAAATCGGCTCGCCTCTTTCCGTTTTCTGAAATTACATTAAAAATTTGAAGCATTTGATTTATTATACCAAAGCGCACGGCCTCCGTCAAGGCGGCGCGCTCGTTTTCCGCAGGTCATTCGGCCTTTTTCACCGGCATGACAAAGGGCACGCTCCGCTCCAGATTCTCGATGACAAAGCTCCCCTCCGCCTTTTCCTGCTCTCCGTCCAGCGACCAGGATACCGCCTCGTCGCACCGGACCTCCACCCGCCGCGCCTGGCGGCGCACCACCAGCGGCGATTCCTCTCCCAGCCGCAGCGCCGCCACCAGCAGCGCGCTCTCCTGCGGCGTGGTGGGGAACCGGGCCAGCGTCACTTCAAAGCTCCCGTCGCTCAGATCGGTCTCCACCGTGGGCGTGATCAGCCCGGCCATGGGGGCGGAATTGCTCACCGTTCCGAAGATAAAATCGCTTTCGATCTGCTCCTCGTCACATTTCAGCGCCATGTGGATGGGGCGGATATCCTGCAGCTCCTTCACGCCCTCCAGCAAAAAGGCCATCCGCCCCAGCACGTTTTTCGCTGTCTGGGGCGTGCGATAGCTCACCTCGGTAAACGCGCCGAAGGCCGCCACATAGGCAAAGATCCGTCCGTTGAAGCGTCCCGCGTCGATAGGGACGACCTCTCCGCCGGCCGCGTCCCGCGCCGCCTTCAGCAGATCGGCCTTCAGCCCGACGCTGTTTGCGAAATCGTTGGTGCTTCCCGCGGGCAGATAGCCCAGCTCGGCCCGGGCGCCGCTTTCCAGCAGCCCGCGCATCACCTCGTTCAGCGTGCCGTCGCCGCCGACGCACACCACTCTGTCATATTCCTTTCCCCAGCGCCTCGCCGCCGCGGTTCCGTCGCCCGGTCCTTCCGTGAGATAGACGGTCACCCGGTATCCCGCCTTCTGGAAAATATCCACCAGCTTCGCCATTTGGCGCGCAGCGCGCATCATCCCCGCGTGGGGGTTCAAAATCAGCAGCAGCCGCTTGTCGGCGGCCGGTTTTTTCATTCTGGTCACGGCAGCTTTTTCACCCATCTTTCCAGCTGGGAAAACGGCATCGTCACCTCGCCGATCTTCCCGTTTTCATCGGTGCCGAACACGGCCAGCTCTTCAAAATCGTGATAGATCTCACAGTTGCAGTCCCGCAGCCCATGGGCTTCGCCGTACAGGGCAGCGACGGCGTCCAGCACGCTCTGGGGATATCCTTTTTTCCGATAGCGCAAAACAAACTTTTCCATGTTTTCCCTCCGTGCTTTCCTATATCGCCTTTATTATACCGCTTTCTTCTCCCGTTGCAAGCCTCCCCGCCCATTTTTCCGTCGGCCTTCCCCGGCGGATATCCTCCATAAAGTGCTCCGCCGCAGCGCTCAGCCGTCCCCGCTCGGGCGTGCACATGGCCACCTGCCGGGCGGGGATCTCCCATCCCACGCGCAGCGGACGCACGTCTCCCGCCTTCAGCGCATGGCCGGAAAACTCCTTCGTGACGCAGGCCACGCCCAGCCCGCTTTTCGCCACTGCCAGCACCAGCTCGTGAGTCGCCAGCTCAAACTCCGGCTTGAGCCGCAGCCCCATCCGGGAAAACGCGTCCTCCAGAAACAGCCGCGAGCCGGCCTTCCGGTCCAGCAGGATCAGCGGCATCTCCGCCACCTCCGCCGGTGTATAGCTTCTGTCAAAATCACAGGGGTAATCGGGCGCCGCCGCAAAGATCATATGGGTGTCAAAGCACACCTCCACCCGAAACTGTTCTCCCCGCTCCGGCCGGCTGGCAAAGGCCACGTCCACCTTTCCTTCCCGCAGCAGCTCCAGCACCTGGCTGCTTGTTCCGTTGCGCAGCGTCAGCCTCACGCCGGGGTGGTTCCTGTGAAACCGCTGCAAATAGGGCAGCAGCCACCACCGGGTCAGCGTGTCGCTGGCGCCGATGATCAGCTGTCCGATCTCCAGTTCCCGTGCCTGCCGCAGCTTGCTCTCTCCGCTTTCCAGCAGGCTCATGGCGTCCCTGACGTAATCGTACAGCAGCCGACCTTCCTCGGTAAGCGCCACGCCCTTTCTCCCCCGCAAAAAGAGCTTCGTCCCCAGCTGCCGCTCCAGCTGCTGCACCGATTGGCTCACCGCCGACTGCGAAAGATACAGTCCCCTGGCCGCCGCAGAAATGCTCTCCTGCTCCGCCACCGTCCGGAAGATCCGATAGAGCTCCAGCTTTCCTTCCATGCTTTCACCACCCATAAGTAAAAAATATGGTATCTATAAAAAATAGTAATTTTACTTATACCACTTTTTATAGTATAATCAAGATGTACGAGTTTCGCAACCGTTTTTTCAAAATAAACAGGAGGGATCCCACATGTCCAATTGCGCCATCGTAGGCATCAACTGGGGCGACGAGGGCAAAGGCCGCATGGTCGACCTTGTCACCGAGCAGTACGACGTGGTCGTCCGCTACCAGGGCGGCAACAACGCCGGCCACACCGTCATCAACGAATACGGCAAGTTCGCCCTTCATCTGATCCCCTCGGGCATCTTCCGCAAGGGTGTCGTCAATGTGCTGGGCAACGGCGTCGTCATCGACTGCGAGCATCTTTGGAAGGAGATCTCCGATCTCCGCGCCGCCGGTATCGACATCACCCCGGATAACTTCCGCATCTCCGACCGCGCCACGCTGGTCTTCCCCTTCCACCGGGATCTGGACGCGCTGGAGGAGTCCCGCCTCAAAGACCGGGCTTACGGCTCCACCAAGCGGGGCATCGCGCCGGTTTACAGCGACAAATACCAGAAAAAGACCATCCAGGCCGGCGAGCTGCTCTATCCCGAGTATCTCCGCGGCCGTCTTGCCGGTATTCTGGAGTGGAAGAATCTCACCATTGAAAACGTCTATCACGCCAAACCCTATTCCCTCGACGAGATGATGGCCTGGGTGGGCCGCTACGGCGCCAACCTCACCCCCTTCATCTGCGACACCGGCGCGTTTCTCCGTCAGGCCGAGGCCCAGGGCAAAAGCATCCTCTTCGAGGCCCAGCTGGGCGCTTTGCGGGATCTGGATTTCGGCATCTGGCCCTACACCTCCTCCTCCAACAACATCGCGGCCTACGCCCCCGTGGGCGCAGGCATCCCCGGCAGCCGGGTCGATCGGGTTTTGGGTATCGTCAAGGCCTATTCCACCTGCGTGGGCGAAGGTCCCTTCACCTGCGAATGGTTCGGGGAAGAGGCGGAGAAGCTCCGCGAGGCCGGCGGCGAATACGGTGCCTCCACCGGTCGTCCCCGTCGGGTCGGCCCGCTGGATCTGGTGGCCACCCGCTACGGCGTGATCATGCAGGGCGCCACCGAGCTGGCCTTCACCAAGCTGGATATCCTCTCTTACATGAAAGAGATCCCCGTCTGCACCCATTACGAGATCGACGGCGTCAAGACCGCAGACTTCCCCTTCCCCGCGCTGCTGGAAAAGGCCCGTCCGGTCTACACCGTCCTCCCCGGCTGGCAGTGCGACATCAGCGGTGTCCGCCGCTTCGAGGATCTTCCCGCCGCCGCGCAGGATTACGTCCTCTTTGCCGAAAAGGCGCTGGGCTGCCCCATCAAATATGTCTCCGTCGGCGCGCAGCGCGACGAGATCATTGAACGCTGAGGAGGTCCCGTTATGGCAACCGATCGTTACGAATCCCCCCTTTCTTCCCGCTATGCCTCCGATTATATGCTCCGTCTCTTCTCCGCCGATACGCGCTATCAAACCTGGCGGCGTCTGTGGGTCGCGCTGGCCCGCGCCGAGCATAAGCTGGGCCTTCCCATCACGCAGGAGCAGGTGGACGAGCTGGAGGCCCACATCACCGACATCGACTACGAGGCCGTGCGCCGGCGGGAAAAAGAGGTCCGCCACGACGTGATGGCCCACGTCTACGCTTACGGTCTGGCGGCCCCCTCCGCCAAGGGTATCATCCATCTGGGCGCCACCTCCTGCTATGTCACCGACAACGCCGACCTCATCCTGTACCGCGACGGTCTGCGTTATCTCCGCGGCCAGCTTCTCAACGTGATGAAAAACCTGGCCTCCTTTGCAGAGGAATATAAATCTCTCCCCACGCTGGGCTACACCCATTATCAGCCCGCCCAGCTCGTGACGGTGGGCAAGCGCGCCACCCTCTGGCTGCAGGACCTGGAGCTTGATTTGGAGGAGCTGGACTTCGTGTTGTCCTCCTTCCGCTTTCTGGGCAGCCGGGGCACCACGGGCACCGAGGCCAGCTTCCTGGATCTCTTCGAGGGCGACGAGGCCCGCATCGACGAGATGAACCGCATGATCGCCGCCGAGTTCGGCTTCGACCGCCGCTTCCCGGTCTCCGGCCAGACCTATGCCCGCAAGTTCGACAGCCGCATCCTCAACGTGCTGTCCTCCATCGCCCAGAGCTGCTGCCGTTTTGCCAACGACATGCGCCTCCTCCAGCACGACCGTCAGATGGAAGAGCCCTTTGAGAGCACCCAGATCGGTTCCTCCGCCATGGCCTACAAGCGCAATCCCATGCGCTCCGAGCGCATCTGCTCGCTGGCCCGCTATCTCATGGCCGACGCCCTCAACGCTCCCATGACCGCCTCCGTCCAGTGGATGGAGCGGACGCTGGACGATTCCGCCAACCGCCGCATTTCTCTGCCCGAGGGCTTCCTCTGCGCCGACGCCATCCTGCGCCTGATGCAGAACGTGACGAAGGGCATCCGCGTCAACGAAAAGATCATTGAGCGCACGGTCAACGAGTATCTCCCCTTCATCGCCACCGAAAATCTGATGATGGAGGCCGTGAAGCGGGGCGGCGACCGGCAGCAGCTCCACGAGCTTATCCGCACGCACTCCATGGCCGCCACCGCCCGGATGAAGGCAGGCGAGCCCTGCGACCTGCTGGAGCGTCTGGCCGGCGATCCCGCCTTCGGCATGACCCTGCCCGAGCTGCGGGAGCTGATGGACGGCCGCCGCTATACCGGCCGCAGCGCCGCGCAGGTGGACGCCTATCTGGCCGAGCTCCGTCCCATTCTCGCCCAGGAGAGCGGCGCCGAAGCGCAGGACATCAATCTCTGATCCCGCCGCACCCTGCTCCTTTGCAAAATGCGCATCGGCGGAGCGGTCTGCCCGCTCCGCCGATTTTTTATTGACGAAACCCGGTTTTTCCGTTATACTGTGTTTGCTGTCCATTCGCCCACGTAGCTCAGCCGGATAGAGCGGCCGCCTCCTAAGCGGCAGGCCAGAGGTTCGAATCCTCCCGTGGGTGCCAGAAGCAACGCCGAAAGCCTTTGTTTTCAAGGGCCTTCGGCTTTTTTGTTTTCGTCCAATCTTACAGCGCCGACAATGCCTTCACGAAGATCGACCGCAACAGCGACTTCACTTCTTTTGATGCCCATGTGAAGGAGTGATAAAATTTCTGGAAATCAACGAAAAGACCTGACGAGTGCCTTGATGACGGTGAGTACGAAGATCCATAAGAAGCTCTTTATGAATACCGGTGTGTAACGCAATTGTAATAAACTTTATACCACAGGTTTATTTACAAATGCCAAACTCCGTGTTATAGTATCCCCAGAAAACAGGGTGTACGCCCGGAAAGGAAAAGAGACATGTTCAACGTTCGCTTTGCTTTGTCATATAGAGAGCACATGGAACAGTTTTTGCCCGGCATTTATTGCCTGGGTTCTCTTTTGGTACGCTCATATAAGACGAAGCAGTTGGGCTGCATGATCTCATAACCTTTTCACAGGCAGATCAGATAACGGCAGGCCGCTTGTCTTGTATGAGGCAAGCGGCTTTTTCATGTTCATACGAGGTAAAAACCATGTTGGAAATCAAAGGAGAGGTATGGTGACCAAAAATGAAAATCAGTGTAATGAGTCGTTCTGATGTGATCAGGTACTGCCATATGGCTCATGATGCCCCGGCAGTGATTATTTCAATTTCCGACCCGAATATGATATATACCACTCGACCGTTTTGTTCTGCGGAAAACGGGGTAATTGCGATCCTTCCGCTCACATTCTGCGATGCTGACAAGCCGGGAAAAGATATCTGCGGCAAGGATGCAGGCGAAAGTGACCTGATGAGTGAGGAGGACGCGCGGAAAGTGGTACAGTTTGTGAATCTGCACGTCGAGAAACACATCATCGTTCACTGTGATGCCGGTATTTCCCGCTCTGCCGGAGTGGGGGCTGCAATTTCGAAGTACGTCACGGGTGACGACAGCGCTTTCTTCAACTCCGGCCGATACTATCCGAATATGTGGTGTTACCGAAAGACGCTTAACGCCTTTGAAAACTGGACCGGGGCCTGATTCTCCCCGGCCTTTGCATTCATAGAAGAAAGGAGAACGTGGCATGCGTGACCTTATCATTGAAAAACTGAAAACGATCGAGAAGGAAGCGACTGTCCGCATTCTGCTGGCTGTCGAGTCCGGCAGCCGGGCATGGGGCTTTGCGTTTCCTGACAGCGACTATGACGTCCGTTTTATCTATGCCCGCCCCGTTGAGGCATATCTCAGGCTGGACACTGTCAGGGACGTGATCGAGATGCCGATCAACGATGTTCTGGATATCAGGGGCTGGGATATCAGCAAGACGCTTCGGCTTCTGTATCGTTCGAATCCGACTCTGTTCGAGTGGGTTTCCTCGCCGGTTGTCTACATTGACACCGGCTTTCTGATCTGTTCCAAAAACCGATCTGCGATAGGTGAAAAGGTATGATATTTTTTCCACACAAGATACAGCTTCGTTTCCAGCCGGGGAGTCAGCGGGCGGAACGCTAATCCGCTTTCGGGGGATGTGTCAACTAACCGGTCAAAGGTAAGCAGATATCCGAGATGTTCTTTTACAAAGATAGACGCATTGTATGCCAGCCGGAACGAGCCTTCCAGATGAAGAGAATCCATCTTTGCACCTGCCCAGAGCGGAATATCGTTTTCCCAGCTCTGCGCAGAACAGAACAGCGGCAATCCGATCAGGTCATCCACACGGATGGCCTTTTTCTTTCTCATGGGGTCATCTTCCGGTATAACAAGGCCCCACACATCCGCTTCCGGGAAAATCGCGGATTCATACTTTCTCGCATCCGGGGTCTCTGCCAGTACCGCAAAGTCCAGAAGTCCCTTGTCCAGTTTTTCCATGACCTGCTCCGTATCGCCGCTTGTGATGTGATACCTGAGGCCGGGATAAGTCTTTTTGAAGGAGTGTATCGTATGGGCAAGATAGCGGATCTGGTAGGACTCCGCCAATCCAAAGTACAGATCCCCTCCTGTGATATCGTCCAGTGAGACGAACTCTCGCTCGATCCTGTCTGCCATACTGACCAGGTCCTCTGCACGGTTGCGTAACAGGATCCCCTCATCAGTCAGCTTGATACTGAAGCTGTGCCGGGTGAACAATTTCTTCCCCAGTTCATCTTCCAATGCCTTTAATGCCTTTGACAGGGTGGGCTGCGTTACATGGAGCGCTTCTGCCGCCCGCGTCATATTTTCTTCTCTTGCGACTGCCAGAAAATATCTGAGTGTCCGGATTTCCATGTCGAATACACCTCTGAAAAGCGGATTTGATATTCTGTTCATGAATATCATGATATTCATTATAACCATTAGCGATTACAACGTCAAGCGGTTATAATGGAAACACAGAGAACGCCGAGAGGAGGGATCGCCTGTGAGACCGGAAAGTGCAGTAAGATGTAATCTGCTGGATGCCGGATGCAGTGAAGTGTCCGCCGCCTTTGTGGATCAGCTGGTTCAGGCGGGCAGAATCTCAGATGCGCTTCATGAGTTGCGAGTGATCCGCTACAATCTGATGGATGAACTGCATCAGAGCCAGCGCAGGGTCGATTGCCTCGATTATCTGATCCGGCAGACGGAAAAAGAAATCAAAACGACCATAGAAAGGCGGTAATCATCATGATGAAGACAGCAGACCTGACCCTGACCCGGGAGTGGGACAAGACCTTTCCCAAAAGCGATAAGGTCAATCACAGCAAGGTGACCTTCGTGAACCATTTTGGCATCACCCTCGCAGCAGATATGTATGTTCCGAAAAACGCGGCCGGAAAGCTGCCCGCCATTGCCGTCTCCGGACCGTTTGGAGCCTGCAAGGAGCAGTCCTCCGGTTTGTACGCGCAGGAGATGGCGGAACGCGGCTTTCTGACCCTTGCGTTCGACCCGTCCTTTACCGGCGAGTCCGGCGGCTTTCCCCGTGCCATGCACGCTCCCGACATCAACGTGGAAGATTTTCAGGCAGCGGTAGATTTCCTCTCCTGCTCTGAGCTGGCCGATCCCGAGCGCATCGGTATTATCGGCATCTGCGGCTGGGGCGGTATGGCGCTGCAGACGGCCTGTGTGGATACCCGCATCAAGGCGACCGTGACCTCCACCATGTACGATATGTCCCGCGTGGCCGGGAACGGATACTTCGACGCTGCCGACAGCAAGGAGGCGCGAAAAGCGGCCAGAGACACCATCAGCGCCCAGCGGACGAAGGACTATAGAAACGGAAGCTATCAAAGAGCGGGCGGCATGGTCGATCCGCTGCCGGAGGACGCGCCCTTCTTTGTGAAGGACTATTACGACTATTATAAGACCGAGCGCGGTTATCATCCCCGCTCTCTCAACTCCAATGACGGCTGGGCGGCGAGCACCGGAACCTCTCTGATGAATATGCGCCTGTTCACCTATGCCGGCGAGATCGACAGCGCGGTGCTGATGATCCACGGCGAAAAAGCCCATTCCTGCTATCTGAGCCGCGATACCTTCCGGCTCCTGAAGGGTGACAACAAAGAATTGATGATCATCCCCGGCGCAGTTCACACCGATCTGTATGACCGGAAGGACATCATCCCCTTTGAAAAGATTCAGCATTTCTTTGAGGAGCATCTGAAATGAAGATCATCATTTTGAACGGCAGTCCAAGGCCAAAGGGCAATACAGCTGCTATGATCCAGGCTTACAAGGCCGGTGCAGAGAGCGCAGGGCATACCGTGACCGTCTTTGATGTATGTCACATGAACATCAAGGGCTGCCTTGCGTGTGAATACTGCCATACCAAGGCTTTCCGAACCTGCGTCCAGCAGGACGATATGCAAAAGGTCTATCCTGTTTTGGATGAGGATGACATGATCGTCCTGGCCTCTCCGATCTACTACCACGGCTTTTCCGGGCAGCTGCAATGCGCCATCAACCGCATCTATGCGCTGGGGTATCCGAAGAAGCTGAGAAAGACCGCGCTGCTTCTTTCCTCCGGAGACAAGGGCGTCTATGAGGGAGCGATCTTTGCCTATCAGAACTCCTTCGTCGAGTATCTGCATTTAGAGGACATGGGGATCTTTACGGCAGCCGGAAGCGAAAATAAATCAGAAGAATTGCTGACCCGGCTGGCCGCCGCAGGAGCAGCGCTCACCGATCCGGACGATCACAATGCGGCCAGACTGGTTATCACCGCCGGTAACGCGACAGTCAAAGCTAAACTGAACAATACGATAGCGGCGCGGGACCTGATGAACCGGCTGCCCATGACGGTCACAGGCTTTGATTCCGGTATCGATTACTGCTGTGCGTGCGCAGACGGTGAAATGGATGAGAACGAAATGCAAGACGGATGGAAAAACGGAGACATCAACCTTTCCGGC
>JAFOPS010000060.1 GCA_017394205.1 Clostridia bacterium | reverse complement strand
CGACTCCGAATGCCGCTGACAATGCGCAAAAACCGCCCCTGAAATTCGTGATTTCGGGGGCGGTTTTTATCGAATATGCGTACAAACGGAGGGCCCGTTTCGAAAATATGTCAGTCAGCAGCCCGCATGCTGCAATGCAGACGGGATTTTTTCAGCATTTTTTGCAGATCCGGCTTGATGGGCGTGCCGCTGTTCTGCGCTGTCGACACTCTCCAGGGGGCCGCATAGGGCAGAGAGCGTTTTCACGTCCATGCCGTGCGCCAGGGGCGGTAGTAGCGAAGGTATGGCGCAGGTCGTGGAAGCGGATGTTCTTGCACTGCGCCCGCGCCAGCACCTTTTTCATATTCCGATAGACGCTCTGCGGATCCAGCGGAGCGTCTTCTTTTACCGGCGAGGGAAACATCCAGCGGGAATCCGTCCGCTCCTTCTCGCTCCCGCAGACACTGCTTCCGTCCTGTCAGCAGGCACTGTCCGCCGTTTGATATGGGCGGGAGAACGCCGCAGAGCCGTCTGCCTTGCGGAAACCAAATGCTCCGGCCGACTGCAAGCTCTTCCGTGTTTTCCCGCCTGTGTACCGAGTATCCCGCAAAATCGACCACCTGTGGAAAATCGCTTGCAAAACGGACGGGAAAGGATTATCCTGCAATCGTACCAAGGAGGTGGCGCTTATGCAGGTGGAAATCAAAATCGACACCGCTGTAAAAGAACCGAAGGTCATCGTGCTTACCGATCGGATGACGGAAGAGATCAACGAGATCGTCCGGAAGATCTCAGAGACCGAGCCGCAGATGATCGCGGGGGTTTCGGATGATACGGTAAAGATCCTGGATCAGGACAGGATCCTGCGCCTTTATGCTCTGGGCGGAAAGGTGTACGCGGCGGCGGAGGACGGCGAATACCAGCTGCGCCTGCGGCTCTATGAGCTGGAGGAGCGCCTCCGGCGCGACAGCTTCGTCCGCATTTCCAATTCCGAGATCATCAATCTGAAAAAGGTCAGACATTTTGATCTCAGCCTGGCCGGGACGATCTGCGTCACCCTGGCGGACGGGAGCGTGACCTACGTTTCCCGCCGATACGTTTCCAAAATCAAAGAAGTCTTGGGACTGTGAGGTGTTTTTTATGAAGAAAAAAATCATTCGCCGCTGCCTGCTGGGCGCGCCCCTCGGCCTGGCGATCAGCACGCTGATGACCATCGTCATTTCCGCCTTCATCGGCGACGGCGCTTATCACGCCGTGGTGCCTGAGCTGGTGCGCGACTGCGGCAGCGAGCTGTACGCAGTGATCCTTCAGGCGGCCTGCTCGCTGCTGTACGGCGCCGCGTGGGCGGGAGCCTCCGCGGTCTGGGATGCGGAACGGTGGAGTCTTTTGAAGATGACGGTCGTTCATCTGCTCGTCTGTTCCGCCGCCACCTTCCCCATCGCCTATTTCATGTACTGGATGGAACACAGCGTGTCCGGTGCCCTGCTGTATTTCGGGATCTTTCTGGCGATCTATGCGGTGATCTGGCTGAGCCAGTATGCCGCGATGAAGAAGCGGGTCGCGGCCTTTAACCGCAAGGTGGGAAACGGCGCCGCTGAATAAAATGTGCCTCCCGCTTGACTTTCCGGCGGATCGGCGCTATAATCCAAACACGCCCGAAGGACGGCGCGCGCTTTTGCGGGGCGCCGTCCTTTATTTTGATCGGCAGGAGGGGAACGGTTTGGAGATTCACGAAGAGATCGATTTGCAGGATTGCCCGTTCTGCGGCGGGGCCGGCCTGCTGGAGGAAGAGGAGGACTGGTGCTGGTACGTCATGTGCATGGACTGCGGCTCGCAGACCGCACCGGTGGCCTATCAGAAGCCGGACGAGCGGCGGGAGGCCGCGCGAAAGGCGGCCTATCTCTGGAACATCGGAAAGGTGCTCCGCTCGGACAACGGCGAATAAATGGGCAAAGCAGCCTCTCGGAACGCTCCGGGGGGCTGTTTCTGCAAAATACGGCAAAACCTTTTTCTTGCAAAAGACCTTGCGCTATATTACAATAGAAGCAACAAAATGAAAAGGAGGCCAATATGTCTTTTTCTTCTTATTTGAACGGAAAACGGGAGGACTGCGCTGCGCTGGTAAAGGCGCTGAGCAGGCGGTTTTCCTATGTGAGCGTGCTTGGCACCGACGTGCGCGCCGCGGTCTACCGGGCCGACCGCAAGAGCTCTGCCGCCCAGGACGGGGCGGGGGAGTGCGGCTTCGTGGTGAAAATGCACGACGGCCGGGCGTTTTTTGAGTATTCTCTCGACGACATTTCCGGCGACAAAGAGGCGCTGGCTGAAAAGATCGCCGCCGCCGTGGCGGCCGATCCCGCCCTGGAGAGCCGCATGATCTCCACCGCCGCGCTGGAGGATCCTCCCATGAAGGAGGATTTTGTCCGCGAGACCGATTTCGATTCTTACGACGACGCCCAGCTTTTGGGGATCTGCCGCGAGCTTTCGGCGCAGCTTTGCGCCGCTGACGAAAAGGTGCTCAACGCCATCGCCATGATCCAGCCCTACGTGGTGTCCAAGCTGTTTGTGACGAAAAACCGGGAGCTGACACAGCATTACGGCTGGGCCAACGGATATCTGCTGGCGATCTATCAGGACGGGAAAATGGTCCAGGCCCGCCATGTGGAGGGCTCGGACAAGCTCTCCGAGATCATCGACAATCTCCGCGGCAGCACCGACGAGGTGCTGGACCTGGCCCGCCATCTGGCAACGGCCACGCCCATCGAGCCGGGCGTTTACGACGTGATCACCGACAGCTCCATCACCGGCCTGATCGCTCACGAGGCCTTCGGCCACGGCGTGGAGATGGACCAGTTCGTCAAGGACCGCGCCATGGCGAAGCATTGCGTGGGACAGTATGTTGCCTCGCCCATCACAAATATGCACGACGGCGCTGCCGCCGCCCACAGCGTAGCATCCTATTTCTTTGACGACGACGGCGTTCTGGCCCACGATACTCAGATCATCAAGGACGGCATCCTGGTGGCCGGCCTTTCGGATCTGGCCTCGGCCACCCAGCTCGGCACGGTTCCCACCGGCAACGGACGTCGGGATTCTTACAAGCGCAAGGCCTACAGCCGTATGACCAATACCTTCTTCTGCCCCGGCACGGACAAGCTGGAGGACATGATCGCCTCGGTGAAGCACGGCTATATGCTCTTCGAGACCAACAACGGCATGGAGGACCCGAAAAACTGGCAGATCCAGTGTACAGCGGAATACGGAATCGAGATCGTGGACGGCAAGCTCACCGATCATTATGTTTCCCCTGTGGTGATGAGCGGCTCGGTGCCCGAGCTGCTGAAATCCATCTCCATGGTGTCCGATACGTTCAAGGTCATCGGCTCCGGCATGTGCGGCAAGGGCTATAAAGAGTGGGTGCGCGTGTCCGACGGCGGCCCCAATTTGAAAGTGAGGGTGAAGCTGGGATGAAAACTGTGATCGAACTGCTGCGGGACGACCCCGCGCTGAGCGGCTGGCGCGTCACGGAAAAGGCCACCGCCTCTTATGAGCTGTTCTTCGTGCATCGGAAGCTGGAAACGGTGCGCGCCACCGATACCGTGTCCACGGGCGTGACCGTTTACGTGGATCACGACGGGAAGCGGGGCGACTCGTCCTTCCCGGTGTACCGGTCGATGAGCGAAGCCGACGTCGCCGCCAAGATCAAAAGCGCCGTCGCACGGGCACGCCTGGTGGACAACGCACCCTATGAGCTGCCCGCGGGCGGCACGCTTTCGGCCGCTTTGCCTACCGATCTGGACAAGGAAGACCCCAAAATGCTGGCCATGCGCATCGCCGACGCCGTTTACGCCGCCGACGACCTGCCCGGCGGCTCTATCAACGCGCTGGAGATCTTTTTGTACCGTGACACCGTCCGCGTCCGCAACAGCCGCGGCGTGGACAAGACCCAGACCGTGCATCGGGTGATGATCGAGGCGATCCCCACCTTTACCGACGACAAACAGTCGGTGGAGCTGTATGAGGATCACCGTTTCACCGCCTTTGATCCCGAAAAGGTCACCGCCGAGATCGCCGAAAAAATGCGTGAGGTGCGGGACCGCGCCGCGGCGCAAAAGCCCGCGACGCCTATGAAGGTCAACGTGGTGCTGCGCGCCAAGGAGATCAAGGAGCTGGTGGGCGAGCTGGCCTACGATCTGAATTACGGCTCGGTCTATACCCACGCCAATCTGCACGTGATCGGCGACGATCTGCAGGAAAACGGGACGGGGGACAAGCTGACCGTTACCATGAAAGCCATCGTCGAGGGCAGCGAAAACGCGGCCTATTTCGACGAGGACGGAACGGAGCTCACCGATACCCGCGTTTTGGAAAACGGCAAGGTGACGGCCTATTTCGGCTCCAACCGCTTCGGACAGTATCTGGGCGTGGAAAAGCCCAGCGGCGCTCTGCGGTGCTGCCGGGTAGAGCCGGGCACGCTGACGGAAGAGCAGCTTGCCGCGGCGCCCTATGTGGAGTGCGTGTCGCTTTCGGGCCTGCAGCTCGACCTGTATAACGACTATATCGGCGGCGAGATCCGTCTGGCGTATTATTTCGACGGCGAAAAGACCGTCCCCGTCACCGGGATCTCCATGAGCGGCAAGCTCAGCGCGGTGCTGGCAGGCATGCGGCTTTCGGAAAAGACCGAGATTTCCGGCGCCTATGATGGCCCCGCGAAGCTGCTGATGCAGGATATTGCGATCCTGTAAATCCAGAGGAAAACGGGAGAGCGATCGCTCTCCCGTTTTATTCTCTGATAAAAGGCGGTGATCCCTTGAAATTGACGAGAAAACAGCAAAGCGCGCTTTTGGACTGCATGCTGGAGATGGGCGATCTGCTCCTGGATTCCGGCGCAGAGGTCAGCCGCGTGGAGGACACGCTTACCCGCATGGGAAAGGCCTACGGCGCCCGGCGGATGGACGTGTTCGTCATCACCTCCATCATCATCATGACCATGGAGTTTGCCGAAGGCGAGGGCATGACGGAGTCCCGCCGCATCCAGACCGCGGGCGAGACGGACTTTTACCGTCTGGAAAAGCTCAACGCCCTCAGCCGCCGCTGCAGCGTCACGCCGCTCCCTTTGCCGGATCTGCGAAAGGAGCTGGACCGGGTAGCAGCCGGGCAAAAGCCCTTCTCCATGCGGTTTTGGGGCAGTGTGCTGGTGGGCGGGAGCTTCGCCCTGTTTTTCGGCGGCACGGTGTGGGACGGCCTTGCGGCCGCGGCCTTTGCCGCGGTGATCTGCCTGCTGCAGCAATGGCTGGGCCGCACGCAGATCAACACCGCCGCCTTTAATCTTTTGATCTCGCTGGCGGTGGGATTGTGCGTCGGCGTGGTGACGGGACTGATCCCCGCGCTGCACATGGACAAGATCCTCATCGGCGACATCATGCTGCTGATCCCCGGCCTTGCCATGACAAACGCCGTTCGCAACATGCTGGTGGGCAACACCATCTCCGGCGCGGTGCGCCTGGCCGAGACCCTGATCTGGGCGGCCGCGCTGGCCGGAGGCTTTATGGTGGCCATGCTCATCGTGCAGGCCGTTCATTGAAGGGAGGCGCGTGATGAAAGAGATCGTGACCCAGTTGATCACCGCCTTTTTGGGCTCGCTTGGCTTTGCGCTGCTGTTCGGGCTGAGGCGGAGATATCTGTTCGTGTCGTCGCTGGGCGGCGTGATCGCCTGGGGCGTCTATCTGATCATGCTGGCTTGGACCGACGTGGGATTTTTGTCCTGTCTTGCGGCGGCGGCTGTCGCCGTCGTTTATGCGGAGCTGCTGGCCCATGGGCTCAAGACCCCGGCAACGCTGTTTGTCATTCCCGCCATTTTGCCGCTGGTGCCCGGCAGCTCACTTTATTACGCCATGAGCAGCGCCGTCCGGGGCGATCTGCTGTCGACACGGGATTACGGCGCCCAGACGCTGGCCTATGCCCTTGCCATCGCAGCGGGCATCAGCCTGGTGACCGCCGTGCGGCAGCTCCGCGCAAAAAAACCGTGACGGCGCGCGCCGGAAAGGAGATCGCCATGCCGAAGGTATTATTGACTGTGGAAGAGAGCCGCTGTCGCTGCGGCTACCTGAAAACGGGCGATACGTTTGTTGCGGAGGACCTTTGTCCGCCGATCTGCAGTGAGCTGTGGAATGCCGCCTATCCCTATGTGTTCGCTCTGCGCAGCGGGGCGATGCTGGATCACGGGGATGAAAAAGTCAGGTTTTTCACCGTAAAATGCCCCGACGAGGGGCGCGTGATCCTGCGGGGCGAAGTGATAGAATAAAAATACAGACAGGACGTTTCGCAAAACAGAAACCCGCCGCGCAGTGAGCGCGGCGGGTTTTTGGATCTCGATTCAGATAAAAAACCGCTTGTGGAGCGATTCCCGCAGGGGGCGGCAGATGCCGATGACAATGAGCATGATCCCCAGCAAAAACAGGGCGACCAGCGGATAAAGCGACCACCAGCGCATGGCTACGCCGAAAGCCACCTTGAGCAGGAACTCGATCAAAACGCACAGCCCGCCCGCAGCGATCAGGGCGCCGCCGATGACGTAAAGCCAGCGGTGACGCGCAGCGCCCACGGCATAGCGCAGCAGAACGATGACGGTTTCCACGATCAGAAGGATCCCGCCGCCTACCGGCAGGGCAAAGGGGAGAAACCACCGGCCGCCGGTCTTCAGGCAGAGATAGAGCAGAAACAGCAGCGTGCCCGCCGTGGCGATGGGGAAAAAGACCACTGGATTGCGGCGGCGGAACCACAGCGGCAGACAGAGGATCAGATAGCCCAGCAGCAGGCCGCCGGTGACATAGCCGCTCCAGGTGACGCCGCGGTGCAGTTGAAGATCGATCAGAAGGCACAGCGCCAGCGGGATGGCAAACAGGATGGTGACGATAAACAGCGCGCCGCCGTGGCTCACGGTCTCGTCGCCGGCATAGGGGGGATAAGGGGCGGGATCGGCGCGCTCTTCAATGTCGGGATGAAAGACCCGGGTCCCGCACAGCGGGCAGGCCTTCACGCCCTTCTGCAATTCAACGCCGCATTTGACACAATACATGACAGACTCCTTATTTTTCGTTGCTCTCGACGGCGACATGACAGCCCATTCGCACCAGCTTGGTGAACAGACGCTCCTCCAGCCGGGGCTCGCGGCTGTTGCGCACCACGTTGAGGAAGGTGCGGCCCTGCCAGCTGGTCAGGCTGGCGTTATAGGGAGCGCTGGCCTGCGCCCCCAGAACAAACTCCACCCGCCGCACGAAGGGGGCCATCTCCTCCGGCAGCGCCACGTCGCCCAGATTGGAAAGACACATGGTGGCGACGCTTTCGCCCACAGTGTCAAAAACGATGCGCATCACCCAGTTTTTCAAAAACAGCGGGATCACCTTGATGAGAGGATTGCGCTCGCTGTTGACGTTGGGGGTAAAGATAGCCGACATGTTTTTGGCGGTGATGGTCAGCTGCATCTGATGATGGACGATCTTTGCCAGCTCCTCCAGCGTATAATCTCCCATGCGGGGATCGACGCCGATGTTGGCCACTGCCACGAAATTCCGCATGGTCTCGCCGCCGTAGAGCTTGCGGAGATTCACAGGGATCTGTACCTTCACGGGCTTTCGCTTTTTGCGCCGCGGCACGTCCTCCGCCTGGATCTCCAGCAGAGATTCCAGCAGCAGCGCAGTCAGAAAGGCCGTTACGGTGACGTTGAGGGCCTTTGCCCGGGCACGGAGCTCCTCACTGTCGAGGATCCCCAGCGTTACGTGCAAAAAGCGGTCGGGCTCGGGCTCGCCCCGCAGACGGTAGACGTTGCGGTCGTCCCGGGGAGCAGCCACGGGGCCGGCGTGGGTCCGAAAGCCGTCCTCCAGCTCAGCGGCGGGCGGCGCCTCTGCGGGGTCCTTGATGCCGCAGGTACAGGGGACCGAAACGCCGCAGCGCCTGCGGACATATTCCGCCGCCAGCGATTTGGCGAAGATCATGCCGCCCGTTCCGTCGGTGACTGAATGGAAGAACTCCACTGCCATCCGGTCGCGGTAATACAGCACGCGGATGGCGCACTTGCGGATATCGCCGCGGGTCATGGGGAAGAGGGGCTGCCAGCCGTCGGCCGCGACGACCGGGGGATGCGGCAGCTCCTCCAGATAATACCAAAATGTGCTCCGGCGCACCCGGACGCATACCGAGGGGAAGCGGGGCGCCACGGCCTCCAGCGCCTGCTGAAGGACGGCGGGATCCACCGGGTCGGAAAAGGTAAAGGAGATGCGGAACAGATTGCTCCAATGCTTCCGCAGCGAGGCGGGGAAGATCAACGCCGCATTGTCCAGGCGCATCCAGCGCAGCTTGCGCGGTGACTGTTCCAAATCGCATTCCTCCTTTCCGGCGCGTTCCAGATTATTTTACCGCATTTCATCTGTGTTTGCAAGGGATCAGCCCGCTGAAATGCCGCGGCTATCATCCCGCGGCCGAAAAAATCCGGGAAAGGAGCGGAGATGCCGTAAAGACTTTGTGAATTTTCGAAAAAGTCCCAACGATTTATAAAAAATATTGTTAGTCTTGTATAAAATCTATTGACGAAAGGCGGCTGTTTTTCTATAATAATGTCTAATAATGAAAAAAATAACGATGTTTTTTCATTTACTAAAGCACACAAGGAGTGTGATAAAACTTGAGCCGTTTGAGTATTTACACCCCCGACAGCTCGCAAAAGATCGTCGACGAGATGTACCGCAATCTGGAGCGCCGTATCGAGGTCG
>JAFOPS010000012.1 GCA_017394205.1 Clostridia bacterium | reverse complement strand
CTGCTCCTGCTCCTTGTCGACGCCGTAGGCCAGCGCCGCGGCCGTCGGCTCATTGATGATACGCTTGACGTCAAGACCGGCGATCTTGCCGGCATCCTTGGTGGCCTGACGCTGGGCGTCGGTGAAGTAAGCGGGGACGGTGATGACCGCCTCGGTGACCTTGTCGCCCAAATAAGCTTCGGCGTCGGTCTTGAGCTTCTGCAGGATCATCGCGGAAATTTCCTGGGGAGAATAGCTCTTGCCGTCGATCTCGACTTTATGATCGGTGCCCATCTGACGCTTGATGGAGCTGATGGTGCGCTGGGGGTTGGAAACGGCCTGCCGCTTTGCCACCTGACCGACCATACGCTCGCCGGTCTTGGAAAAAGCCACCACGGAAGGGGTGGTGCGGGCGCCTTCGGCGTTGGGGATGACGACAGCCTCGCCGCCTTCGATCACGGCGACGCAGGAATTGGTGGTGCCAAGGTCGATACCAATGATTTTAGCCATAATGTGTTTCCTCCGTAATTCTATTTTATTTTATTGTTTTTCAAACCAAATGGTGAACTCGCTCATGCGGGATCCGCGCTAATCGGTGGTCTTGACCATGGCGGGGCGGATCAGCTTTCCGCTCATGGTATAGCCCTTCTGCAAAACCTGGGCGATCACCGTCTCGCCAGAGCCCTCGCCCTCGGCGTGCAGCACCGCGTTGTGGAAATTGGGATCGAAGGGCTCGCCCTCCTTGCCGCATTCCTCAACGCCGCACTTTTTCAAAATATCCTGGAACTGCCGCAGGATCATCCGCACGCCCTCGTCGGCCGTTTCGGCCGCCGCGGCACGCTCCAGATTATCCAGCACCGGCAGGATCACTTCAAACACGGCGATCTGCGCGTCCTGATAGACGCTGCTGCGCTCTTTCTGGGAACGCTTGCGGAAGTTGTCGTATTCGGCAAGCACCCGCAGATACCGCTCGTCCTTCTGGGCGGCCTCCGTCTCCAGCGTCCGGATGCGCTCCTCCAGCTGGGCGGTTTTTTTCTTGTCCTTTTTGGGTTCCTTTTCCTCGACGGGAGCCGCCTGCTCCGCGGCCTGCGCCGCCTCTTCGGCGGGGCGGGTCTCGGGTGCCGGCTCCTGCTCAGCGGCTTGTGTCTTCGTCGTTTTCTGTTCTTTGCTCATCGGTCTCACCTGCGTCCTTTAACTGTTTTCTCTGCCGCCCCATCACGCCGGATATGGCCTGTGTAAAGGCCATCAGCTTGGCAGTGACGTCGGCATAATCCATCCGGGCCGGGGCGATGATGCCCACGATCCCGCGGGTGTTGGGGTCGATTTGATAGCTGGTAAACACCAGGCTGGCATCCCGCATGCTGGGGTCCTGCAGCTCGGGCCCGATGCGGACGTTGATGGGGTCGCCGTCGGCGCTCTCCAACAGCTCGCCCACCTTGCTCCGGTCGGAGAAATACTCCAAAACCTCGCGGGCCCGGCCGGTATCCTGATATTCCCGATTATCCAAAAGCCTTGCGGCGCCGTCGATATAGACCTCGGGCTTGGAGCCCGCCTCGGTCTGCCGGATGAAGTCCAGAATATCGGACGTCATCTGATAGACCTGGGAGTCCTCGCCCATGCTCTGGGCCACCGAGGGGAGCAGATACTCCAGCCGGTTCTCGCTGATGGCCAGGTTGAGCGCCGTGCACAGCATGGCCGCCGTAGAAGGCGCCACAGGCGCCGCCAGCCGAAGCATCTTGTTCTTTACGTCGCTGCCCGTGACCAGAACCGCCGCGTAGGTGCTGCCGCTGTCGACGGCGATCAATTCGCACCGTTTGACCCGATCGCCGCCCTTGCGGGAGATCATGGACACGGCCGTATGCTGGGTCATCTCGCCGATGACCTTGGAGGCCGACACCACGATGTTGTCGATCTCCCGCATTTTGGATTCCATCATCAGGCGCATGGCCTCCAGCTCGTTGGTGGCCACCCGATGACGGTCCATCAGCTCGTTGACGTAAAGACGGTAAGCCGCAAACGAGGGCACGCGCCCGGCGGAGACGTGGGGCTTTTCCAGATAGCCCATCTCTTCCAGCTCGCTCATCTCGTTGCGGATGGTGGCGGAGGAGATCGGCGTGTCGAAGCTGTCCGCCAGCGCCTTGGAGCCCACCGGCTCGGCCGTGTTGATATAGTTTTCCACGATGGCCTTTAAGATCCGCCGTTTCCGTTCGGGAAGCTCCATGACCGCTCCTCCTTTCTTTAGCACTCACTGTTCCCGAGTGCTAACATTATCCTACCACTTTCTGTCCGTTTGTCAATAGTTTTTCCAAAAAAAATGTGAACAAATTAGTAATTCTGCATAGAAATCTGCTATATTCTGCCTTTGAGTGCTAAAAAAGCGGGGTTTCCCCCGCTCTTTTCATTCCGTTTTACCGTTCGTCCCGCAGATCGCCGAAAAACGACGTCATCAGCGACGCGCACTCTTTTTCCAAAACGCCCTTATACAGCTTCGGCCGGAAGCCGAAGGCCTCCTCGAACAGGTTCATCACGCCGCCGCAGGCGCCGAAGGTCCGGTCTGACGCACCGCAGACCACCGTGTCGATCCGTGCGTTCAGAATGGCGCCGGCGCACATGGGACAGGGCTCCAGCGTGACGTAGAGCTCACATCCGGTGAGCCGCCAGTCGCCCAGCGTCTGCTCGGCCTGCCGGATGGCCATCAGCTCGGCATGGCCCAGCACGCTTTTGTCCGCTTCCCGGCGGTTGCGGCCCGCGCCGATCACTTCGCCGTCCTTTACGATCACGCAGCCCACGGGCACCTCGCCTGCCTCCAGCGCAAGGCGCGCCTGCTCCAGCGCGAGACGCATAAATTTTTCCTGCACGCTTTACACCCCGCTTGTTTTTCGGTATAATCTTATCATACAGGCCTCCGGGCCGATTTGCAATCTTCTATAGGAGAAAAAATATGAGTCTTCCCGTATTTCTTCTGGTCTATTACGTTCCGCCGCTGATCGCCACCATCCTGCTGCATTTCCGCCTGCGGAAAAAGTATCTGGGCAACGCCTTCGATCCCAACGTGGAGGGCGCCCGCAAGACGATGGTGAAGATCTATATCTGGACGGCGGTGTTCATGTCGCTGGGCTCTGCGCTGTGGGGCATTTTCGTCAACGGCATGCTCCGCATCTTTCAGCTGATATGAGCAGCCGGGAGGATATTCTGGCCCGGCTCGACCGGCTGGGCATCGCCTATGAGCACTACACGCACCCGCCGGTAGCCTCGGCCGCCGACCGGTTCCCCATGGACGCGGTCTACGGAGCGCAGGTGTGCAAAAATCTTCTGGTGAGTCCCCGCAACGAGAGTGCCTTTTTTCTCCTGATGCTCCCCTGGGACAAGAGCGCCGACCTGAAAAAGCTGCGGGACGCGGTGGGCACGGGCCGGCTGCAGTTTTCGCCGCCGGGGCGGCTTGCCGAGCTGCTGGAGCAGCGGCAGGGCTGCGTGGGCGTCGGCGGCGTGATCCACGACCGGGAGCACCGGATCAAGGTGGTGTTCGATCTTTCCCTGCGGGACAAGGCGCGCATCGCCATGCACCCCGGCGTCAACACCGAGACCGTCGTGCTCTCCTTTGCCGACCTGGAGCAATACGTCCGCTCCTGCGGAACGGAGATCCTGTTTTTTGATTTTTAAGCGAAAAGCGCCGCAATTGCGGCGCTTTTTCTATTCTCCCACATAGCGGATGCGAAACACCAGTGACGGAGGCTGCGTGTCTGCAGGAAGATCGTCCGTGACGCAGAAGACCGCCCCCATTTGATAATAGAAATCCTTCCCCGTGTATTTCGTGCCGTCCGGGTTTTCCAGGGCCTGCTGCACTTCCCAGCCGTTCAGCGTCGCCGTTCCGGCGCCTCTGTCGAGCAGGTCTCCCACGCTGCTCGCCGTCTGATACCGGGAAGCGCCTGTCAGGGCCTGCACCGTCAGCAGCTTGAGCCATGCGCCGGTCGAAACGATCGGATCGTTCTTATTAACGCCCGGCGTGGCCCGCATGGCAACGGCGCACACGAATCCGTCCCGCTCCTCGATGCTTTGACACAGCGCGTCCAACGAGTGCGCGTCTATTACGATATAAACGTCTTGTCCGGCAATGTTCCGTTCCGTTGTAACGGCTCCCGTCCCGGTCAAGGCAAAGCCCCGGTGATCTTCCTCGCCCCGCCGGATCAGGTCGTTGACCGTGTCCACATATTCCGCGCGGGTCAGCCGCCCCCTGTGCAGCGCAGGCGGGCCGGCCAGCATGACCGTTACCGAAACCGCTGCCAGCCCGACGCAGGCCAGCACCAGCACCGCATCCCACAGGCCCTGCCTGCGGCTTTCCCCGCGATAGGTATATTCCAGCTCGCTGCCCTCATCCCAGAATTGTTCCTGCCCTTTGTCTGCCCGCCGCCAGGCAAAAAAGCCGCAAATCGTGGAAATACCCGGGATCCCAAGTCCCAGCCCGGCGAACATCACGCCAAGCGTTCGCAGGAATGCGTCGCCGTAATCCGGCCGGATCTCGCCCTCTGCGCCCACGTCGGTCAGGCGAAGACCCATGAGCCACTTCCCCGGCGTCCAGCCCAGAAAATGCAGCATCACCGGTTCCAGCGCCGCGATGAGCACCATGTGCGCTATCGCCGCATAAACGCCCCAGCCCGCCGAATCAAAGGACAATCGGAGCACATAGGTGCTGAACAGCACCCAGATCAGAGCATACACCGCCCCGTCCAGATCTCTGGCAAACAATCGCCTCCAATAGTGTCCGGCGGCCGCGGGATATTGCCGGTTCTCCGGCGGGAGCGCCCTCTGCGCAGGCGGCGGGAGCTGATGCTGATATTGATCCGGCCGGAGATCGGAATAGCTCGTTTGGTCCCGCAGCACGGCGTCGCACACCCGAACTGTGTTGTCGGTCTGCATCCTTTTTTCCAGCAGGGCTTCCCGCTGGCGCCGCAGCGCTACGGACAGCGGAAGCTCGCCGTTTTGAACGCGGCGGATGGTGTCCAGCGGCAGCTCAAGCTGCCGGAGAAAGGCGATCTTCTGCAGAACGGCCGCGTCTTCTTCCGTATAATCCCGATAGCCGTTGCTTTTCCGCCGCGGAGAAAGAAGCCCTTCTTTTTCATAAAAGCGGATGCTGGCGCGGGGCAGGCCGAGTCTGGTTTCCAGTTCTTTGACATTCATCGTCTTCCCTCCCTTTGCCACGCAGTATAAAGGATAAAGCCGCTTTACAGTCAAGCCTCTTTTCTTACTTTTCCGATTTTTTCCCTGCTTTCCGGGCGCCGGGACTCCGGCGAAGGGGCTTTTTCCGCACCGAAAAGCCGAAGGTCCCGAGCTGCTTCCCCAGGGCAAAATATGCCCCGTGCGCATAGGCCAGGAGACCGCATTTTTCCAGATGGAGCGCACCCTTTTCGTCCAGATACCGGTCGTCTACGCTGACGGAAACGAT
>JAFOPS010000059.1 GCA_017394205.1 Clostridia bacterium | reverse complement strand
TATGATTGTGGACAGGGGAAGCTATTCCCTATAAACTCAAATTCGGGCGAATGATGCTTAATTCTGTTCTCGCAGATAGTGAGAGATGTCTTTGACAGCCACTGCATTACCTGCGGACAAATATTCCCAATTGGGCTTCTCGCCATGCTCTCCGGCAAAGTATTTTCTCGCATATTTAAGCGCAGTGTCTACGTCTTGCCTATCATGAATCGCGTCATAGGCGGCATCGTAAATGGAAATATCTCTCATTTCCAGACCGTCTTCAGGGACTTCGACTTCAAAAAGATGCACTTTCCGCTTTTCTTCTTCGTCTTCTTCTCCCCAGTCCTCATGAAACATTCTAATACAATCGCTGAGATCGGTACAGAAATAATTGCAGCAAAGACGGCTGACACATTGAGGATACTCGTTTTTACGAACATACTCGAATAAACCTTCGGTAGCCCATTTTGCATAATCTGCCCAGTATCGGAGATGTGATCTATTGAGCACCGCGAACATATACTTGCCGTTCAGCAGCATGCTGAAAAAGCAATCCCGGCCATGTGACAATGCCTGCATGAATGGTTCGCAAAGATCAAAAAAATCCAGATGGCCCGGCACTAAACGATCTTCTGCCTTTAATGTCTGGCTATAATGATAGACGATCATATGCTTCCTCCAAATATTCCGTTTTATCGAGATGATTATACCAGTGTTGACTAACACTTTCAATCCTCGAAAAGGGAAGGAGGCGCTTCCTTACGAAGTGCCTCCTTCGGCGCCCCTCTTCTTTTGTTTTGCACAGGGTCAGACGGCAAGGAAGAATTTCAGCAGGAAGATCACCGACAGCACGTAGGTCAGCGCCGAAACCTCTTTCGCCTTGCCGGTGCACAGCTTGAGCACGGTGTAGCTGATAAGGGCCAGACCGATGCCGTGGCCGATGGAGCCGGAAATGGGCATGGCGATGAGCATGATAAAGACGGGCAGCGTCTGGGACAGGTCGTTGAAATCGATCTGCTTCAGATTGCTCAGCATCAGGATTCCCACATAGATCAGCGCCGCCGAGGTGGCTGCGGCGGGGATGATGGCCGCCACCGGCGCGATGAACATGCACAGCAGGAAGAGGATCGCCGCCACGATGGAGGTCAGGCCGGTGCGTCCGCCCGCCTCTACGCCGGAGGCCGATTCCACAAAGGTGGTGACGGTGGAGGTGCCGGTAAGGGAGCCGGCGATGGTGCCCACCGCGTCGGAGAGTAGCGCTTCCTTCATCTGGGGCATCTTGCCCTCCTTGTCCAGCATATTCGCCCGGGAGGCCGTGCCCACCAGCGTGCCGATGGTGTCGAACATATCGATGATGCAGAAGGTGATCACCAGCGTGATCAGGGTAAACCAGCCCACCTGGGCAAACCCGGCGAAATCCAGCTTGAACAGGGTGGTCTTTGCCAGATCGCCGAAGGGCGGCAGGAAGGATGCGGTCTTGAGGCTGGCGAAGGGATTGACGTGCAGGAAGACGGCCTCCCCCGCCCAATAGACCGCCGAGGCGGCCAGCATGCCGTAAAGCACGGAGCCCTTGACCTTTTTGTGGTCCAGGGCGGCGATGACAAACAGGCCCAGGAACATGGTGATCACGGTGAGCACCATCACGGGATAGCCCGAGCCCATCTGCTCTTTGGCGTAGGAAGCGGTGAGCGCGCCGAAGAAATCACGCATGGCATAGAAGGGACCGCCGTTTTCGGTGTAGACGCCCACGTTGGAGCCGAAGCCGATGTTCATCAGCATCAGACCGATGGCGGGGCCGATGCCCAGCCGGACGCCCATGGGGATGGCAGCCACGATCTTTTCCCGCACGTTGAAGATCGACATCAGGACAAAGACCATGCCCTCCACAAAGATGATGACCAGCGCCGAGCGGAACGACTGGAGATAGGTCATCCCCGTCATGGCGGCGATATTGGCCACCACCACGGCAAAGAAGCTGTTGAGCCCCATGCCCGGAGCCATGACGAAGGGCTTGTTGGCCAGAAGCGCCATGCACACCGTGCCGATGGCCGAGGCGATGCAGGTGGCCAGGAACACGCCGTTCCACAGATCGCCGCCCTCGGCGCCAAAGCCCGTCAGCAGGTTGGGATTGAGCGCGACGATGTAGGCCATGGTCATAAAGGTGGTGAGACCGGCCAGGATCTCGGTGCGGACCGTCGTGCCGTTTTTCTTCAGATGAAAGAGCTTTTCCATATGGTATCTCCTCCCCGGAATAATCCGTCCCGCGCCGCTCAAAAAAACAAATTCCACGACCGGAGGGGCGTGGCGTGCGGCGGCGGGTGCTGCGTTGTTCTTACACCATCAGTTTAGCGGAAAGCCGCCGAAAAAGCAAGGGGAAAAGCGGTCGCCCGGCGGCAAAACCGCGGTTTTCCGCAAAAGCGGTCTTTTCTCGCGGAAAACCGCCGCCGGAAATTGACATTCCCGCGTTCCTGGGGTAAAATAAAGTAGGATACGCTCCCGCGCGTCCTTATTTTTTGGAGAAGAGAGGCTGTTGTTATGCACTATTATCCCATGACCATCGCCGGGCTCGACCGGAAGCTGCCCATCTGCCGTGTTACCGACGACCTGTATATCGGCGCGTTCGTGATCTTCGGCGACGCTCCCCTCACCGTGGCCTGCGCCCGGGATCTTCTGAGGCTGGCGCCCGAATACGACTATCTTATCACCGCCGAGGCCAAGGGCATCCCGCTGGCCCACGAGATGGCCCAGCAGCATGGCGACGCCCATTATTTCATCGCCCGCAAGCACCCCAAGCTCTATATGACCGGGGTTTTCCAGGTCAACGTCCGCTCCATCACCACCGACGCCGAGCAGCACCTGTATCTGGACACCGCCGACGCCGAGATGATGCGCGGCAAGCGCATCCTCATCGTGGACGACGTGATCTCCACCGGCGAATCGCTGGCCGCCATCGAGGCGCTGGTCAATCAGGCCGGCGGCAACGTGGTGGGCCGGATGGCCATCCTGGCCGAGGGCAAGGCCCAGACCCGGGACGACATCATCTATCTGGAAAAGCTGCCCGTTTTCAACGCAGACGGCACGGTGAAGGGCTGAGGAGGACGTTATGGCATACGATCTTAAGGCATTGGACGCCGCGCTGGCAAAGCGCATTGCGGAAAAAAAGCTGCCCGGTGTCACGGTGTGCATCCGCGGCCCCGAGGGCGTCATCTTTGAAAAAGGCTACGGTGTGGCCGACGAAAAGGGTCGCCCGGTGGACGAAAACACCGTTATGGGCATCGCCTCCATGAGCAAATCCACCGCCACGCTGGCGCTGTGCATTCTGGCCACCGAGGGAAAATGCTCCTTCAGCGATCCCATCGTCAAATACTTCCCCAATTTCTCTCTGAAGGGCACCCCGCGTCAGAGCGTCACCCTGCATCATCTGGCCACCCACACCGCCGGCATCCCTCCCATGGAGCCGCTGGAGTGGTCTATCGCGCTGAACACCGTCGAGCGCAAGGAGTCTGACTGGACCCGCGCCATGAAGGCCACTGCCCCCAACAAGATGAACAAGATCGAGCAGATCGTGGACTATATCGCCGAGGGGCGCTATCCCACCCTAGGCGAGCCGGGCAACTACATGAGCTATTCCAACGAGGGCTACGCCATCCTCTCTTACGTGGTGGATCAGGCGGCGGGCATCCCGCTGGAGCAGTTCCTCAAGGATCGGGTGTTCGGACCCATGGGCATGACCCGCACCGTGCTGGACGAGGATTGCTCCGAGGCCAAAAAGATCGCCTCCGACGGCAACATCACCCGCCTGTGGGAGCGGGACGAGGACGGCAACTTCGAATGTGACGACGCCTGGGGCATCCTGCCGCCCTTCCGTTCCTGCGCCTGCGTCAAGTCCACCGCCCACGACATGGCGCGGTACTATCAGTGCATCTCCAACCACGGCGTGCTGGACGGCAAGCAGGTCATCCCCGCCGAGGCCGCCGATATGATGGTGGGCGCGGCCTTCCCCCTGAGCGAAAAGCCCTATTACTGCTACGGCCTGAACAAGCGGCTGTGGAAGGGGCACATCATCTGCGAGCATTCCGGCGGCCTGCACGGCGTTTCCACCCACGGCGGCCTGCTGCTGGGTGAAAACTATGGCTTTGCCGCCCTGTGCAACGAGGGCGGGCAGGACACCGACGATCTGTGCTGGATCATGTACAATATGATCATCGGCCGTCCGCTGGAGGAAAAGCACATCTGGCTCCATCCCACCGGCGAGCAGTTTGACGATCCCGAGATGCTGACGGGCGAATATATCTGCCACGAGGGCGAGCCGGTCACCGTCAAGGTGCATCTGGACGAAAACGGCCGTCTGATGGCCACCCGCCCGCTGGGCGAATACTCCCTGGTGCACTGCGGCGAGACCTGGTTCCAGTTCTTCGACAAGAACGGCGAGCTTGCCGGCCGCTGCCACTTCTGGGTGCGCGACGGCAAGGCCTGGGGCGTGCAGGTCTATACCAGAATCTATCAGCGCATCGAAGACTGAAATGTGCGCCATGGACCTCCTGTTCCGTCCGATGTATGCAGAAGAGATCCCTTTCTGGTATCACACTCTGCTGGCCGAGGCCTTCGTGGAAACCGAGCGCAAGCCGCTGGATGATATCCTGTCGCTGATCGCGGATCATCGATACGAGCTCTGGGGCCTCTTTTCCGGCACGGAAATGCTGGGTTATGCGGCCATCTGGAAAAAGGACGGGGTCCCGCTGGTCCTTCTGGATTATCTCGGCGTAGCCGAGGCGCACCGAAACGCCGGATTGGGAGCACGGATCCTTTCCCTGCTCCGGTCGCAGGGGC
Source organism: Clostridia bacterium (assembly GCA_017394205.1). GTDB lineage: Bacteria > Bacillota > Clostridia > Oscillospirales > Butyricicoccaceae > UBA4644. The sequence goes on along the minus strand of JAFOPS010000059.1, from coordinate 13,718 downwards.
GCCTTACCGTTACGGAGGCCGAGCTGCCCGTTCCCGGCGACGGCGAAGCGCAGAATCAGCTGCGGCTTCGCCGGATCCGATTCTACCAACGGTGCGGATACCGTCCTCTCTATCCGATGGCCACCTGCGGCATGGCGTGGCAGGCGCTTGTTTCAGATGAAGAGGCTCCGATCGGGCAGGTCATGGCGTGGCATCGTGCGCTTTACGGGCCGGAACGTACCGACGTTCAAATTCCCCTCGCTCCCGGAGACATCCCCGCGCCGCCTTACTGGATGAAATAACAAAACAGCCGCCGTCTTGTAAAAGACGGCGGCTGTTTTTTGTTTGCCGTTACGACAGCGAAACGATGAGCTGCGACGCCAGCACCACCAGCACCAGCGCCGCGGGATATACGGCGGCGTAAGCGGCTGCCACGTCCCCCGTCCCCGCCACGCGGATCAGCGTGCCCAGGGCGGGCGTGCTGGTCATGCCGCCGGTGATGGCGCCCAGGCTGTTCAAAAGACGCATCTTCAGCACCCTCGCGGCAAAAAAATAGCCGCAGATCATGGGCCCTGCCGTAAGCAGCGCGCCGTAAAGGAACAGGACTGCGCCGTGGCTTTGCAGCACCGGCAAAAATCCGGCGCCGCCGGGCACGCCCGCCCCGATGAGAAAGAGCATCAGTCCCGCCTCCCGCAGGGTCTCCAGCACCTCGGTGCTGACGGACAGATCCATCCGTCCCAGCCGTCCGAAGTGGCCGAAGAGCAGTCCGGCCAGCAGCGCGCCGCCGGTGTTGCCCAGAGAAAACCGCGCCCCGCCGGGCAGCGGAAAAGACAGCCTTCCCAGCAGGACGCCCAGCGCCACGGCAAGGGTAAAGGCAAACATCCCCGCCGCGTCGGCCCGGCGCGCGGGGCGCGCGTCCGTGCTTTGACGGGGCTGTCCCCCGGAGATCGCCGCCCGCTCCGCCGCCATATCCGACCGCAGCAGCCGGGGCACGATCTGCACGAACAGCACCACTCCGATCACGCCGAAGGGATAGGCAACGGCATAGCCCACAGACACCTCACGCATCAGCGCGTCGCTGTGGGCCACCGCGTCCTGCGCGGCGGCATAGCCGGGGGTGGTGGTGAGCGCGCCGGAAAGCAGGCCTGCCGCCAATGCGGCGTCCACCCGTCCGGCGGCTACCAGCAGCGCGCACAATCCTGCCCCCAGCCCGATGATGACCGCCGCCAGCAGGACGTAGGATCCGACGTTGCGTCGAAAATCCCGGAAAAAGCCCGGCCCGGCAATGAGCCCCACGGCGGTGACAAAGAGCAGCAGGCCCAGATTCTGCACCAGACGGAAGGTGTGCTCCAGCGCAGCCGTGTCGGCGGGGATCAGTCCGGCCCGCTGCAGCGGCGCCCCCTGAGAAAGGGCGAAATGTCCGAACAGCAGCGCCGTCAAAAACACCGCCGAGGTGCCCAGCCGCACGCCGCCCAGCTCCACCGAGCCCAGCAGATAGCCCGCCGCCGCGATCAGAAACACCGGAAACAGGCCTCCGGAAACAAGCGCGCCGAAAAAGCGTGTCAAAGCTTCCATACGCCGCCTCCTTACGCGCCGGCGCCGCGGCGCACTTCTTCGTTGTGCAGGCGCACCCGCTCCCGGAAAAAGGCCGCCTCGGCCCGCTTGATCCGCGGCATCACCCAAATCAGCGGGATCCCCAGCAGCAAAAGGCTCAGCAGGATCTCGCCCGCATAGCGCAGCATCAGCCCCAGCAGACGCCGCCTGTGGCCCCGCATCAGATATTTGGAAATGCGGATGGCCTCCGGCGCGCCCATGTGAGGCTCCTGCGCCAGCAAAAAGGGCGCCATGGCGTAATTGAGCAGGGCGGCCACGCCCGGCGCTACCAGCAAAAGCGACCACAGCGTCACCCTCACCGCCATGAACAGCCGCAGCAGAACGGCCTCCCAATAGACGGGCCGGTAATAAAACAGGGTGGAGAAGCCCGCCTCCTCGCCCCGGAGCCGCAAAAGTGCGATCCGGTCGAGCCCGAGCTCCGCAAGGCTCCCGGCAAAGACCGACACCAGAAGGTGCACGCCCAGCGCCGGATAGAGCCACCGCAGCGCCTGCGCCGCCGGGCCGGAGAGGCCCGCGCGCAGCAGGACCGACGCGGTCAGCATGGCCCATTGGAGCGCGAAAAAAGCGGTGAGGCTGACGCCGCCCAGCGCCAGCGCCGCGGCAGAGACCGCCGTCCAGCCGCCGCTGTACGCGGCGGCCTGACGGCAAAGCTCCCGGTTGGACAGCGGGGCGGCGTTCTCTTCCCGCTGGCCCATCAGAAGGGCCCCAGTTGGATGACGTTGGCTACGATGACGACGATCAGGCCCACGCCGTATTCAATACACAGGAACTTCCACCAGAACTTGACCCACGTGACATAGGGGATGCCCGCCATGGCAAGTCCCGCGTGGATGTTGCCCGAGGTGGGGGTAAAGGGGTTGGACAGACCGTCGCCGATGACCTCGCACTGCACCGCCACCTGCCGGGTCAGGCCCGTCATCTCCGCCAGCGGCGCCATGATGGGCATGGTGGCCGTGGCCTGACCGGAGCCCGAGGGGATGATGTAGTTCATCAGACACTGGAAGATGTACTGGCCCACCACCGCCATGAACCGGGGCAGCTTGGAGACCAGGCTGGCCGCGCCGTGGAGGATGGTGTGCAGGATCTGCGCGTCGTTGAGCACCACCAGGATGGCCCGGGCAAAGCCCACCATCATGGCGCCCACGACGATGCTCTTCATGCCCTCCACCAGCTTGTCGCAGAACCAGTTGAGCCCTTCGCCGTAGATCAGGGCGGCGATAAAGCCCATCAGCATAAACACGCCGGAGAGCTCTTCAAAATACCAGCCCTTTTTCAGGATCCCCCAGATCACCACGGCGAAGGCCGCCACCACCACGCCCAGGATGATCTTGCGCTTGGCGGTGAACTCCGGCAGCGAGGAAAAGTCCACATGATTGTTTTCCAGATAGACCTTGTCCATCTCGTACATCAGCGACCGGGACTGATCCTTTTCCAGGCGGCGGGCATAAAAGATCAGGATCAGATCCAGCGTGACGATGAACACCGCCAGCGTGATGATGTGGAAGGTCATGCCCGAGAAGATGGGCAGGCCCGCGATGCCCTGTGCAACGCCCAGGGTAAAGGTGTTCGTAGTGGCGCCGGCAAAGCCCGCCGCGCCGCCGCACATGACGATGCCGATGACGATCAGCGAGTCGTAGCCCGCGCCGATCATGATGGGCGCCAGGATCGGGATGAAGCAGAGCATTTCCTCATAGGTGCCCACGGTAGACGCCATGATGGCGAACAGCGTGGCAAGAATGGGGATGACCAGGAATTTGCGTTTGCCCATCTTCATGATCAGCCGTCCGACGCCCGACGTGATCGCCCCCGTTTCTCCTACGATATAGAAGGCTCCCACGCAGATAAAGATGGTGAAGATGATGTCCGGCACCGCCTCCATGCCCCGGATAAAGGAGGTGATGTACTGCAAAAACGAGATGTGCTTCTGCTCCTCCAGCACGTGCCAGGTGTCCGGCGCCACCACGCTGCGGGTCTTTTCCGTCCCGTCGGGCATGGTGTAGGTCACGCTGGTGGTGTCATAAGCGCTGGAGGGGATGATGTAGGAAAGCACGGCGAAGATGAGCACCAGGATCATCATCACCGCAAAGGGGCGGGGGAACTCCAGTTTTTTGCGTTTTTTTGCGCCGCTGCTGACTTCCATACGTTCACTCCTTTTCAAATCTCTTCGGCCGGCGCCGTCGCCCGGACCGGGCCGGCCTTTTCCGTTACAGCTCGCCGGGGCGGTCGGCAAGGATGCCGATCTCTCCGGCTTTCGTCTGTTTCCCGGCGGGGGCCGGGCCTCCGCCGCCGTCCTCCGGCGGGATCGTCTCCCGCGTTCCGATCCGTCGGGCAACGTGACCCGCGGCCTCCGCCGCCGCTTCTGCGTCGGCCTCTCCGAAGGCAAAGCCGAAGGTCTCGCCGTTTTCCCCCGTGACGGTGAGCAGGCGGAAGAGCTTTTCCACCTGCCCGGTTTCTTTGTCCGGCCCGGTCATACACATCCGCGCCGTCTGTCCCGCAGCGCAGCCGGTCACGGCGTCAAAGCGCCAGATCCGGCCGCGCCGGTAAAACTCCCCGTCCACCAGCGACCGCACCTCGGTATAGGTGTACATCAGCGTTTCGCCCAGCAAAAGACAGGTCTGCTGGTAGTTGGAGGAGCGCACCCTTCCGTCGGATTCATCCCAGCGGAGCAGCGGTTCCGTTTTGATGCCCAGCGGCGTATAACCCGCCAGCGTCACCGTTTGCAGCCCGGCGGCCCGCTTTTCATCCAGCGTCAGCTCCTTCAGCGCCGCCTTTCGCAGCGCGTCGGGAGAAACGCTCCTGCGCAGCGCCGCCGCGTCCACCTCGGCGCCGGTGACCTTGATCCGGGAGCCTCGAAGCCACAGCCAGACTGCCATGGCCGCAAAAAGCGCGCCGATCACAAGAAACACCGTCTTCCCGCCGCGGTGATAGCCCGTGGTGCCCACGGCAAAGCCCAGCACCAGCAGAAAGAGGGCCGAATAGCCGCCGCCCCGGCGGAAATACAGCGCCGCGTGCTCGTCATAGGATCGTTCCATGCTTCCTCCTTTTTCTGTCAACGAAAGGGAATGAACCTGCCCAGCCGGCGGTTGACCGCGCGGCCCTTTTCCATGGCGGCTTCCCCGCCGATCAGCACGTACTCGATGCCCTCCGGCGGCTCCAGATCGCCGAAATCCGCCCGGTCGATGATCGTTCTCGGGTCAAACACGGTGAGATCCGCGTCGCAGTCCAGCCGGATGCGGCCCTTTTGAAACAGCCGCAGCCGGTCGGCCGGCGCCAGCGTCATCTTCCGCAGCGCCTCGATCAGACTCAGCTCGCCCGCCTCGCGGACGTAACGTCCCAGCACCCGGGGAAAGGTCCCCGCGGCCCGGGGATGGCCGCTTCCGCCCCGGAGCAGACCGTCGGAGGCGATCATGCCCTTGCGGTTCGCCACCGCCATGCGGATCTCCTCCTCCCGCATGGAAAAGGCCACCGCCAGCATGGCGGGGTAATTCTCCCGCGCGTCGCGGAAGATCTCCTCCGTGCAGCGGACGTAGCGATAGGGCTCGCCGGTAAGCATGATGTCCTGATAGGTCTTGCCCCAGTTTTCCAGACAGCCCTCGTCGAAGACCGTGGAGCCGATGGAGCAGGAAAATGCGTTGTAGGGATAGGTGTCGTAATCCAGGCCGGGGTCGCTTTCCATGGCGCTGTTGATGAGGTCCAGCGCCTCTTGCATGTGCCCGTAGGCCGAGCAGCTGGAAAGATGAGAGATCTGGAACCGGGGGCGGATCTCCCGGGAAAACCGCACCATTTCCCGCACGGAATCGATGTTTTTCACGTCGTCCTTCCGATAATGGGCCGAAACGATGTGATTGGGGTCGTCGGAGGCCGTCACCGCGAACAGCATCTCGTCGTAGGTGATGGCCGGGTCGTATTCGATGCCGAAGGAGATGCCGTTGGCGCCCTCCTTCAGCTCCCCGGCCAGCTGCAGGCGATAGCGCTCCCGCTGTTCCCGGGTCGAGGGGTCGTGCGGGCCCAGCCCGTCCCGGGTGCGGAGCACGTTGTAGCCCGTCTGCATGGTGTAATTGACAGGGGCGCCGCCCAGCTCCCGCAGGATCTTTTTGAACTCCCGCAGCGGCTGGCGGGAATGTCCGCAGTTGCCGCCGCAGACGGTGGTCACTCCCATCTCAAGCATGTGGTTTGCGATGCAGTAGTGCCGCCCGTCCCGGGCAAAGTCCTCCTCATGCATGTGGATGTCGATGAAGCCCGGGGAAACGACCTTTCCGGAAACGTCGATGCGCTCCCGGGCAGGAGGCGCGTCCGTGCCCAAATAGGCGATGCGGCCGTTTTCGATCCCCACGTCGCCTCTTACCATTTTGCCGGCTTCAAAGTCCGGATAGCTTCCGTTCTGCAGCAGCAGATCCAGCACGCGTCATCCCTCCCTTCCGCTCGGTCACGCCTCGCTCTGCTCGCAGAACTCGCAGGCGACGTTGGCGTAAAAGGAAACGAAATTGTACAGCATCTCCACCGGCACGTTTTCGTCCTTTGTGTGGGAATTGGCCAGGATGCCGGGGCCGAAGATGCCCGTGGGGATATGCAGATAGGTGGACAGGGCTCCGGCGTCGGTCCAGCCGCGGCTGCGGTTGATGGGCACCTCTTCCTCTCCCAGGAATTCCTGCAGCACCTTCGTGATGCATTTGTTGATCTTTGCGTCGGGGTCGGCGATGGCCGGCGCGTGGGCCAAAGTCTTCATCTGCCCGTTGGGCATCAGGGAAATGGTCGCCACAAAATTGGGATCCTCGGCGTGGAGCTGATCGATGATGTCCTGATACTCCCGGACGACGCTTTCCGAGGTCTCGCCGGGGACGTAGCGGCGGTCCAGCTGAAGCGTGCATTCTCCCGCCACGGTGCTCACCTGATCGCCGCCGAAGATGCGGCCGTAGTTCATGATGGCGGGGCCCATGTAGGGATCGGTGCGCTCCTTGAGCCTGGGCTCCAGATCCCGGGCCACCCGCTCGATAAACCGGGAGGCCATGGCGATGGCGTTGACGCCAAGCTGGGCCTGTCCGCCGTGCATGGTTTTGCCCTGAAACCGGATCTCGATCCATTCCAGTCCCCGGTTTCCCAGAGAAAAACCGTAGCCCGAAGGCTCGCCCACGATGGCGCCGTCATAACGCTTGCCCTCCAGCACAAAGATCTCGGTCCCGTCGGACTCCTCCTCCTCGCCGCACACGGCGGTAAAAAGGATGTCGCCCTTGAGCCGGATCCCCGCCCGCTTGAGCACCAGCAGGGCCATCATCATGCAGGCCACGCCGCCCTTCATGTCGTTGGCGCCGCGGCCGTACAGCAGGCCGTCCCGCACCTGGGGATCAAAGGGGGGCACGGTCATGTTGAAGGGCGGGACGGTGTCGATGTGTCCGTTGAACAGCAGATCCGGCCCGCCGCCCTCGCCGGGGAAGGAGATATAAACGTTGTTGCGGCGGCCCTCGACGGGCACCTTTTTCACGTCAAATCCGTGGGCGGCGGCCCATTCGTAGATGAAGTCGCCCACCTCCGCCTCCCGGTCGGGCACCTCGCAATGGCTGGGGATGCGCACCAACGCCTTGGTCAGTTCAACGATCTCATCAACGGTGTAGCAATGGGAAAAATCGATCATGCGATACCTCCTTTCATGCGGCATACGTACCTTGAAACAACGGGCGAAACGGTATGAAATCCCGCCTTGCAAAAAAGGGGGTTTCCATCATTGGGAAAAATGGGTAAAATATGCATTAGTATTATAGCACCCGCCCACTCACGCCCTACCCACGCTCCCCGTTTTGCGCAAAAAATCCCCGCGGAAAGCACCTGCTCCGCGGGGATCCGATCCGTATAAAAAAACGCCGTCGCGGACGATACGCAATCCGCGACGGCGTGGTGCCGGTGACCGGGATCGAACCGGTACGCCGTTTCCGGCACGGGATTTTAAGTCCCGGGCGTCTGCCAGTTCCGCCACACCGGCACATATGCCCCGCGAAATCTCCCGATTTCGCGGGGGCCCCTTTATTTGATACGCTTCGGTCGGGCTTCACCGCCCTCCCTGCGCGAAACGCCGACACTCGTCGGCGCGGGCGCCTTCGCGCCCGTTTGCTGCGAAATCTCCCGATTTCGCGGGGACCCCTTCATTTGAGACGCTTCGGTCGGGCTTCACCGCCCTCCCTGCGCGAAACGCCGACACTCGTCGGCGCGGGCGCCTTCGCGCCGAGGCTCCGAAAAGGCACTTTTTGAGTATAGCACATCCAAACGGATTTTGCAATCGTCAAACGGTCACGCTGCCCAAAATCACAGGCTCCGACGCGCCGGTGGCGGCAGGCAGATTGCCCGGACGGCGATGAAGCGTTTCATACGCCAGCACAGCAAAGGCCACCGCCTCCTTGCTGTCGCCGGGCAGTCCGGCGTCCTCCGTCAGGCCGATCCGGCATTCGGGCAGCTCCCGCGCAAGCATGGCCCGCACCGCGGGATTGCGCGCGCCGCCGCCGCACAGCAGCACCTCGTCGGGCAGGGCGGGCAAAAACCGCCGGTAGGCGTCCGCCGCGCTTCTGGCGGTAAGGGCCGTCAGCGTGGCCAGAATATCCTCTTTGGCGCGGCCGGCCATTTCGTCGAGATACCGCGCGCATCGCTGCACGCCAAACAGCTCACGTCCGGTGGATTTGGGCGGTTTTTGGGCAAAATACGGCTCCTCGGTCATCCATTTTTCCACCAGCGCCCGGTCGGGCGCGCCCGCCAGCGCCAGCTTCCCGTCCAGATCGCAGCGCAGTGCCCCGCCGGTGAGCACCTCGGCGGCCCGGTCCAGCAGCATATTGGCGGGGCCGGTGTCAAAGCCGAAGGCGTCCTCCGGCCTTCCGGCGGGCAGATACGTCACGTTTCCGATGCCGCCCAGATTCTGAACGGCGCGGGTCTTTTGGGGATGGGTAAGCAAAAGCGCATCCACAAAGGGCACCAGCGGCGCCCCCTGACCGCCTGCCGCCATATCCCGGGCGCGGAAATCCGACACCACCGGGATCCCCGTCCGCTGCGCGATGACGGCGGGGCTGCCAAGCTGCAGGGTAGAGGGTACTCCCATGCCGCTGCCCGGCGGGATATGCCACACCGTCTGCCCGTGAGAGCCGATAAAATCCGTCTGCCGCGGCGCGAGCCCCGCCGCGCGGACCGCGGAGAGGGCCGCCTCGGCAAAGATCTCACCCAGCGAAAAATTCAGTTGGCACAGCAGGTCCACCGTCCCCGTTTCGGGACGGAAGGCCTTGAAAATCTTCTCCCGCAGATCCTCCGGCACAGGGGTGGAGGTAAAGGACAGCAGCGTCCACTCCAGCCGGGGCGGCGCGCCCTCGATGCGCACGCAGGCGGCGTCCACGCTGTCGGCGCTGGTGCCGCACATCAGCCCCACGCCGATCATTTCACGTCCTCCGCCTTTTTGCAGGTGTCCTCCTTGTCGATGGCGGAGATCAGCTCCTCCACGATGCCCTTGCGCAGGCGTCCCAGCGTCCGGTTTTCCCGGCCGTTGTACACGTCGTTGGTCAGCAGAGCGAAGACCAGCTCCCGCTCGGGATCCACCCACATGCAGGTGCCCGTGAAGCCCGTGTGCCCGAAGGCGGTGCGGGACAGCGGGAAGGAATGGGCGTCGGTGTCCAGGATCCGGAGCTGGAACAAAATGCCCCGGCGATCCCAGCGGTTCATCTGGCGGAAGCGGATCATGTCCCGCACGGTGTCGGTGGGCAGGATGCCCGCCCGGCCCTGCAGGGCGTCCAGATAGCTCTGCCCCAGCTTCGCCACGTCCAGCGCGGTGGAAAAGACCCCGGCGTGCCCCGCAAGGCCGCCGAAGAAATAGCTGTTTTCATCGTGCACCAGCCCGTGCATCCGCATGCCACGGTATTTACAGATCTCGGTGGGAGCGGTGTTTTCCGTGACGGCGCCCCGCTCCACCCGGCGATAGCCGGTGTGCTCCAATCCCAGCGGACGGCACACCAGTTCGTCCACGATGTCGTCCAGCCGCTTGCCCAGCGTTTCCTCCATGGCAACGCCCATCAGGATCAGACCCAGATCGGTATAGAGCACGGTCTCGCCGGTCTGATAGGCAAAGGGCATGGTGCAGATATAGCGGATGGCGTCCTCCCGATCCTTGCAGCGCAGGTGAAGCGGCGCCCAGCCGATACCGGAATTGTGCACCAGGATATGCCGCCAGGTCACCTTGCCCGCGTCGGCGTAGCCGATGACCTCGTCGGGCTGATCCTGCAAGAGAGCGTTGGCGCTGAGGCGGATCTCCCGCTCGCCGGTGAACAGGGGGAACCGGCGGCTCAGCGGCTCGTCCAGATCAAAGACTCCCGCCTGACACAGCTTGAGAAAGGCCGTTCCGGCAAAGAGCTTGCTCAGCGAGGCCACGTCGTACTGCGTGTCGGGCCGTGCGGGCCACGGATGGGCCGGATCGGGTGCGCCGTAGGCGTCGTTTTTGATCAATTCATTGTGATGAAAGACCGCCAGCGTGGCCGAGGGGAAGCAGCCCTGCTCCACCAGCTTGTTGATATGCTTGTCCAGAATCTCAAAATTTACCATGGTTTCGCCTCTTTTACAGCGTTTTTCTCATAAACAGGTCGGTCTGCGCCGTGCCGTCGGGCAGACGCTGGGCGTCGGGGGTCTCGTGGAGCACGACGAAGCCTTTTTTCTCGTAAAGCGCCACGGCCCGGGCGTTGTCCTTGATGGCCTTGAGCTCCACGTAGGACAGCCCCTTTTGCCGGGCGGCCCCGATGAGCTCGTCCATCATGGCCGAGCCAAGACCGAGCCCCCAGTATTTCCGCAGAAGGGAGATGCCGATCTCGCCCCGGTGGGCGTTTCGTCTGTTTTCGCCGATGGCCAGATGGCACATGCCGGCGATCTTTCCCTCCACCTCGCAGAGGATCATCAGCTTTTTCGGCGAGGCGTTCATCCCCGCGATCCAGTTTTCCTCCTGCTGTGCGGTGACGGCCGCTTCGTCGGCTCCCTTGGTGAGAAAATCGGTCTCGCCGCAGACGGTTTGGAACACCGCCGCCAGCTCCGCGGCGTCCCGCTGCGGCTCGGGCGAGCGCAGAAGCGCCTGCCGGCCGTCTTTCAGCCGGATGGTTTTCGGCACAAAATACATATCGATTCTCCTTATGTTTCGTTCAGTATTCTTCGTTCAGCTTTACCATATGGATGTGCTCTTCCCAGACGTCCCCCCAAAAACTGCGTTTTTGCGGGGGCCCCGTTGATTTCATACGCTCCGGTCGGGCTTCACCGCCCTCCCTGCGCGGGACGGCGGACTCCCGCCGCGGCGCAGAAGCGCCGCAATCGAGCCCATCGCCCCTTATTCTTCGTTCAGCTTTACCATATGGATGTGCTCTTCCCAGATGCCGTTGATCTGCAGATAAGCGGGGGAGCGGCCCTCCTCCCGAAAGCCGCAGGCCCGCGCCAGCGCCAGCGACGCCTGATTGCGGGGCATGATATTGGCCTCTACCCGATGCAGCCCCAGCCCGTGAAAAGCAAAGTCCACAACGGCGTTCACCGCCTCGCTGCCATAGCCCTGCCGCAGCAGCGCGCCGTCGGTCTTGTAGGCGAGAAAACAGGAGCGGAAGGCGCCCCACACGATGCTGTTGAGGGCCACGCAGCCGACGGCGGTCCCGGAGTCCTCCTTGCGGAACATCCAGAATCGCACGCCCTCGCCCCGCCGCGCGGCGGCCCGGTCCTGCCGCTGCATCCGCCGCTGAAAGGAAAGGGTCAGAAACTCCTCGGGTGCCTGCGGCTCCACCTCCCGCAGCCGGGCGGCGTTGCGGCGGTAAAACGCCAGCGCCGCATCGGCCAGCGCCGGCGACGCGGGCCGCAGGATCATCCGTCGGGTCTCCAAAACCGGCATTTTCAGCATGGCGGCGCCTCCTTTTTGTTTGATGATAGCATAAGTTTTCCGAAAAAGAAACGGATTTGAACGAAAAAGCGGCGGAGCTCCGCCGCTTTTCCCGATTTTCCGTTATGCCACGGGCTCGATGCCGTGCTCATATTGGAGCATATAAAGCTTGTAATACATGCCGCCCTTGGCCAGCAGCTCCTGATGGGTGCCCTCCTCCCGAATCTCGCCCTTGTGCATGACGATGATCTTGTCGGCGTTCTGGATGGTGGACAGGCGGTGGGCCACGATGATGGTGGTGCGCCCCTCCATCAGCTTGTTCAGCGCGTCCTGGATCAGGGCCTCGGTCTCGGTGTCGATGTTGGCGGTGGCCTCGTCAAGGATCAGCACCGAGGGCTTGAAGGCCAGCGTGCGGGCGAAGGACAGCAGCTGCCGCTGACCGGCGGAGAAGGCCGCGCCCCGCTCGATGACCCGATGCTCGTAGCCGCCCTCCAGCCGGGAGATAAAGGGATCGGCGTTGACATATTTCGCCGCCGCCACGATCTCCTCGTCGGTGATATCCGGCTCGCTGAGGCGAATGTTGTCCTTGACGTTTCCGGTGAACAGGAACACGTCCTGCAGCATCTGGCCGATGTTGCGGCGCAGATCCTCGATGCGGATCTTGCGGACGTCCACCCCGTCGATGAGGATCTGGCCCTTCTGAATGTCGTAATACCGGCAGATCAGATTCTGGATGGTGGTCTTGCCCGCGCCGGTGGCACCCACGAAGGCCACCCGCTGACCGGGAAGGACCTCAAAGGACACGTCCCGCAGCACCCATTCCTCGTCCCGGTAGGCGAACCACACGTTCTTGAACTGGATGTGGCCGCGGAAGCTGTCCATCGAAACGGCCTCGGGATCGTCCTGGATGGCGGGGACGGTGTCCAGCAGCCAGAAGACCCGCTCGGCGGCGGCCGCGGCGCTCTGCACCACGTTGAAGTTCTCCGCCAGCTCCTGGATGGGGTCGAAAAAGCGGGTCATATACCGCTGGAAGGCCACCAGAGTGCCCGCGGTGATCACACCCGTCACCACCAGATTGCCGCCGTAGGCCAGCAAAATGCCGATGGACACCAGATTGAGCAGATACGAAGTGGGGCTGTAGATCGCGTGGCACATGAGCTGCCGGATATGGGCCTTGCGCAGCTCCTCGCTCTGATTTTCGAACTCCTCCATGGTGGGCTTTTCCGCCGTGAAGATCTGCACCACCTTCATGCCGGAAACGTGCTCGGAAACGAAGGCGTTGAGCTCGGAGATGCGGGCGCGGATGGCGCGGTAGAGCTTGCGGGTCACTTTGGTGAAAATGAAGGTGAACACCGCGATAAAGGGGATGACGGTGAAGATCGACAGCGAAAGCTGCACGTGCCGCTGCAGCATGGAAATCATCACGCCCACCAGCACAAAGACCGAGCTGAGGGTGTTGACGATCACCGAGGTGAAAAACTCGTTTACTGTTTCACAGTCGTTGGTGACGCGGGTCACCAGGCGGCCGATGGGGTTGTCGTTGAAAAACCCCACGTGCAGGCGGGTGAGGTGGCGGAAGATGTCGGTGCGCATATTGTAGATGATCTTCTGCCCCACCGTGGCTAGGATCGACACCTGCAGATAGGTGAGCAGCATGATGATCGCCGACACGGCGAAATACTGCACGCCCAGCAGGATCACGCCCCGCAGATCGTCGGCGCGCATCTGCTTGAGCGCCGCCAGCGAGATCCCCTCGGAGGAAACGTCCACATATTTGCCCACGAAATCGTCGGTGGCGCGCTCCAGGATGGCGGGCTGCAAAAGCTCCAGCCGCACCACCACCAGCACGATGGCCAGCACCAGCACGAACCACCAGATAAAGGGTTTGCCGTAACGGAGGATGCGCCGCACCGTGTGGCGGTTGACGGTGGCGTTGTCCTGTCTTTTCACACTCATAGCGCATACTCCTCCCGTTTCATTTTTTCCAGCAGCTGACGGTGGTACATGTCGGCATAGATGCCGTTGCGCGCCAAAAGCTGCTCGTGGTTGCCCCGCTCGGCGATCCTTCCCTCGTCGATGACCAGGATCTGGTCGGCGCCCTGCAGGGTGGAGATGCGGTGGGCGATGATGATGTTGGTCTTGCCCGCCCGGGTCTCGCGGAGATGCTGCAGGATCTTTTCCTCGGTGTCGGTGTCCACCGCCGAGACCGAGTCGTCCAGGATCAGGATCTCGGGGTCGAGGATCAGCGCCCGGGCGATGGCGATGC
>JAFOPS010000058.1 GCA_017394205.1 Clostridia bacterium | reverse complement strand
GCGAAGAAGAATAAGCTGGTTGTCGGCACCCAGTGCCGCATCCTCTATCAGGACGCCATGGGGCGCCTGAACATCGCGCTGAAGTTCAACGAGATGGTCAGGAACGGTGAGATCGGCCCGGTGATGCTGGGCCGCGACCACCACGACACCGGCGGCACCGATTCTCCCTTCCGTGAGACCTCCAACATCAAGGACGGCTCGAACATCATGGCCGATATGGCCACCCAGTGCTATGCCGGCAACGCCGCCCGGGGCATGAGCCTCATCGCCCTGCACAACGGCGGCGGCGTAGGCGTGGGCAAGGCCATCAACGGCGGCTTCGGCATGGTGCTGGACGGCTCGGAGCGGGTGGATACCATCCTCCGCATGTCCATGCCCTGGGACACCATGGTGGGCGTTGCCCGCCGCGCCTGGGCCCGCAACGAAAACGCACTGACCACCGCTGCGGAATACAACTCCCTCTACGCCGGACAGGATCATATCACCCTGCCCTATCTGGCGGATGACGCCGTGATCGCAAAGGCGATGGAGGAAATCAAATGAGCTCGCTGCTGATCCGCAACATCGGCATGCTTGTCTCGCCCGAGGGCACACAGCCCCGCCGGGGTGCTGAGCAGGGCGCCGTCCGCGTGCTGGAAAACGCGTGGATCTACACGGAAAACGGCGAGATCATCTCCTTCGGCTCCGGCAATCCCCCCATCACCTTCGGGGAGACGCTGGACGCCGGCGGACGTCTGGTGACGCCCGGCCTGGTGGATGCTCACACCCATCTGGTCTTCGGCGGCTGGCGGCAGAACGAGCTTGCCATGAAGATCCGGAACGTCCCCTATCTGGAGATTTTAGCCGCCGGCGGCGGCATCCTCTCCACCGTCAAGGCCACCCGCGCCGCCACGGAGGAGGAGCTTGCCGCCAAGGCCTCCGCCGCGCTGGACGAGATGCTTTCCTTCGGCACCACCACCTGCGAGGCGAAGAGCGGCTACGGTCTGAGCAAGTCCGAAGAGATCAAGCAGCTTCGGGCCATCAAAAGGATCAGCAAGGAGCATCCCATGGACGTGGTCTCCACCTTTATGGGGGCCCACGCCCTGCCGCCGGAATACAAGGACGACCGGGAGGGCTATCTCCGCCTGCTGTGCGAGGAGATGATCCCCGCCGCGGCAAAAGCGAAGCTGGCCAGGTTCTGCGACGTCTTCTGCGAGACCGGCGTCTTCACCGCCGAAGAATCCCGGCGGATTCTGGAGGCCGGCAAAGAATACGGCCTGATCCCCAAGATCCACGCCGACGAGATCGACGCCATCGGCGGCTCGGTTTTGGCGGGTGAGATCGGCGCCGTTTCCGCCGAGCATCTCATCGTCTGCCCTGACGAGGGCATCGCGAGCATGGCCGCGGGCGGCACCATCGCCTGTCTGCTTCCCGCCACCAGCTTCTATCTCAATTCCACCTATGCCCCCGCCCGGAAGATGATCGAAGCCGGCGTCCCCGTGGCGCTGGCCTCGGATTTCAACCCCGGCTCCTGTCCCTGTCTCAATCTGCAGCTTGTGATGAATCTCGGCTGTCTGAAATACCGCATGACGCCAGAAGAGGTTCTTACCGGCGTGACGCTCAACGCCGCCGCCGCCATCGGCATGGCCGACAAGGTGGGCAGCATCGACCGGGCCAAGCAGGCCGATCTGGTGATCTGGGACGCCCCCGACCTCAACTATCTCTGCTATCGGCTGGGCAGCAACCTGGCCCGTACCGTAATCAAAAAAGGAGTAATACGACATGGCTAAGCTTATTGAATGCATCCCCAATTTCAGCGTCAGCCGCGAGACCGATCCCGCGGTGTTCCAGGGCCTGGTGGACGTGGCAAACAGCGTCCCCGGCTGCGCCGTGCTGGACGTGCAGACCGACGGCAGCCACAACCGCTGCGTGTTCACCATGGTGGGCTCCCCCGCCGCCATCGAGGAGGTCGCCTTTCAGCTCACCAAGAAGGCCGCCGAGACCATCGATATGACAAAGCACGTTGGCCAGCATCCCCGCATGGGCGCCACGGATGTGATCCCCTTTGTCCCCGCCATGGACGTGACCGTGCAGGAGTGCATCGAGCTCTCCAAGCGGCTGGGACAGCGGGTGTGGGACGAGCTGCAGATCCCCGTGTTCCTCTATGAGGATTCCGCCACCTCGCCCGCCCGCACCAATCTGGCCAAGATCCGCAAGGGCCAGTTTGAGGGCATGGCCGAGAAGCTGCAGCAGCCCGAATGGGCCCCCGATTTCGGCGAGCGCAAGCCCCATCCCACCGCAGGCGTGGTGGCCATCGGCGCCCGCATGCCGCTCATCGCCTTCAACGTCAATCTGGACACCGACGACCTGTCTGTGGCCGACAAGATCGCCAAGGCCATCCGCGGCTCCTCCGGCGGCTTCAAATACTGCAAGGCCATCGGTATCTTCCTGGAGGATCGGAAGATCGCCCAGGTGAGCATGAACATGGTCAACTACGAGGGCACGCCGCTGTATTACGCCTATGAAATGATCCGCGCGTTGGCCGACCGCTACGGCGTGCGCATCATCGGCTCGGAGCTGGTGGGTCTGACCCCGGCCAAGGCGCTGGTGGACTGCGCGGAATACTATCTCAAGCTGGAAAACTTTGATTGCCGCAAGCAGGTGATGGAATACCATCTGCTAGACATGGAATAAAGGAGAAACATCATGCTTTTGAAGGATCACAAGCTGGACGACTTTACAGCCGTTCTCGCATCTTCTTCTCCCGCCCCCGGCGGCGGTTCGGCTGCCGGTCTTGAGGGTGCGCTGGGCGCCGCGCTCACCGCGATGGTCGCCAATCTTACCGACGGTCGCAAGGCCTATGCCGAGCATTGGGATCACGCCCGCGAGGTCGCCGCTCAGGCACAGGCTCTGCGGGAAAAACTGGTGGACGTGATGGATCGGGACACCGAGGCCTATCTGGCCGTCACCGCCGCCTACGCCCTGCCCAAAGAGACCGACGAGCAAAAAGCCGACCGTTCCGCCGCCATTCAAAAGGCCATGGCGGGCTGCACCGCCACCCCCTTTGAGACCATGGAGCTCTGCGCGCAGGCGCTGGAGCTCACCGCCTCGCTGATGGGGCGCTCCAACAAAAACGCCGCCTCGGATCTGGGCGTGGCCGCTCTGTCGCTGAGCGCCGCCATGCGGGGCGCCTGGCTCAACGTGTGCATCAACCTGGGAAGTCTGAAGGACCGGGCGCTGGCTGATTCGTACCGTGCCCGTGGACAGGCACTGATGGAGAAATCCCTGCCCCTGGCCGATGAGATCTATCAGGCAGTTTTGGCCTCTCTTTGATTGAAACGGAAAAGCTGTAAAGCTTTTCGCCTTTTCGCTCAGCATTTTCAAACCCGGCCGCAGAAGCCTCTGCGGCCGGGTCTTTTTCCGCGTCGTCCGCACAGACGGCTTTTCCCCTTATTTTTAGGAAACATGTCGCTTTCCACAAAATGCACAAAATAATTCGACTCGATTCAGCAAATTTTCGCTATATAAAGAATTGAAATAATTCTGATTTTTAGTACAATAAGATTATCCATTGGTTTTTCCGTTATTACTTTTTGGAAGGGTGATCGGAGATGCAGCTTCTGGAAGATCGCATCCGCCGCGACGGCATTGTCCGGGAGGGCGGCGTGTTGAAGGTCGACAGTTTTCTGAATCATCAGATGGATATCGGTCTGTTTGAGGAGATGGGCAAGGAATTTGTCCGCCTTTTTGCAGGCTGCGAAGTCAATAAGATTCTGACCATCGAGGCATCCGGCATCGGCATCGCGTGTATTGCGGCCCAGCAGTTCGGATGCCCTGTTGTTTTTGCGAAAAAGAGCAAAACAAAGAATATCGCCGGCGCCGTCTACACCGCCCGGGTAGAGTCTTTTACCCACGGCAACGTCAGCGACGTCATCGTTTCCCGGGACTTTCTCGGTCCCGACGACCGGGTGCTCATCATCGACGATTTTCTTGCCAACGGCGCCGCTCTCACAGGTCTGATCGAGCTGGTGCGGCAGGCGGGCGCCACGCTGGTGGGCGCCGGCATCGCTGTCGAAAAGGCCTTTCAGCCCGGCGGCGAGCTGATCCGCGCCCAAGGAGTGCGGGTGGAATCGCTGGCCCGCATCAAGTCCATGAGTGTGGAACACGGCGTGGAGTTTTGCTGAATCTCGGTTTCTGCCGCGTTTGCGGTCGAACATAAAAAGAAAACGGATAATTGGAGGAACGATCATGAAAAAAGCGATTGCCCTGATCCTCGCGCTCGTCATGTGCTTTGCTCTGGCCGCCTGCGGCTCCCAGAACAAGACCAACGACTCTTCTATGAAGGTCGGTTTCATTTTCCTGCACGATGAAAACTCCACCTACGACCTGAACTTCATCAACGCCGCCAAGGCCGCCTGCGAAGAGCTGGGCGTGGAATATGTCCTTCGCACCAACATCCCCGAAGGCCAGGAGTGCTACAACGCCGCCGCTGAGCTGGTTGACGACGGCTGCACCGTCATCTTCGCCGATTCCTTCGGCCATGAGGACTACATGATCCAGGCCGCCAAGGAATTCCCCGACGTCCAGTTCTGCCACGCCACCGGCACCAAGGCCCACACCGAGAAGCTTGCCAACTATCACAACGCCTTCGCTTCCATCTATGAGGGCCGCTATCTGGCCGGTATCGCCGCCGGCATGAAGCTCAACGAAATGATCGCCGCCGGCCAGTTCACCGCCGACGAAGCCAAGATGGGTTATGTGGGCGCGTTCACCTATGCCGAGGTCATCTCCGGCTACACCAGCTTCTTCCTGGGCGCCCGCAGCGTCTGCCCCACCGTTACCATGGAAGTGACCTTCACCGGCTCCTGGTACGATGAGACCGCCGAGAAGGAAGGCGCCACCAAGCTGATCCAGAACGGCTGCAAGCTGATCTCCCAGCATGCCGACTCCATGGGCGCCCCCACCGCCTGCGAGACCGCCGGCATCCCCAACGTCTCTTACAACGGCAGCACCCAGAAGGCCTGCCCCAACACCTTCATCGTTTCTTCCCGCATCGACTGGACCCCGTACTTCAAGTTCGCCATCCAGGCCGCTCAGAAGGGCGAGGAGATCCCCTATGACTGGACCGGCACCCTGGCCACCGGCTCTGTCGTCCTGACCGACGTCAACGAGACCGCCGCCGCTGCCGGCACCGTGGAAGCGCTGGCTGCTGCCCGCACCGCGCTGGAAGCCGGCACCCTCCACGTCTTTGACATCAACACCTACACCGTGGGCGGCGACGTCCAGAACTCTTATCTGGCCGACATCGACACCGATCCCGCCTACACCCCCGACACCGAAGTGATCGCGGACGGTTATTTCCATGAGTCCGAGTTCCGCTCCGCCCCCGCCTTCGACGTCCAGATCGACGGCATCAACCTGCTGGATACCGCTTTCTAAAAGACCTGCTTTCGGGAAGCCCCGACCGATGATCGGGGCTTCCCCTGTTATTCACGGCACTACTGTGAAGGGCAGCGCGGCGGCCGTACGCAGCCGGATTGCCCTTTGCAGTATTCTTGATTTGCGACGCATCTTTCGCCTGCGGAGCGCATTCCGCAAACCGAAAAAGGGAGTGAGACAGTTGGAACCCAAAACCCCTGTCGTGCAAATGCGAAACATCACCAAGACCTTCGGCTCGGTGGTGGCCAACGAGGGCGTTTGGCTGGACATCTACAAGGGCGAGATCCTGGCTCTGCTGGGGGAAAACGGAAGCGGCAAGACCACGCTGATGAACATGCTCTCGGGCATCTATTTCCCGGACGAAGGGCAGATCTTCATCAACGGCGAAGAGGTGGTCATCCGGTCGCCCAAGGACGCCTTTGACCACGGGATCGGCATGATCCATCAGCATTTCAAGCTGGTGGATGTGCTCACCGCGGCCGAAAACATCGTTCTGGGGCTGAAGGAGCCCGGGCGGCTCGATCTGGCGGCGGTATCCAAAAGGATCCGTGCCCTGTGCGACGCCTACGGCTTCGATGTGGACCCCGATCAGAAGATCTATGATATGTCGGTGTCGCAGAAGCAGACTGTCGAGATCATCAAGGTGCTCTATCGCGGCGCCGATATTCTGATCCTGGACGAGCCCACCGCCGTGCTGACCCCGCAGGAGACCGAAAAGCTGTTCACCGTTCTGCGGAACATGCGGGACGACGGCAAGGCCATCGTCATCATCACCCACAAAATGAACGAGGTCGAGGCGCTCTCCGACCGGGTGGCCGTGCTGCGGCACGGGCATTTCATCGGCGATATGCCCACCGCCGAGACCGACGCTCACGAGATGACCAACATGCTGGTGGGCCACCCCGTTGAGCTGAGCATCGAGCGGCCTGACCCGGTGGATCCCAAGCCCCGCATCGAGGTGAAAAACCTCACTGTCCGCAGCATCGACGGCATCTTGAAGCTGGAGGACGTTTCCTTCACTGCCAACAGCGGCGAGATCCTGGGCATCGCGGGCATTTCCGGCAGCGGACAGAAGGAGCTTCTGGAGGCTATCGCCGGGCTGCAGCCTGTGGAAAGCGGCAGCATCTGCTATGTGAACGACGCGGGGCAGCGGGAGGAGCTTCTGGGGAAGGATCCTCTGAGTATCGCTGAGCTGGGCGTGGCGCTTTCCTTCGTCCCCGAGGACCGGCTGGGCATGGGTCTCGTGGGCAATATGGATATTTCCGCCAACATGATGCTGCGCTCGTTCCGCCGGGGCAAATCGCTCTTTCTCAACCGCAAGGCTCCCCAGAAGCTGGCGGAGCAGGTGGTGTCGGAGCTGGAGGTGAGCACGCCGGGCGTGACCACGCCGGTGCGCCGTCTGTCCGGCGGCAATGTGCAGAAGGTGCTGGTGGGTCGTGAGATCGCCTCGGCACCTACCGTTTTGCTGACGGCCTACGCCGTCCGCGGGCTGGACATCAATTCTTCCTATACCATTTACGATCTGATCAACAAACAGAAGATGAACGGCGTCGCCGTCATTTACGTTGGCGAGGATCTTGACGTGCTGCTGGAGCTTTCCGACCGGATCCTGGTGCTTTGCGGCGGCAAGGTCAGCGGCATCGTAGAGGGCCGCGGCGTCAAAAAACGCGACGTGGGCATGATGATGACCCGTTTGGGAGGTGCAAGCGAGGATGAATAATCACAACGGTCCCCTGTTTCACATCTCAAAGCGGAAAAATCTGCTGTGGTATCAGGCGTGGGCCATCCGCGGCGCAGCCATTTTGCTGGCACTGATCGTCTGCGCGGCTGTGACGACGCTGCTCACCGGGGAAAACCCCCTGAGCGTTTACGCCACCATCTTCCGCGGCGCCTTCGGCACCACGCGCAAGGTGTGGATCCTGCTGCAGAATATGTCCATCCTGCTGTGCATCTCTCTGGCGGTGACGCCCGCCTTCCGGATGCGCTTCTGGAATATCGGCGCCGAGGGGCAGGTCCTGGTGGGCAGCCTTGCCACGGCGGCCTGCATGATCTGTCTGGGCGACAAGCTGCCCAACTGGGCGCTGATCCTGACGATGATCGCGTGCAGCATCCTTGCCGGCGCGATCTGGGGCCTGATCCCCGCCTTTTTCAAGGCGAAGTGGAACACCAACGAAACGCTTTTCACCCTGATGATGAACTACGTGGCGACCCAGCTCGTGGCCTATTTTGTCATCATCTGGGAAGTGCCCAAGGGCGCCGGAAAGATCGGCATCATCAATCAGAACTCCATGGCCGGATGGCTGCCGCAGATCGGCGGGCAGAAATATCTGCTCAACGTGCTGGTGGTGGCCGTGGTCACCGTGCTGGTGTATATTTATCTGAATTATACCAAGCACGGCTATGAGATCTCGGTGGTGGGCGAAAGCGAGCGCACCGCCCGATATGTGGGCATCAAGGTGGGCAGGGTCATCCTGCGGACCATGGCCCTCTCGGGCGCGCTGTGCGGTCTGGCGGGCCTGCTCCTGGTGGGCGGCACCGATCACACCGTCACCACCACCATTGCGGGCGGCCGGGGCTTCACCGCCGTCATGGTGTCGTGGCTGGCCAAGTTCGACCCGCTGGTGATGATCTTCACCACCTTTTTGCTGGTGTTCCTCGACCGGGGCGCCGGCGAGATCTCCACGGTGTTCGGCTTCAATCAGTCCTTTGCCGATATCCTCACGGGCATCATCTTGTTTTTCATCATCGGAAGCGAATTTTTCATCCGCTACAAGCTGAGCTTCCGCAAAAAAGCCAATAAGGAGGAGTGAGCGTATGTTTGACTTTGTCTCCTTCATTCCCCGCGCTGTGGTCCAGGGCATTCCGCTGCTCTATGGCAGCACCGGCGAGACCCTCACCGAAAAATCCGGCAATCTGAATCTGGGAATCCCCGGCGTCATGTACGTGGGCGGCATCAGCGGCGTCATCGGCGCGTTTCTTTACGAGCAGTCCTGCGGCTCCCCTGCCAATATGAACGGCTTTCTGGCGGTGGGGATCCCGCTGTGCGCCTCGCTGTTCGGCTCGCTGCTCATGGGGCTGCTCTACTGCCTCCTGACGGTGACCCTGCGGGCCAATCAGAACGTCACCGGTCTGGCTCTCACCACCTTCGGCGTGGGCTTCGGAAACTTTTTCGGCGGCTCGCTCATCAAGCTGACGGGCAGCGAGGTCCCCTCCATCACCCTTTCGGCCACCAGCGCCTATTTCAGCCGTTCCCTTCCCTTTGCAGGCAAGCTGGGCTGGTTCGGCAAGATCTTCCTCTCCTATGGCTTTCTGGCCTATCTGGCGATTTTTCTGGCGCTGATCTCAGCCTACGTCCTCCGGCGCACCCGCACGGGCCTGCATCTGCGGGCCGTGGGCGAAAACCCCAACACTGCGGACGCCGCCGGCATCAACGTCAACCGCTATAAATACCGCGCCACCTGCCTGGGCAGCATGATCGCCGGTCTGGGCGGCCTGTATTACGTGATGGACTATGCCTGCGGCATCTGGTCCAACGACGCCTTCGGTGACCGGGGCTGGCTGGCCATCGCGCTGGTCATCTTTACCGTCTGGCGGCCCAACGTGAGCATTTTCGCCTCGATCCTCTTCGGCGGCCTGTATATCCTGTATCTTTTCATCCCCACCGGCATGAATCTGGCGGTGAAGGAGCTTTACAAAATGCTCCCCTATCTGGTGACGCTGGTGGTGCTGGTGATCACCAGCATGCGGAACAAGCGGGAGAATCAGCCCCCTGCCGCGCTGGGCCTGGCCTATTTCCGCGAGGAACGGTAATGCGGTATCCCTTCGTTTTCTTTGATCTGGACGGGACCCTCACCGATCCCGCTCAGGGCATCTGCGGCAGCGTGCGTTACGCGCTGGAAAAGGGCGGCTACCCCACAGCGCCCATGGAGGCCTATTATCCCTGGATCGGACCGCCGCTGCAGCTCTCTTTCCAAAAGCATCTGGACTGTGACGAGGCCGAGGCAAAGCGGCTGGTAGCGCTGTACCGGGAGCGGTTTTCCACAGTGGGATTGTTCGAAAACACCGTCTATCCCGGTATTCCCCCGCTGCTGCGCCGGCTGAAGGAGCGGGGCTGCCGGATGGCTGTCGCCACCGGAAAGCCTACCGTCTTTTCCCGACGGATCCTGGCGCATTTCGACCTGCTGCAATACTTTGACGAGGTTTCGGGCATTTCTCTTACCGAAGCGCCCCTGACCAAGCAGGGCGTCATTGAGCGCGCCATGGAACAGCTTTCCGTCACACGGCGGGAGGATTGCGCCATGGTGGGCGACCGGGATCAGGACGTGATCGGCGCGCTGGCCTGCGGGATCGAGCCCATCGGCGTCCTTTACGGCTACGGCAGCCGGGAGGAGCTCGCTTGCGCGGGCGCCGGACACATCCTTGAAACGGCAGAAGATCTGGCGGCCTTCCTCCTGGCGTAAAAGAATGATTCTTTGCACAAAAAGGTCCCGTTTTTCCGGTTGGAAAAACGGGACCTTTTTGTGTCAATCAGTCAAAATCGCTGTTCAGGCGATTTTGCTTACGGGTCGTTTTTGGCCGTTTTCTGTGTGAAAATGGTCAAAAACACCGCGACCCGCCGTCATTTTTCGCAAAAAATGCGGCGAAACGGCCCATAGGCCGGAGCCAAAATGGCGAAAAAGCCCAGCGCAGCGGGTTTTTCGTCAGACGCAGATCCCGTTTTTCCGGTTGGAAAAGCGGGATCTTTTGTTATTCTTCTTACAGCTTCCAATCCTTCAGGTCGGTATGAAGCAGGCGATGCGCCTCGTGAGAGAGGGGATGCTCCAGATATTCCTCGTACAGCTTCTGCACCGAGCCGTTCTCGTGGGAGAAGCGCAGCGGGGCGTCCTTGTCCAGCTGATAGAGGTATTTCCCTCGCTCGCCGCCCATCTCCCGGCCGTCGTGGATGGGCTGGCCGCCGCCACCGCCGCAGCCGGAGGGGCAAGCCATGCATTCGATGAAGTCATAATGCACCTTGCCCGTCTGCAGCGCGTCGATCAGCTTGCTGATGTTGCCCAGACCGTTGACCACCGCCGTGCGGACGGTGATATCGCCTGCCCGGAAGGTACGCTCTTTCCAGCCCTCCAGGCCGCGCACGCCGCTGAAGGCGTCGGCATCGGCATTTTCACCGGTGATGAGGAAATAGGCGGAGCGGAGCGCCGCCTCCATGACGCCGCCCGTGGTGCCGAAGATCACGCCCGCGCCGGTGCCCTCGCCCAACGGATCGTCAAATTCACATTCCTCCAGGCTCAGGGGCTCGATCTGGCAGAAGCGCGCCATGCGGACAAACTCGCGGGTGGTGATGGATTCGTCCACGTCGCGGCCCGCGCCGGAGTCGTTGACCTCATCCACGGCGCACTCGTACTTTTTCGCCGTGCAGGGCATGATGGAAACGCAGAAGATCTTTTCGGGGGCGACGCCCAGCTTTTTGGCAAAATAAGTCTTTGCCACGGCGCCGAACATCTGCTGCGGGCTCTTGGCGGTGGAGAGATTCTCCAGCAGCTCGGGGTGACGGATCTTGGCGTACCGGACCCACCCTGGGCAGCAGGAGGTGAACATGGGCAGCTTGTATTTTTCGGGATGGGTCATGCGCTCCACAAACTCGCTGCCCTCTTCCATGATGGTCAGGTCGGCGGCAAAATCGGTGTCGAACACGTAGTCAAAGCCGATGGCCTTGAGCACCGCCACCATACGACCGACGGTGGCCTCCTCCAGACTCAGGCCAAAGCCCTCGCCCCAGGCGGCGCGGACAGCAGGCGCGACCTGCACCACGCAAATCTTTTCAGGATCGTTGAGCGCCGCAAAAACCTCGTCGGTATCGTCACGGGCGCGCAGCGCGCCCACGGGACAGTGGGTGATGCATTGGCCGCAATAGGCACAGCCGGCATCCTCCAGCTCCAGCCGGTCGCGCACGCCCACACCGGTATGGGCGCCGGTGCCGGTCACGTCCCAGACGTGCATGTTCTGGATCTTATCGCAGAACGAAACGCAGCGCATGCAGTTGATGCACTTGGACGTTTCACGGATCAAAACGTGCTCGTGGTCCCAGGGGCGGAACACGGGCTGCTGCGGGAAGGGCAGATCCAGCACGTTCATTTCCCGGGCCAGCGTCTGCAGCGCGCAGTTGCCGCTGCGGGTGCAGCCGGTGCAGTTGGCGTTGTGGCGGGAGAGGATCAGCTCGATGTTCAGCCGCCGTGCAGCGCGCACGCGGGGCGTATTGGTACGAACCACCATGCCCTCTTCACAGGGGGCGTTGCAGGCAGCCACCAACAAATCGTTGCCCTCTACCTCTACCACGCACATCCGGCAGGCGCCGATCTCATTCACATCCTTCAAATAGCACAGCGTGGGGATCCGCAGACCCAACTGGCGGGCAGCGGTAAGGATCGTCGTTCCCTCTTCAACCGTGATGATCCGTCCGTCGATGGTCAAGGTTACCATGCTTCTTTCCTCCCTCCGCGGAATGCGCCGTATCCGAAGTGATCGCACCGCAGGCAGCGGGAACACTCCTGACATGCCTGCTCGTCGGTCAGGCTCATTTCGATCAACTCAAAGTCCTTGATGCGCTCATAGCCGGCGCGGTCCACCATGTTGCACCGGCCGGTAGCCAGGCGCAGCTTCGCTTTGGCGGGAGGCACGGGCGTGTCGAAATCAATGACGCTGTGGAAGCCCAGATACTCGTCAATATTGGCCGCCGCAGTCTTTCCGGCCTCGATGGCCTTGATGACGGTGGCAGGACCGGAGGCGCAGTCGCCGCCGGCATAAATGCCGTTTTTGCCGGCCACGGCGCCCGATTCCTCGGCCTGCAGCGTGCCCCAGCGGGAGGCGCCGATGCCCGCCTCGGCAAAGTGTCCGAAGTCGATGGCCTGTCCCACGGCCGCGATGATCAGATCGCAGGGGATCTCTTCTTCGGGAAGGTTGGCGTCTATGGGCATGGGGCGGCCGTCTTTGTATTCGCCGGGGATCTGCGGCTTGACCCGCAGTGCCCGCACCTTTCCGCTTTCGTCGGTGACCACGGCGGCGGGGGCCTTCAGCGTGATCAGATCAACGCCCTCGCCGATGGCGCCCTCGACCTCGGTATGAAGCGCGGTCATATCCTGTTCGCGCCGGCGATAGACCACGTGCACCTCGGAGGCGCCCAGACGGATGGCCGTGCGGCTGGCGTCCATCGCCACGTTGCCGCCGCCTACCACCACAACCCGCTTTCCGCGGATATCCATGGGCTCGTCGTCGCCCATAAGGCGCAAAAACTGCACGGCGGAGATCACGCCCTCGGCGTCTTCACCGGGGATCCGCATCTTTTTGTAGGAATGGGCGCCGATGGCAATGTAAACGCTGTCGAATTTTTCCTGGATCTCGGTAAAGGTGACGTCCTTGCCGATCTCGACCCCGGTATGGGCCTCGATACCGGTGGAAAGGATCACGTTGATATCCTCATCCAGGAACCGGGCGGGCAGACGGTAGCGCGGGATGCCATAGCGCAGCATGCCGCCGAATTTCTTCTGCTTTTCGTAAACGGTGACGCTGTGACCCATCAGCGCCAGATAATAGGCCGCTGTCAGGCCGGTGGGGCCGCCGCCGATGATGGCGACCTTGCGTCCCGTGGGAGGCGCGCACTTGGGCGCGGGCACATGCCCCGCCTTTTCCACCGCCGTCCGCTTCAGACCGCGGATGTTGACGGAATCGTCCATGATATTCCGGCGGCAATGCTCCTCACAGGGATGTTCGCAGATCAGGCCGCATACGCTGGGGAAGGGATTGTCTTCCCGAATGACGCGCACCGCGTCGGCATAGCGCCCCTCGGCCGTCAGCGCGATATAGCCCGGGATGTCCACATGGGCCGGGCAGGAAGAGACGCAGGGCACCGCCACGAAGGTGGAGAGGCAGCGTCCCGTGGTCAGGTGAGAAGTGAAATCGTCCCGGAACCCTCTGAGACATTCCAGAACCGTGCGTCCGGCCTCACGGCCGATGGCGCAGTCCGCCGTGTCGTAGATGGCCTGGGCAGCCTCCTCCAGCGTCCGGATGTCGTCCTCTGTCCCGGTCCCGTCCAGGATCCTGCCCAGCAGGGCGGAGAGTTGGGCCAGGCCGATGCGGCAGGGAACGCATTTCCCGCAGCTCTGGGCGAGACACATCCGCAAAAAGGCGTCTGTCAGCTCCACGGGACAATTGCCCTTGGGAGCGACCTCGATACGGCGCTCCAGATTGCGGTACATCTCGTCGACGATCTTTTGCGAGCTGTCGGGGGTGTAAATACTCAAACGGCTCAAGTTTTATCACACTCCTTGTGCGCTTTAGTAAATGAAAAAATATCGTTATTTTTTTCATTATTAGACATTATTATAGAAAAACAGCCGCTCTTCGTCAATAGATTTTATACAAGACTAACAATATTTTTTTATAAATCGTTGGGACTTTTCCGAAAACTCACAAAGTCTTTACGGCATCTCCGCTCCTTTCCCGGATTTTTTCGGCCGCGGGATGATAGCCGCGGCATTTCAGCGGGCTGATCCCTTGCAAACACAGATGAAATGCGGTAAAATAATTTGAAACGCGCCGGAAAGGAGGAATGCGATT
>JAFOPS010000011.1 GCA_017394205.1 Clostridia bacterium | reverse complement strand
CGGCTGCGGATGGCGTCCACCGCCGATTCCAGCTCCTCCCGCTTTTTCCGCTTTTCCGCGTCCTCCTCGTCAAACATCCGGAGCTGCTCGGTCTCCTCCTCAGGCGTCACGAGCTGGAGCGCCGTCACCGTCAGCATGCGAATGGGCTTGCGCTCCTCCCAGTTGTCCCGCAAAAGCTCCATGCAGGTCCCGGCCAGCACCGAGGCCAGATGGGTGGGCCGCTCCAGCCCCCGCTGCCGGGTGATGACCCGCAGGGAGGGATCCTTGACGGTGAGCTGGACGGTACGGCACTTGACGCCCTCGCGGCGCATGCGCCCCGCCACCTCGTCGGCCAGCGCGCGGATGCCCATGCCCGCGTCCTCCCAGCCCGTCAGATCCCGCCGAAAGGTCATGCCGTTGCCCACGGATTTCACGGGGCGGGCGTCATAGATCGAGGCCACTGGGCTCTCGTCCAGCCCGTTGGCGTATTCCCAGAGCTGCTCTCCCAGCTTGCCCAGACGGGCCCGCAGCGCCTCTTTGTCCGCAAGGGCGATCTGCCCGATGGTGCGGATGCCCATCCCTGCCAGCGTCAGCTTGACCCGGCTCCCCACGAACAGCAGGGCGTCGGCCGGCTTTGGCCAGACCAGATAGGGCATATCCTCCCGTCCGATGACAGTGGTGGCGTCGGGCTTTTTATGGTCGGAGCCCAGCTTGGCAAAGATCTTGTTGAAGGACACCCCCACCGAGATGGTCAGCCCCGTTTCCTCCCGCACCTCCCGGCGCAGACGGTCGGCGATGGTCTTCCCGTCGCCGAAGAGCGTGCGGCTCCCCGTCACGTCCAGCCAGCTTTCGTCGATGCCGAAGGGCTCCACCTGCTCGGTATAGCGCTGATAAATGGCGTTGACCACCTTGGACCAGCGGGCATATTCCTCGTGATGCGGCGGCACCAGCACCAGCTCGGGGCATTTTGCCCTGGCCTCGCGGATGGTCTCCGCCGTCTTCACGCCAAAGCCCTTGGCCAGCTCGTTTTTGGCAAGAATGATCCCGTGGCGGCTTTCGGGGTCGCCGCACACCGCCATGGGGACCTTTTTGAGCTCCGGATGCTTGAGCTGCTCGCAGGAGGCGTAAAAGCCGTTGCAGTCGCAATGCAGGATGGTGCGGTCGCTCATCGGACCGTCACGCTCCCCAGCACCTGTCCGATGGGCTCCCGCAGGATCAGCCCGGCCCGCCCGTCGTAGGGGGTGGGATCCCGGTTGATGAGCACGATGTGCCGCCCGCCGAAATACTGGATAAGCCCCGCCGCCGGATAGACCGCCAGCGACGTGCCCCCTACGATGAGCAGATCGGCCTGCTCCAGCGCTTCCACGGCCCGGGAGATCACGTCGCCGTCCAGGCTCTCTTCATAGAGCACCACGTCGGGCTTGACGATCCCGCCGCAGGCGCAGCGGGGGATCCCCTCCGATCTCTTGATAAAAGCGGCGTCAAAAGACTTCCCGCAGCGGGTGCAGCGGTTCCGGTGCACCGAGCCGTGGAGCTCCAGCACGTTTTTGCTGCCCGCCGCCTGATGCAGCCCGTCGATGTTCTGGGTGATCACCGCCGTCAGCTTTCCGGCCCGCTCCAGCTCGGCCAGCTTTTTGTGGGCCGCGTTGGGCCGGGCCTCCAGCGGGAGCATTTTCGCCCTGTAAAATTCGTAAAATTCCGCCGTATTCTGTCGAAAAAAGGTATGGCTCAGGATCGTTTCGGGGGGATATTTCCATGTCTGACGGTAGAGTCCGTCCTGCGAGCGAAAATCAGGCACGCCCGATTCCGTGCTCACTCCCGCACCGCCGAAAAAGACGATGCGGCGGCTCTCGTCGATCCAGGCCTGCAGCGTTTCCCGTTCTGTCATGCTCCGCCTCCTTGTCCTTCGGTTGTTTCCTTCGATCCTTCCCGGCTGTGCGCCGCAAAGCCCGAGGCCTGCGCGGCGCGGAACACGCCCGCCGCCGCGGCGCCCGTCAGCGCCCCGGCAAAAACGGCGGTCACCAGCAGCACCGGCAGATAAGAGATCACCGCCGTCGTTTTCATCACCGCCATGGCGGCGCAGATCTGCCCCATGTTGTGGGCCGCCGCGCCGCATACGCTCACGCCGTAAACCGAAAGCCGTCCGCTCCTGCGGGCGGCCGCCATCACGGCCATGGCCAGAAGGCCGCCCGTCAGCGAAAAAATCAGCCCCGAAAGGCTGCCCGCAAACAGGCTGCCCAGAAAACACCGTGCGATCAGGATCCCGAACGCCGGCCCCGTCCCTAAAAAGCACAGGGCGAACAGCGTCACCACGTTGGCCAGCCCCAGCTTGATCCCCGGCAGAGGGATCAGGAGCCCCAGGGGGATCATCCGCTCCGCATATGAGAGCCCCAGTGCCAGCGCCGTCAAAAGGGCGCACAGCGCCAGCGTTTTCACCCGTCTGTCCATGCGCTCACCCCACGATCAGGTCGGCTGCGCCGTCGCCGCCCCGAATGGCCACAGTGATCCGCCCGGGCAGACAGACGATGCTCTGCCCCGGCCGGGAGATGGGCCTTTGCGCCTGACAGTCGCCCCCGGGGCAGTGGGAATCCTCCACCCACACCTTTCCGCCGGAGATGCAGACGGTGAGTGGATATTCCCCGTCGATGGGGAAGCGGCCCTCCGTCCCCTCCAGCGGCTTTTGCAGCGCCAGAGCGCCGTCGGCGCTGACAGTCACCACCGCGCCCTCGCTCCGGGCCGCGGCGCCCACGCCCAGCGCCAGCCCCAGCGCCAAAAGCAGGATGAGGGCGCACACCGCCCCGTCCCACAGGCCGAACCGCGTTTTAATCATGGAGGATCCCCTTCAGCTTTTTCATCTCAAGCTGCTCGGCGGGCACGTTGATCCGCAGGGCCTGATGGACGTTCTCGATGTCCACCGCCCGGCGCGAGCCGCCGTATTCCCCGTCCAGCGTCCAGGGGATCGGGGTGTCGCAGGTGATGCGCAGCTTTTTGGTTTTCACGGAATAGATCAGCTCCTCATCCAGCTCGCCGATCAGCAGCGTGTTGATCACCCGGGTGAGCTCGATGAGCATGGGCGGCTTGCGGATGAGGGTGACCTCAAGAAGGCCGTCGTTCATGGAAATGTCGATCCACTTGCCCAGGGGGAATCCCGCCACCGAGCTGCTGTTGCTCACCAGACCGATGAGGATCTCGTCCTCGATGACGCCGCCGTCGTGCTCCAGCCGGATGCGGTACGAGGGCAGATTGCCCAGCCGCTGGGCCACCTCCAGCGCATAGGCCAGCTTGCCCAGGATATTTT
The DNA here is from genome assembly GCA_017394205.1 of Clostridia bacterium. Classification (GTDB taxonomy): domain Bacteria; phylum Bacillota; class Clostridia; order Oscillospirales; family Butyricicoccaceae; genus UBA4644. The sequence goes on along the minus strand of JAFOPS010000011.1, from coordinate 1,828 downwards.
TGGCCTCCTGGCTGGTGGCGTAGGGCACGTCGGTAAAGGCGCCGAAGGCCGCTACATAGGAAAAATAGTCCTCGCCGAATCTGCCCACGTCCACGGCGATGGTGGTCCCCGTCACCGCCACCTTGGCCGCCGTTTCGATGTTGTGGGGCAGACAAAGGCTCATGGCAAAATCGTTGGTGGTGCCGGCGGGGATATAGCCCAGCACCGGCGGATGCTCCAGCCTCATCAGACCGTTGATGGTCTCGTTGAGCGTCCCGTCGCCGCCGGAGCACACCACCAGATCATATTCTCCTGCCTCCCGGGCCGTCAACTCGGGCAGCTCGCCGCTGCGCTGGGTGATATAGACCGTGGGCTGATAGCCCGCCTTGACAAAGGTGTTCATCACCGCCAGAAAGGGGGTGCGGATGGCTTCCTTGCCCGCGTGGGCGTTCACCAGGAACAACAGGTTCCGTTTTTTGCTGTACAAGGGGCTTCACCTCGTTTTCTTATCGTATGTCCGGCGCAGGAGCCTGCCCGCCCGCAGGTCGGTCTGTACGCCGTTTTCCAGCGCCACGGCGCCGTTCAGAACCACATGGGCCACGCCCTTTGCCGGGCGGATGGGATCCAGATAGGTGCTCTGCGGCGCGATGGAGGCAGGATCAAATACGGTGATGTCGGCGGCCAGGCCCGGCTTGAGCAGGCCGCGGTCGGTCATGCCCAGCATCCGGGCGGCCTTCCAGGTGACGCGGCGCACCGCTTCCTCCGGCGTGCAGAGCCGCTTTTCCCGCGCCAGCCGGAAAAACTCCGCGATGGCCCCGTAAGAGCGGGGATGGGGCAGACTGTCCATTTTGGCGGGGTCGATGGGATAGGCCGAGCCGTCGGAGCAGACGCTCACGTCTTTTCCCAGGAAATACAGCATGTCTTCTTCGCTCATGACGAAAAAGATGCCGTCGGCCGAGCCGTGGGTGCGGGTGAGGATCTCTGCCGCCGCCTCGGCATAATCGTCGGTGTGCAGGAGCTCCTCGGCCACCTGCCGCAGCGTCTTGCCCCGGATCTCCGGCCAAAAGCCGTGCTCGTCGCTGATGAGCGCCGTTTCGGCCCGCTCCGCGTTGAAATAGTATTTCTCCCGGATAAAGTCCAGCACCTCCTGCCGGCGGGGGCCGGCCAGCACCTGCTCCACGGCGGCGTCGCCGCCCTCCAGCGCCCATTTCGGCACCCGGTTGGTGAGGCCGGTGGACGAGGCGGTGTAGGGATACATATCCTGGGTCACGTTGATGCCCTGCGCTCTGGCGTCTTCTAATATTTTCCAGATTTCAGGCGCCTTTCCATGGTGTCGGAAATCGTCGATCTTCAGATGGGAAACGTGGACGTGGACGCCTGTGTCCCGTCCCACGCTCAAAAGCTCCTCGATGGCCTGGGGAAGCAGCGCTCCCTCGTTGCGCAGATGGGCGGTGAGCAGTCCGTCGAACTCCCGCACCACTGCGCCCAGCTCCCGCAGCTCCTCCCGGGACGCAAAGCAGCCGGGAGAATACTCCAGGCCCAAAGACATGCCCCAGGCGCCCGCCTCCAGCTCCCGGCGGAGGATGCGCTTCATCTCCTCCAGCTCGCCGGCGGTGACGGGGCGGTCGTCATAGTCCGCCACGCAGGCCCGGATGCGTCCGTGTCCCACCAGCGGCGCCAGATTGGTGCCCATGGGCCAGCGCCCGCTGTCCAGTCTGCGGGCATAGTCTGCAAAGGAGGCGCAGCGCCAGCCGTCGCCGTCGGCCTTTTCGGCCGGATACGGATAGGGGCTGTAGCCGCACTGCCCGCAGACCTCGGTGGTAATGCCCTGATAAAGCTTGGCCGCATG
>JAFOPS010000057.1 GCA_017394205.1 Clostridia bacterium | reverse complement strand
CCATCCTGTTGTATAACGTGCCTTCGCGAACGGGGCTCTGCATTGCGGCCGAGACTTACGCAACGCTGGCAAAGCATCCCCGCATTTTCGGCACAAAAGAGGCGTCCGGTGACTTTGGATTGATTCTGAAAACGAAGCGTCTCTGCCCGAAGGATTTTGCCCTTTACAGCGGAAACGATGATCAGATCGTCCCGATCCTTTCGCTGGGCGGGGTGGGTGTGATCTCCACAATGGCAAACGTGATCCCACGTGAGACCCGGCAAATCATCGATCTTTGGCGGGCCGGAAACAGGGAAGAGGCCGCCGCGCTCCAGATTCGCTGTCAACCGCTGATCCAGGCGCTGTTTCGTGAGGTGAATCCCATTCCCGTGAAAGAAGCGCTCCTCCGGATGAACAGGATCCACGGCGGACTGCGCTTGCCGCTGGTGCGCGCCGGAAGCGCCGCACAGCGGGAGCTGTTTTCCGCCATGAGCGACCTTGGCTTGTAAGTAATCCGAAAAATCGGCAGAAGGACTGGAAAACCGCCCCGTCTTGTGGTAGAATAGAACCACTATCACAGGCGGCGCCTGTCTGCGCCGGGACGAGGAGGATGTCATATGCAGAAAAAGATCAACACGGAAAAAGCGCCGGGCGCCATCGGCCCGTATTCTCAGGCTGTTGAGATCGATCAGCTTGTTTACACCTCCGGTCAGCTTGGCATAGACCCTGCGACCGGGAATCTTGCGGAAGGCGTTGAAGCGCAAACCCGGCAGTCGCTGGAAAACGTCAAGGCGATCCTTGCCGAGGCGGGACTCGGAATGGAAAGCATCATCAAGACGCTGGTGTTCATCAAAAATATGAACGATTTCGGCGCAGTCAATAAAATCTATGCCGAATATATCCATGGCGACGTTCTTCCCGCACGCTCTTGCGTCGAGGTAGCCGCGCTGCCCAAGGGCGGTTTGGTAGAGATCGAAGTCATCGCAAAGAAGTAAAGACAGTAACAAATCCGCCGCGGCAGGCTGGCCGCGGCGGATTTTTGTGATACGATCACGGGCTCAATTGTTCTTGCGCAAGAAGCGCGGCGCCGATGAGACCCGCGCGATTGCCCAATCGCGCCCGGCGAAGCTCAGCCATTTCAAAACCAGGCATCAATTGGCCGGCGGTGCAGGCGGCGATCTTTTGAAAGAGCGCGACGTTTTCCATGATCCCGCCGCCCAACACGATGCAGAACGGGTTGAAAATATGGATCAGTGTACTCAGTCCGTAACTGACGTTGCGGACCCAGCGATCGATCGTCGGTTGAAGAGCGGGCTCATTCATTCGCTCGCAAACCATGCGGCCGTTTTCGATTTCCGGGTCGATCGACTTCGCTGCACGTACCAGCGCCGAGGCTGAAGCGAGGTTTTCATAAAAGGCAGCGCATAAGCCTTCGCCGCCGGGATCCTGAGAAAAAAGCTGCATGGCGCCGAACTCGCCGGCAGAATCGTTTGCACCGCGGTAGATTGAGCCGTTTTGCACGATCGCGCCGCCCACCGCCGTGCCATAGGTCAGACAAAGATAATCGGACAATCCCGCTGCGGCGCCGAGGCGGCCCTCGCCGATCGCTGCGGCGTTCACGTCATTTTCCACTGCGACGGGGCAGCCAAGAGCAGTGAGAAACCATCGACGGACATTCGTGCCGGTGTAGTCGGCAACCGGCCCGTTGTCAAAGATGATCAAACCGTCGCGGCTGACCTGGCCGCGCGTCGCGACGCCGAGAGCGTCGATGGGACCGAAACGCTTGACCGTTGACGCGGCAGCAAACAGCAGCGCCTGCGCCGAGCAGGTGGGCGAAGGATCTTCCCGCATGTCAAGAAGGGAAGTGCCGTTCCAAAGCGCGGATTTGATCGCCGTGCCGCCGATATCCAAAGCCGCAATCCGCATCAGTCATCCTCCTCTACGTGGCAGATCACCGTGAGGTCGGGATGAAGCTGAAGGATCGAAGCGGGTATTTCGGCGCTGATAGGGCCGTAAAGCGCGCGGTGCAGCGCGTTTCGCTTGCCGGGGCCGTCTGCAATGAGCAGGATCTTCCGCGCCTGCATGATCAGACGGATCCCCATGGTGATGGCCTGCCGCGGGACGCAGCCGTCCGGGAAAAATCGGCTGTTCGCCGCAATGGTGCTTTCCCGAAGACTGACGATATGCGTATCCTTTTCAAAGGCCGCTCCGGGCTCGTTGAAGGCGATGTGTCCGTTGCTTCCGATGCCCAAAAGCTGCAGGTCGATCCCGCCCGCCTCGGAAATGGCGGCGTCGTAATCCCGACAGGCCGCGGCAAGGTCGGCCGCACAGCCGTCCGGAACGTGGCAGGATCCGGGCCGAAGATTTGTAAGGTCGAAAAGATTTTGCCGCATATAGCTGTAGTAGCTTTGCGGATCGTCCGGTCCGAGACCGACATATTCGTCAAGATTGAACGTGGTGACTTTTGAAAAATCGATATCGTCCTTGCGATACCATTCCACGAGCTGGCGATAGGTGCCCAGCGGCGTAGACCCGGTGGCAAGGCCTAAAACACAGTTTGGCTTAAGGATCACCTGTGCCGAAATAATATTTGCCGCCTTACGGCTGAGATCCTGATAGCTTTTTGCCTTGATGATGCGCATCATTCGCACCTCCGAATATCGGTTTTCCTTACTGTAGCATATTTTTTACCGTTTTTCCACAAAAATCGTTTGCTTTATGCACAATCAATGGGCAATCCGAATAACGGACCGCCCATTTTCAAAAGCTGTCGGTTTCAAAGTGTGATCCAATATCGTTGAACGATCTCGCCGTCGGAACTGACAAATTCGTTTTCCAAAACGCCGCCGTTGTTGATAATGGATTTGGCCGAACCGATGTTGTCTTTGTCGCATGTCACCAGCACCCTGTCGATCCCCAGCTTTTTGCATTCGATGAGCGCCAGGCGGATCATCTCTGTGGCATAGCCCTTTCTTCTTTCGGCGGGCCGGATTCCGGCGCCGATATGCCCGCCCTCCTGCAAAAGATCAGCGTTCAGCTCATGACGGATGTTCACCGCACCGAGAAGCCTGTTCTTTTCTTCATCCAGGAGGAAAAATACGGAATCAGGGACCCGGTCTGCCGTTGCGGTTTTCACTTCCAATTGCTCCAGGTAACGGCTGAAATCATGATAATCGTTTTTGAATATCGCCCACGGCGAGTGATTCGTGTGGTTGATCTCCTGATCTTTTGTCCACTCGTCGATCATTTCGCCGAGTTGGGTTTCATATTCCCAGGTGAGCTTTATCAACTTCAGTCCCATATGCCGCCTCCAGATTAAAAAATTATGATCATAATAGCATGTCGGCTGTTGCTTTTCAAGATGTTAAAAAGCGGCTTTGCGCATGGCGCAGAAAGAAGCGGGATTTTCATTCTGCCATTGTCAAACGGGGAATCATTTGTTATAATAAAATATTATTACAATAAAGATGAGAGGGATCGATCGTGAAAGAAAAAGCTATGCGCATTCTCAGCATCGGAGCCCACCCCGACGACGCGGATACCAGCGCGGGCGGATTGTTGATGAAGCTCTGTCGGAAGGGCTGGGAGGTTCGGCTGCTGTCGGTCACCGACGGCAGTGCGGGAACTTATAAACCGGAACTTGCCGGCGCGCCGCTGGCAGCCATTCGCCGGGCCGAAGCGGCTCGGTCCGGAGCTATTTTCGGGGGACGGTACGACGTGATGGATCATCCCGACGGACGTCTGGAGCCCACGCTGGCAGTCAGGGAAGAACTCATTCGCTATATTCGTGCCTTTTCTCCCGATGTCATCATCACCAACAGGCTCAATGATTATCACGCCGATCATCGATATACGGCGCAGCTGGTACAGGACGCCTCGTACCTGCTGACGGTGCCTGCCATCTGCCCGGATACGCCCAGTATGGAGCATATGCCGGTAGTGCTGTTTTGGCACGACAGCTTTCAAAAGCCTTATCCCTTCCGGCCGGACGTGATCGTTCCCATCGACGATACGATGGAAAGCATCGTGCAGGCGGCAAGCTGCCACGAGTGCCAGTATTTTGACTGGCTTTGCTGGCCCGACAACATGGAACGGACCAAATGGCCGCGGGAAAAGCAGATCGCCCATCTGCGCGAACGGTTTGAGCGGATGTTTGCCAATCACCGGAAACAATATGACGCGCTGGTGCGGGAAAAGTTCGGCGACGCGGCCGAAACGATCGGGCATATCGAAACCTTTGAGATCAGCGAATACGGGGAAGAGCCGTCTGCCGAACTGATGACCATTTTTGAGCGATAAGAAAAGGAATATAGTATGAAAAAACTGGTGGTCGGAATATTGGCACATGTGGATGCGGGAAAGACGACGCTGTCCGAAGGGATGCTGTTCGTCAGCGGAAGCATCGGCAAATTGGGCCGCGTCGACCACAAAAACGCGTTTTTGGACAATAATGCCCTTGAGCGGGAACGTGGCATCACGATTTTTTCCAAGCAGGCGCGCATGAATCTCCCGCAAACTGAAATCACCCTGCTGGATACGCCGGGCCATGTGGATTTTTCTGCCGAGATGGAGCGGACGCTCCAAGTGCTGGATTATGCCATTCTGGTGATTAGCGGGACAGACGGCGTACAGAGCCACACGGAGACGCTGTGGCGGCTTTTGCGGCGCTATGAGATCCCGACATTTTTGTTCATTAACAAAATGGATCTGGCCGGCGCTGACAAATCCGTACTGATACACGATCTGCAAACGCGGCTCAGCAGTCGCTGCGTTGATTTTTCCGCAACTGACGACGCGGCAAGATGCGAGCAGATCTCGCTGTGTGACGAAGCTCTTCTGGAAGAATATCTGGAAAACGGGAAGATTTCAGCATCCTCTCTTGCTGCGGCTGTGGCACAACGGCGTGTCTATCCCTGCTTTTTTGGCTCGGCGCTCAAGCTGGAAGGTGTGGAAGCGCTGCTCGGCGGGCTGGATGAGATCATGATCGCGCCGAAGGCCGGAGCGGCATTGGGCGCAAGAGTCTATAAGATCTCGCGGGATCCGCAGGGCGCGCGGCTCACCTGGCTGAAGGTGACTGGCGGCGAGCTGCGGGTAAAGGAGCCGCTTTGCGGAAAAGACGGGGCAGACGAGTGGGAAGAAAAGGTCGATCAGATCCGCCTGTATTCCGGCGAAAAGTATCAGACGGCTGACGCCGT
>JAFOPS010000056.1 GCA_017394205.1 Clostridia bacterium | reverse complement strand
ATCATGCGGCTGGCCGCGGCGCTGGACACCACGCCGGATGAATTTCTGGTGGGGACGGCAGTGCCTTCCGACGGCGGAGAATGGCGCGGAGTGGCCGAGCTGCTGAGGGATCTGGATGACCGGCAGCTTTCGGCGGCCCGGAGCTTTCTCACCTGGCTGCGGGATCAGGATCTGTAAAACAAAAAAACAAGCCTCCCCTGCGTAAGGGGAGGCTTGTTTACGTCGCTGCGGATCGTTTTTTGAAAAGCGGGAGATGGCTGAAGGCAGGCCGGGTTCAGCCCACGATCCCGGCGGCCAGCGCGTCGGCCAGCGCCTCCAGCGCGGGGCGGTGGCTCTCCTTCATGGCGGAGAGCAGGGTCACCTTCTGCTCCAGCAGGGTGACGGGAGCGCCGGTGAGCAGCTCGGTCATCTTTTTGCCCGAAACGGGGGCCCAGGTGCCGTTTTCCATCAGGGCGACGGTGCGGTTTTTCAGCCCGTGGTTCTTCAGCTCCAGGATCAGGGATTCCATGGCGGGGAACAGGCCGCCCGCATAGGTCACCGAGGCCAGCACCAGATGGGAGCGGCGGAAGACCTCGGACAGGATATACGAGCCGTCGGTCTTGGACACGTCGAACAGACGCACGTCCCGCACGCCGCGCTCGCTCAGCGCGTCGGCCAGGGCAAAGCAGGCGTTGGCAGTGTGGCCGTAGACCGAGGCGTAGGCGATGACGACGCCCTTTTCCTCGGGCTCATAGGTGCTCCACAGGCGGTATTTTTCCAGAATTTCGTCCAGATCCTGCCGGAAAACGGGGCCGTGCAGGGGACAGATGCGGGAGATCTTCAGCGCCGAGAGCTTGTTCAGCGCGGCCTGCACCTGCGGGCCGAACTTGCCCACGATGTTGCTGTAATAGCGGCGGTATTCGCTGACGGGGAAATCGCCCGTGTCGGCAAACAGATTGCCGTTGAGGGCGCCGAAGGTGCCGAAGGCGTCGGCGGAGAACAGCGTTTCAGACGTGCGGTCATAGGTCACCATCACCTCGGGCCAATGCACCATGGGGGCGGTGTGGAAGGACAGGATGTGCGCGCCGGTCATCACCGAGACCCCGTCCCGCACCTCCTGCGCCCGGGCGGCGGCGTCGGCGCCGAAAAACTGCCCGATCATCTTTTTGGCTCCGGCGGTGCAGATCACCTGCGCCTCGGGCCATTTTTTCAGTACGGCCCCCAGCGTGGCGCCGTGGTCGGGCTCCATGTGGTGCACCACCACATAGTCCAGCTTGCGGCCGTTCAGCGCGGCTTCGACGTTGCGGAGAAAGACCTCGCTCACCGACTGGTCGGCGGTGTCGAACAAAACGGTTTTCTTATCCAGCAGAACATAGCTGTTGTACGCCATGCCGTCGGGGACGGGATACTGGTTTTCAAACAGGGCGATGCGGTGATCCGACGCGCCCACGTAAAAGAGGTCGTCGCATACCTTGCGCACCAGCGCGGCGGGCAGATCGGCGGGGGAAACGGCGGGCGCGGGAGACTGGGCGGCGGGACCGGCCTCGCCGGAGAGCAGCTGACCGAGGAGCGCCTCCACCCGGTCGGTGCACGAGCCGCAGAAGGCGGTGGCGCGGGTGGCTTCCCGCACGTCCTCCAGGGTCTTTGCGCCGTTTTTCACAGCCTGGGCCACGTCGCCGCAGGTGACACGGCCGCAGGAGCAGATGACTTTTTTGGGATCGTATTCCATAGCATAAATCTCCTTTTCGGCGGCGAAAGACGCCGCGGGATGTGAACTCACTAAGCTTCAGTATACCATTTTCCGCCGCCGCTGTCCATACGATTGCGAAAAACTTCTTTTTGTGCTACAATATTGCCCAACCGAAAGAAAAAGGGAGGAAAACGCCATGGTGATCTGCCTGTACGGAGCCTCCAGCAACGACATCGACCCCGCCTATGTGCGGGCGGTGGAGGCGCTGGGCCGGGAAATGGGGAAGCGGGGGCACACCCTGCTGTTCGGCGGCGGCGACCGGGGCCTGATGGGCGCGGCGGCCCGGGGCTGCAAGGCCGGCGGCGGGAGGATCGTGGGGGTGGCCCCTTCGTTCTTCAACGTAGACGGCGTGCTGTATCCGCATTGCGACGAGTTCGTCTATACCGAGACCATGCGCCAGCGCAAGCAGATTTTGGAGGAGCGGGCCGACGCCTTTGTGGCCGTCCCCGGCGGGATCGGCACCTTCGATGAGTTTTTCGAGATCCTCACCTTAAAGCAGCTCGGCCGCCACGGCAAGGCCATCGCCCTGTTCAACGCGGAGGACTATTACGTCCCGCTGCTGGCCCTGCTGGAAAGCAGCATCGAAAAGGGCTTCCTCAGCCCGAACAGCCGCGCCCTCTGGGCCGATTTCCGCGAGCCCGCCGCCCTTTTGGACTATCTGGAGGCCTACGTGCCCCGGGTGCCCGACATCGCGGAAATGAAAAACATCGGGGGAAAATGATCAAAAAGCAGGCCGCAGGGCCTGCTTTTTATCAAATCAGTCTTCAAACCGGAACAGAGCCTCGATGGGCGCATCCACGGCCTTTGCCAGATCGAAGGCCAGCTTGAGCGAAGGATTGTACTGCGCCTTTTCCAGCCGCATGACGGTCTCCCGCCGCACGCCCACCATCTGCGCAAGCTCCTCTTGCGTAAGACCCTTGAGAAGGCGATATTTTTTCAGATCGCAGAAAAAACCGTCCATAGATCAGAACTCGCTTTCGTCAAAGGGCTCGTGATCGTAACGATAGAGCAAATATTGGGAAAGGAAGATCGCAAGCGCGGCTGCCAGCGACAGCACGACGGTGAGAAACAGCAGCTTGCCGTTGTTGACCCACAGGGGATCGCTGGCCCCTGTGAGCCTGATCCACATCCGATCGTTGACGGTCGTGAGGACCAGCGCGAAAAACGCGATCCATAATCCGATCCGATAAGCGGCGTGCTCGGCCCGCAGCTTGTTTTGCAGAAACCGCTCGTCCATCAGGGTGCCGGACATTTTTCCCTCGAAATAAAAGCCGAAAAACCCGAAAAAGCCAAAGAAGAGAAAGGGGAAGACGGTGTGATCCAGACGGTAGGTCCAGATCCCGCCAAAGCCCAAAAGGCCCAGAAACCCCAGCAGGCCCAGGCGGGGATCGATCTTTCTGGTGACATTTGAATGATTCATGATAACCTCCAAAAAGTGATGTATTTGTCTTATGGTAGGATAAATATATCACTTTTCCGGGCGGATGTCAAGACCGGGAACGAAGATTTCCGAGAAAAAGAAAAAAGCAGGCCGCAGGGCCTGCTTTTTCTGATCTTAAATTTTTTCTTTCCGGTAGCGCCGCACACACAAAAGCATCAGCGCCGCCCCCAGACAGCACAGGCCGCAGCAGGTATACAGCAGCGCCCGCAGCCCGATGCGGGGCAATAGCGCGCCGCCCAGCAGGTTGCCCAGGATGCCGCCGATGCCGCTGGTGTAGCACAGGGACAAAAGCGACTGGCTCCGCACCGTCTCGCCGGGGGTCACGATGGCGTTTGCAAACAGCACAGAGGCAAAGCCGTAAATGCCGAAGCAGAAGAAATTGAACAGCGACGCGGCATAAAGCGCCGGGATGCTCCCCGCCCACACCAGCAGCAGCGGCTTGACCGCATTCGCCAGAAAGGAAACGGTGAGCAGGCTCTCCACCTTCATCCGCCGCAGCAAAAGGGGCGACAGGAACATGATGGGCAGCTCCGCGCCCGCGTCCAGAAAGACCATCTTCCCCAGCTGGGCCGCCGAGCCGCCCAGCTGCTCCACGATGCGGATGCGATAGGTGGAGGCGGGGCAGATGCCCATGCCCGAAACGATGCAGGCCAGCAGGAGCAGCACCAGCGTGGGATTGCGCCGCAGCATGGCGAAGTAAGAATCCTTCGGCGCGGCTTCGTCCCGGGGCGGCTCCTGCCGGGGCGGCGGGTCGGGCATGAGCCACAAAACGGCGATCCCCAGCACGTCCATCCCCAAAAACACCGGCGGCAAAATGCCCGGGGAAACGCGGTCCATCCAGATCCCCAGACCGTAGGCCGTCAGGGCATAGACGATGCTTCCCACGCCCCGGGGCCAGCCGTAGCGCACCGGGATGCCCCCGTTGAGATACTGCATCATCAGCGAGGTGGACATGGGGCCGAGACAGTTGTCCAGCGAGCAGGCCAGCACATAGGCCGAGATCAGCAGCGCCAGCGGCATGGGCAGAAGGTGCAGCCCTGCCGTCAGGAAAAGCGACGCCAGAAACAGAAGGGTCATCAGCTTTTTCAGCGGGAAGGCGGGATGCCTGTCGGAATAGCCCGACAAGAGCAGACTCAAAACGATGGTCACCAGATAGATCAGCGAGGCGGTGTAGCCGATCTGACCGTCTGACAGGCCCTGCCACGAAAGATAGACGGCGGTAAAGGCCGTCAGCGCGCAGGCCCCCGCCCAGTAAAGCCCCTGCAGGGCGGCAAAGTTGGATTCGATCCGCATACGCGAGGGCTGCTTCATGGAGAAACGCTCCTTCATCGACAAATCATGAAAATCGGAAAAACCGCCTCTATTATAGGCGGTTTCCGGTCAAGACGCAAGAGAAATCAAAAAAAGCGGGCGCGCCCGCGCCCGCGTGAAAATCTTATCGGATTATCTGAGCCGTTCTCCCGCCAGCCAGACGGCCTGCAGATCCCATTCGCCGCCGCAGAGCAGCAGGTCGGCCTGCCGCCCCGGCGCGATGACGCCGCAGACCCCCTCCAGTCCGGCGGCCTTCGCGGGGGTAAGGGTCGCGGCCCGGACGGCCTCCGCCGCGGGAACGCCCGCCCGGATCAGCTGCCGCATCCCGTCAAAGGCAAAGGTCACCGAGCCTGCCAGCGTGCCGTCGGACAGCGTGGCCCGGCGGCCCCGGACGGTCACCTCCTGCCCGCCCAGGGAATATTGCCCGTCGGCCAGGCCGCAGGCGGCCATGGAATCGGAGATGACCACCGCCCGCGCGCCCAGCGCGGCAAAGCTCAGCTTCAAAACGGCGGGATGGAGATGGATCCCGTCGCAGATCAGCTCCGCAAAGCAGTCTCCCGCCAGCGCCGCTCCGGCAAGACCGGGCTCCCGATGGTGCAGCGGCGCCATGGCGTTGAAGAGATGGGTGACCTGACTTGCCCCGGCGGCAAAGCCCGCCTGCGCGGTCTCGTAATCCGCCGGCGTGTGCCCCAGCGCCACCCGGCAGGTCTTCGCCGCATGGCGGATGAACGCCAAGGCCCCCTCGGCACAGGGATCTACCGTGATCAGCCGCACCTTTCCGCCCGACAGAGCGCACAGCTCGTCAAAAAACGCTCCGTCCGGCGATCGCAGACAGTCGGCCCGGTGAGCGCCCTTTTTTGCGGGGGAGAGGAAGGGCCCCTCCAGATAGATCCCTTTGATCACGCCGCCGCAGGCCGCGCCGCAGCGGCGGGCGGCGGCCCGCATGGCGTCCTCGGGGCCGGTCATCAGCGTGGCCAGCACCGCGGCGGTGCCGTGGCGGGCGTAGGTTTTCTCCATTTCCCGAAGCTGACCGGAGCTTGCGGTGTCGAAGTCCCGGCCGCCGCAGCCGTGGGTGTGCAGATCGACCAGCCCGGGCAAAAGATACTGCCCGGCGCAGTCCTCGCCCGGCCCGTCCAGCGCGCCCACGGCGGTGATCACGCCGTTTTCCGCCGCCACGTCCAGCCTTTCAAAGGCGTCTCCCGTAAAGACAAAAGCATTTTTGAAGAGCATAGTTCCTCCGAAAAAAGGGCGGAAGACCGCCCTTTTTGATTCGTTATTTGCTGTAAAGCGCCACCAGATGGTGCAGGCACTTGACCGAAAGATCCATTTCGTCGATGCAGCAGTATTCCAGCTTGCCGTGGAAATTGCCGCCGCCGGTGCCCAGATTGGGGCAGGGCAGACCCATGAACGAAAGCCGCGCCCCGTCGGTGCCGCCCCGGATGGCCACGGCCCTTGGCTCGACGCCGGTGCGGCGGATGGCCTCGAAAGCGTTGTCGATGAGGTGGAAGTGGGGGCGGATCTGCTCCAGCATGTTGCGGTAGGAATCCCGGATCTCGGCGCAGACCGTGCCTTCGCCGTATTTTTTGTTGAGATATTCGGCGGCCGCAAGGCAAACAGCCTTCTTCTCCTCCAGCTTGGCGGCGTCGTGATCCCGCAGGATATACTGCATTTCGGCGCTCTCCTCCGAGCCGGACATGCCGTTGAGATGAATGAAGCCCTCGTAGCCTTCGGTATATTCCGGCTTTTGGGCGGCGGGGAGCAGCATTTCAAACTCCATGGCGATGCGCAGGGCGTTTTTCATCTTGCCCTTGGCGGAGCCGGGATGGATGTTCTTCCCGGACACGCGCACCCGCATGCCGGCGGCGTTGAAGTTTTCATATTCCACCTCGCCGTAGGCGCCGCCGTCCAGCGTATAGGCGAAATCGGCGCCGAAGCCCGCCACGTCGAACAGGTCGGCGCCCCGGCCGATCTCTTCGTCGGGGGTAAAGGCCACCTGCACCGGCCCGTGAAGGATGGTGGGATCGGCCATCAGCTCCTCGGCCAGGGTGAGGATCTCGGCGATGCCGGCCTTGTCGTCGGCGCCCAGCAGGGTGGTGCCGTCGGTGACCATCAGGGCACAGCCCTTTTTCGCCGTCAGCTCGGGGAACTCTTTGGGGCTCAGGACTACGCCCAGCGCCTCGTTGAGAACGATGTCGCCCCCGTCGTAATGCTCCACGATGCGGGGCTTGATATCGGCGGTGGGCACGGCGTCGGATACGTCCATATGGGCGATCAGGCCCAGGATAGGCCCTCTGTAATCGGGGATGGTGGCGGGAATGGTGCCGTAAACATAGCCGTTTTTGTCCAGCCGGACGTTTTCCAGCCCGAGCCCGTTCATCTCCTTTACCAGCTCCCGGGCCAGCACGAGCTGTTTTTCCGTGCTGGGGCAGGAGGGGGAGGTCTCGTCGGAGGCGGTGTCAAAGGAAACGTAATGCAGCAGACGTTCGTAAGCGCGCATGGGAAACACTCCTTTCTTATCGGTCACTGTAAGGTCAGATAGGGGAAATAATCGGTGAGGGGGATGCGGACGGCGTAGCGGGTGCCGTCCCGGTTGCTCAGCTGGAAGGGCTTGGTGTAGAACCAGATGGCGGTGGCGGTGAGGGCATAGCCGTCCTCCAGATCCGAGAGCGCAAGGGCCTCGGGGTCGTCCACCGTCACGCCGTTCTCCCCGCACCAGTCGAGCACGTCCTCCAGCAGCATGGCCGAGACCTTCTCGTAATCGCTGCCCAGCAGGGTGGGCAGATCCAGCTCCCAGCCGTTGTCCAGCAGAAAGACCGCCGCCTTGGAATAATAATCGGTCTGGCCGTTGACGCGCATCTCATAATCGAACCGGACGCAAAGATAGCCCGCCGGCGCCCGCAGCACGGTGTACGCCACATTGATCGACGCGGGGTCGCCCTCTTCGGTCAGCGCGTCCCACCCCTCGCCCAGCGACTGCTTCGTTTGGGCAAAGAAGCTGTCGCAGTCGGCGTCCAGCGCGTCCCGCTCGTCCTGAAAACGGCGGTTGATGCGCTGAAAGCTCTGGCTTTTCACGCCGGTGTCGTCAAATTGCGGCAGGGAAACGGAATACAGGGCCAGCACCGTCCCCTGGCTGTTGCTCAGCTCCCGGTGAAAGACCAGGGGCGCAGACTCCATGGCGGTGGGGTCGATCCGCGCCTCGTTTTCGGCGCGGGAGGCCTGGGCGGCCTCTTCGGCGGCCCGGATCTCTTCCGGCGTGCGGAACGAGGGGAGCAGGCTGCATCCGCCCAGCACAACGGCGCAGACCGCCGCCGCGGCGCGGAGAAATAGGCTTCGTTTCATAAGATCCCTCCGGGGAAACAGAACAAATTCATACGGTATTACCATATCAAAAAACCGCCGGGAAGTCAATGACGGCGCGGGAAACCGGAAGCTTTTGGAATTCTACTTGACATTTGGACGAAAATCCCGTATGATGTGGTTGTAACTATTTTGTAATTTTTCCGGTTTACGATAGAAAGGAACCCGTTTTCTATGTTGTCCACCGAAAGCTACGCTCTGCGCTCCGGCCCCTCCGGCCTGCTGCGCAGGCGATGGGTCAGGCTGCGGCTTCGCGTTCGCCGCCTGGCCGCCATCGGCGCCGGCTCGGCCAGCCTGCGGGGCGTTCTGGGCGTCCTGGCCGCCGTGTTCAGCGGCGTCGCCTGGGTGCTCCTGCTGCTGCGCAATCTTCTTCTGCGGGGCGCGAGAGCTGTTTTCCGCTTTGTCACCGGCGAGGTGGAATCCTTTGCCGGATGGCTCAGGTCCCATGACGCCTGGCGGATCGAGCGCTATCAGCGGGCGCAGGCCCGCCGCACCGAAAAGCAGCATACCCGCCGGGGCCGCGCCGCACCCATGATCCTGATGCTGTGCGCCGTGATCCTGATCATCTCCGCCTACACCTTCGATCTGGGCTTCGAGGTGAGCCTGGACGGCGAGAGCATCGGCTACGTCCGCGACCGCGGCGAGATCACCGCCGCACTGGACCGGGTGGAGGACCGCATCGCCGCCTATCAGGGAGCACCCTACAGTCTGGACGCCAACCTGACCTATAAGCTGCGCTATATGGAGCGCAGCGCGCCGGTGGACGTGGAGGCGCTGGAAAGCCGCCTGTTTGCGTCGGTGAGCGAGATGGAGCGGGACTACGCCCTGCGCATCGACGGGGAGACCGTGGGCGCCAGCCACAGCAAAACGGCGCTGGAGCTGCTGCTGCGGCGCATCCTGCTCCGCTCCTGCGACAACGCCACGGAGGTGAACACCTCCTTCGTCAACGACGTGCGCATCGAGGCGATCCCCGCGGGGACGGCGGAGATCGTTTCCGAGACCGAGCTGGAAGCGAAGCTCTCCTCCAACCGGGCAGAGACCCGGTATTACACCGTCCAGTCGGGCGACACGGTGAGCGCCATCGGCCAGCGGTTCGGCATGGCGGTGAGCGAGATCAAGGCCCTCAATCCCGACCTGGATGAAAACCGCATCCACGTGGGACAGGAGATCAAGCTGGCCGGCGAGGTGCCTTATCTTTCGGTACAGCAGACCGTCACCGAGTCCTATCAGGAGAGCATTCCCTACGAGACCGAGATCGTCTATGACGAATCCATGTATAAGAACAAGAGCGCCATCCGGGTCCAGGGCGTCAACGGCCTGGCCGACGTGGTGGCCGACGTCACCTATGTCAACGGCATCGAGACCGACCGCAAGATCCTCAGTTATACGGTGGTGCAGGAGCCGGTGAACGCCGTGAAGGCGGTGGGCACCAAGGAGCCGCCCCGGACGGCGGCCACGGGCCGGTTCATCAAGCCCTCTTCGGGACGCTTCTCTTCGCCCTTCGGCTATCGCCGCAGTCTGGGCGACTATCATACCGGCGTGGACTATGCCGGCGCGGTGGGCACCAATATCTGGGCCGCCGACGGCGGCACGGTCATCTGGGCCGGCCAGCGGGGCAATTACGGCAAATATATCATCATCGACCACGGCAACGGCTATACCACGTATTATTGCCATTGCAGCAAGCTGCTGGTGTCGGCGGGCGACAAGGTTGCCCAGGGCGACATCATCGCCAAGGTGGGCAAAACCGGCCGCGTCACGGGCCCGCATCTGCATTTCGAGATCCGGGTCAACGGCAAGGCGGTCAATCCGTTGAAATACGTTTCGAAATAAGAAACGTTTCATTTCCTTCTTTCCGGCGGGACGGCGCTGCGCGGCGCCGTCCCGCTTTGTGAAAAAACGGCTCCGGCTTGACTTTTCGGCCGGATTTGGTATGATAAATATATGAGCAGCCGCTCATATGAGAAGAAAGAAAGGGGGCGGATCCGATGATCCACGACCTGCACGGCGCCGGGGAGCTGCCGGCCTGCCAGGAGGGCTGCATCCATCCCGATCAGATCCGGCGGGTGGAGCAGCATATGCCCGACGACGACCGGCTGTACGACCTGTCCGAGGTCTTCCGCGTGTTCGGCGATTCCACCCGCATCCGCATCCTTTACGCCCTGTTCGAGAGCGAGCTGTGCGTCTGCGACATCGCCGAGCTGCTGCACCTCAGCCAGTCGGCGGTGAGCCATCAGCTCCGCATCCTCAAGGACGCCAAGCTGGTGAAGTTCCGGCGGGAGGGCAAGCGCATCGCCTATTCGCTGGACGACGACCACGTCCGCAGCATCCTCAGCCTGGGGATGGAGCATGTGGAGGAATGATCAAAAAAACAGAAACGGCGAGGAACCTTGCGTTCCGCGCCGTGCTTTTTTGCGGTTCAGGCTGCTTTCCGGCCGTGAAGGATGGGAGAGAGCTTTTTGTAGATCAGGAAGGTGACGGCGCATACCGCCAGCTCCTTGACGAAGGTAAAGGGGACATTGAAGCGCAAAAGCGCATCGAACAGGCCTCCGCAGGAGGGGTCGAGCTTCTGATACATGCCCAGGATGGCCTCGATGGGCATGAGCTTTGCGTAAAGGGGATAGATCAGGAAATAGTTGACGGGCAAGCTGCCCGCGGCGGACACCGCGCAGCCGGTGAGCGAGCCGACGAGAGCGCCCTTGCGGGTGCGGATGCGGCGATAGATCAGTCCGGCGGGGATGACGTAGAGGCAGCCCAGCAAAAAGTTGGAGAGCTCGCCGACGCCGCCGGTGTGGCCCACGAAGAGATGGAGCACGTTTTTGATGAGACAGACCGCGGCGCCGGCCACGGGGCCGTAGGCAAAGGATGCCAGAAGCGCGGGCAGCTCGGAAAAATCCATCTTGATGAACGAGGGCATGACAGGGACGCTGAAATCCAGAAACATGAGGACGAAGCCGACGGCGCCGAGCATGGCGGTGCCCACAAGGGTGCGGATGCGAGTGCTTTGACGGGACATGGTGATTTCCTTTCCGGCAGCAGGGATACTGCCCGGATATGGCGGGGGATTTTTGCAAAAAAGCGCCCTGTCGGGCCCAAAACGGGCGCAACAGGGCGCGGCTTTACAAAGCCATATCTTCTTTCATCCAGACTATACTGTCGGTCCCGGAGTTTCACCGGGTCGGCCCGAGGGCTCGCGGACTTTACCGCCGGTGGGGAATCACACCCCGCCCTGAAGATAACGCAATCATTATAGTCGGGCACGGCCCGCTTGTCAAGAGGGAAACGCGACGCTTGCCGGGGGGACCCGGCGCGGCGGATTTTTTCGAATGAAGCTCAGTCGGTCAGAGCGGCGGTGATGCGGCGCACCGCCAGCATCACATTGTCCATGGAGGTGGCCAGATTGAGGCGGATGAAGCCCTTCCACGCGTCGCCGCCGAACCATTCGCCGTAGTCCACCGCAAGGCCGCAGGCGTCCTGGATGATCTCCTTGGTCTTTTCCGGGTCCAGACAGTCCCGCAGATCGACCCACATGAGATAGGTGCCCTCCAGCGGCGAGATCACCGCGCCGGGCAGGGCGTCCAGCAGCTCGCCGCAGGCGGCCTGATAGTTTTCCCGCACCTGCTCCAGCAGCGAGCGGAGCCAGGGCTTGCCCCCCTCGAAGGCGGCCGTGGCCGCCACATAGCCCACCGAGGGCCCGTCCAGCACGTCGATACGCTTGACGTAGGCGTCAAAGGAGGCGCGTAGCTCGTCGTCGGGCAGAATGATGAAGGAGTTTTTCAATCCGGCGATGTTGAAGGTCTTGGAGGCCGAGCAGCAGGTGATCACCCGGCCGATGCCCAGCGAAGCGGTGGGGATGTGAGGCTTGTCGCCCAAAATCAGATCCTGATGGATCTCGTCGGAGAGGATGACCACGTCCCGCTCTTCGCAGATGCGGCAAAGCCGCACGAGCTCCTCCCGCGTCCACACCCGGCCCACGGGATTGTGGGGCGAGGAGAAGATCAGCAGGCGGGAGCCGTTCTCGTCCAGCAGACGCTCCAGCCCCTCAAAGTCGATGGAATAGATCCCGCCCTCGTTTTTCAGCGGGCAGGCCGAAACGATGCGTGCGTTGTCCTTGACGGCGTTGAGGAAGGGGTAGTAGACCGGAGTGAGCACCGTCACGGCGTCGCCCGGCTCGGTGAGAAGCTGCACCGCCCAGTACAGGGCCGAAACGATCCCCGGGGAAAACCGCACCCAGTCCCGCTCCACGGTAAAGCCGTGCTCCTCCCGCTCCCACCGGAGAAAAGCGTCGAAATAGCGGTCGGGGGTCTTGTAATAGCCGAACACGCCGTGGGCCGCCCAGGCGGAGACGGCCTGCCGCACCGCCGCGGGGCATTGAAAGTCCATGTCCGCCACCCACAGAGGCAGGAGGTCGGCGTCGCCGAACTGGGCCTCCAGACCGTCCCATTTATAGCAGTCGGTGTTTCTGCGGTCGATATAGATCAAAGATTCCCGTTCTTCCATAAGCAGCCCTCTTTCTGCGGGAACGGCCCGCTTTCGTTTGACCTTACCATAGCATGTTTTGCGAAAAAAGTAAAGCAAGCCGGCTGTTTGACCGGCGCCGGCGGGGGGAAAACGCAGGAAAAAAGGCCGCCGGATCGAAAATTTACGAAACTTTTTTTGAAAAAGGGGTGAAATCCGCGCGGAAGTATGCTAATATAATTCCGTATGTTGTCAGCAGTCTGAGAAAAAGGAGGATGCGCAATGCGAATGGATACCCAAAACGGTGTGATCAGCATCGCCAACCATGTGGTGGCTTCGGTGGCCGGCGCCGCCGCGGCTGCGTGCTTCGGTGTACGCGGCATGGCTGCCCGCTCTCCCATGGACGGATTCTTCCATCTGCTCCGGGGCGAAAAGCAAACGCAGGGCGTTTCTGTCCGCACCCTGGAAGACTGCGTTGAGCTTGACCTGCATGTGGCGCTGGACAGCGGCGTCAACATCCGCACAACCTGTCGGAACCTGCAGCACCAGGTGCGCTACCGGGTGCAGCAGACCTGCGGCGTAGCGGTGGGGAAGATCCGCGTATTCGTGGAGGCGGTCAAAGCTTGATCGAAGTTAGGAGGCAATCAAATTGGCAAGAATGATCGATGGCGAAGTCTATAAGGAAATGATTTTACAGGCCGCCGCCGCGGTGGAGGACCGGATGGAGGAGATCAACGCCCTCAACGTGTTCCCCGTGCCCGACGGAGATACCGGCACCAATATGTCCATGACCCTGAACAACGCGGTGAACGAGCTGAACAAGCTGGAAAGCCCCACCCTGGGCCGCGCCCTGGAGGTCACCTCCAGCGCCCTGCTCCGCGGCGCCCGGGGCAACTCCGGCGTCATCACCTCGCTGCTGTTCCGCGGCATCGGAAAGGCCATGAAGGACGTCCGCACCGCCGACGGCGCGGCGCTGGCCCAGGCGCTGGCCGAGGGCAGCGCCACGGCGTACAAGGCCGTGATGAAGCCCGCCGAGGGCACCATCCTCACCGTGTCCCGCATCGCGGGCGACGCCGCCGTCAAGGCGTCCAAGCGCAGCCGCGACCCCGACGTGATCTTCACCGCCGCCATCAAGGCGGCCCGCAAGGCGCTGGACGAAACCACCAATCAGAATCCCGTTTTGAAAAAGGCCGGCGTGGTAGACGCGGGCGCTTTCGGCTATGTGCTGATCCTGCAGGGGATGCAGGACGCCGTCAGCGGCACCATCACCCGTCTGGCGCGGAAGATCCCCGTCCCGGTGGTCAACCCCGCCATCACGGTGGAGAGCGCCGACTTCTCGGCCTTTGACGAGGGCGAGATCAATTTCGATTACTGTACCGAGTTTATCGCCGCCCGGGAGAACAAGGAGAAGGATCCCGACGAGCTGCGGCAGTTTTTGGCCTCTATCGGCGACTGCGTGGTGGTGGTGGAGGACGATGAGATCATCAAGATCCACGTCCATACCAACACCCCCGACCGGGCGCTGCACATGGGTCTGGAATACGGCCAGCTCATCACCGTGAAGATCGAGAACATGGTGGAGCAGCACCGGAAGAAGGTGGCGGAGGAGACCGCCGCCGACATGGGCAAGCGGGAGCATGCCGCCCCCGTCACCCGGTACGGCTTCGTTCCCGTGGCCGCCGGCGACGGCATCGTGGACATCTTCCGGGAGCTGGGCGCCGATCAGGTGGTCATGGGCGGACAGACCATGAACCCCTCTACCGAGGACATCCTGCGGGCGGTGGATCTCACCCCGGCGGAGATCGTTTTCGTCCTTCCCAACAATAAGAATATCATCATGGCCTCCCAGCAGGCCGCCGCCCTGTCGGATAAGCAGGTGGTGGTGCTTCCCACCAAAACCATCCCCCAGGGCATCTGCGCCATGCTGTCCTTCGACCACGATCTGGAGCCCGACGTCAATCAGAGCAACATGGAGGCGGCGCTGGCCCGGGTCCGCACCGGTCAGATCACCTATGCCGCCCGCGACAGCGTCTTCGACGGGCACGACATCCTCCAGGGCGACTATATGGCGCTGGCCGAGGGCAAGCTGGTGGCCACCGGGCGGGAATTTGAAAAGGTGGCCCGGGCGTTGGCTGAGCAGCTTTGCGCGGGGGGCTGCAACTTCATCAATATCTTCCACGGCGAGGGCGCCGACGAGGAGCAGGCCGAATCGGTGCGCGCCTGCTTTGAGAAGCTGGCGGGCGACGCTGAGATCAACGTGCTGTGCGGCGGTCAGCCGGTGTACAGCTATGTGATCGGCGTGGAATGAGCGATTTTCAATGGATTTCCGGCGGCGGGCGTTTGCCCGCCGCTTTTTTTCTGAGGCGGGGGCAGGGAGCGGGCGCTTTTTTGCCGCAGATCCGCGGGAGCGGCTTGACAGCGGCGGGAAAGCGTGATATCCTTTAGTTAGAGAAGACTAACAAACGGGTGTCCCGGAAAGGAGCGAGCATATGCGCATGGAGGTATGGCAGGGGATCCTGATCCCCTTTGCCGGAACGGCGGCGGGCGCCGCCTGCGTGTTTTTTATGAAGCGGGAGCTGAGCCGAAGCTTGCAGCGGGCGCTGACAGGCTTTGCCGCCGGTGTGATGACGGCGGCCTCGGTGTGGAGCCTGCTGATCCCCGCCATGGAGCAGTCGGCGGACATGGGGCGGCTGTCGTTCCTTCCCGCGGCGGCGGGCTTCTGGCTGGGGATCCTGTTTCTGCTGCTGTTGGACAGCGTGGTCCCCCATCTGCATCTTTACGCCCAGCAGGCCGAAGGCCCCCGCAGCCGTTTGACGCGCACCGCCATGATGGTGCTGGCGGTGACGCTGCATAATATTCCCGAGGGAATGGCCGTGGGCGTGGTTTATGCGGGGTGGCTTTCGGGGCAGGGTGAGATCACGGCGGGGGGCGCGCTGGCCCTTGCCCTGGGCATCGCCATTCAAAACTTCCCCGAAGGGGCCATCATTTCCATGCCGCTGCACGCCGAGGGCAAGAACAAGGCACGGGCCTTTGCCGACGGAGCGCTTTCGGGCGCGGTCGAGCCGGCGGGGGCGCTGCTGACGATCCTGGCCACGGGGCTGATCGTCCCCGCCATGCCGTATCTGCTGAGCTTTGCGGCGGGGGCGATGCTTTATGTGGTGGTGGAAGAGCTGATCCCCGAGATGTTCCAGGGCGAGCATTCCAACGTGGGCGTGGTGCTGTTTGCCGTGGGCTTTACGGTGATGATGGCGCTGGACGTGGCGCTGGGATAACAGGAGCCGAAGCAAACGCGGCGGGCATGAGCCCGCCGCGTTTTCGTTTATGCTTCTTCGCCGGAGGTCCGCCTGCGGCAGATGTCCAGCAGATAATCCCGGAAGCCGGTGATCTCCGGGCGGCGCAGACTGCTTTTCAGACAGATGAAGCGCAGCGAGACCCAGGTCTCGGGCAAAAGCGGTACGGCCGCCACGCCGAAATAGCCGGCAAAGGACCGGGGCCCCAGCACCACGCCCATCCCGTCGCGCACCAGACGCATGTTGGTCTCGATGCCGTCGGAGCGGAAGATGCGGTTGAGGGTGATGCGGTATTTCCGGCACAGCTCCTTGAGCGTGCGGTCTTCGGCAGAGTCCTCCAGACCCGAGATCATGACGCTGCCCTGCAGATCGCCGAAGGAAATGGCGGGCAGAGCGGCCCGGGGG
Source organism: Clostridia bacterium (assembly GCA_017394205.1). Taxonomy (GTDB): domain Bacteria; phylum Bacillota; class Clostridia; order Oscillospirales; family Butyricicoccaceae; genus UBA4644. Next base: position 37,694 of record JAFOPS010000056.1, on the reverse strand, counting down.
TCGCTGCGGGTCATCAGGACGCACTGCCGCTCGCGGATGAGCTCGCAGGAGAAAAACCGGCCCTCGCCCGCGCTCCCGCTTCCGGAAGGCAGCCGATCCAGCGCCAGATCCAGCGCGCCGCTCTGCAGCGCCTCCAGCACGTCCCGGCCCGCCTCGGTGACGAAGGTGACCTCGGTGTGGGGGTCGGCCTCGAAATAGGAAAGCACCTCCCGAAACAGATGGTTGGAATAGACCCGGGAGCCCACGCCCAGACGAAGACGGATCTTTTCCGGGGCCTTGCTGTTGGCTGCGTGACTGCACAGCGCCCGCCAGCCCTCGGCCACGGGAGCGGCCTCGGCGCAGAAGGCCTCGCCCTCCGCCGTAAGGCGGATGCCGTGGGCCGTGCGGGAAAACAGGGGATATCCCAGCTCCTGCTCCAGCCGGCGGATCTGCTGGGAAAGGGCGGATTGAGAGATATAAAGCCGCCTGGCCGCCCGGGACACGCTGAGGACGGAGGCCACCTCCAGAAAGTAAAGGACCTGCTGCATGGTCATGGGGATCACCACCCGCTTGAAATAAGTTTTTCTTATACCACTATTATAAGTTCACTCTTGCCAGTTTGCAAGGTTTCCGATAAAATATTTTTGTAAAATGTAGACAAAATCCACACCCAACAAACAGAAAGGTGGTCATACAATTGGATCGACATCTGCTTTCCGGCAACGAGGCCATCGCCAGAGGCGCTTATGAGGCCGGCGTGAAGGTGTGCTCGGCCTATCCCGGCACGCCCAGCACGGAAATTTTTGAGGAGCTCCCGCAGTATAAGGACGCCCTTTACTGCGAATGGGCCCCCAACGAAAAGGTGGCCACGGAGGTGGCCTACGGCGCCAGCATCGCCGGCGTCCGCAGCCTGTGTGCCATGAAGCACGTGGGCGTCAACGTGGCAGCCGACCCCATCTTTACCGCCGCGTACAACGGCGTGGGCGGCGGCTTCGTCATCGTTTCGGCCGACGACCCCAGCATGCATTCTTCTCAGAACGAGCAGGACAACCGCTATTATGCCAAATCGGCCAAGCTCCCCATGCTGGAGCCCTCTGATTCGCAGGAGTGCCTGGACTTCATGAAGGAGGCCTACCGCATCTCCGAGCAGTTTGATATGCCCGTTTTGTTCCGCACCACCACCCGCGTGGCCCATTCCAAGAGCCTTGTGACCCTGGGTCAGCGGGAGGAGCGGCCGGTTCCGCCCTATGCCCGCAACACCCGGAAGTACATCGCCTCGCCCGCCAACGCCATGCTGAACCATCCCAAGCTGGAGAAAAACATGGAGGAGCTGGAGCGCTTTGCCTGCGCCAGCCCCCTCAACCGGGTGGAGATGAACGGCACGAAGATCGGCGTGGTCACGGCCTCCATCGCGTATCAGTATGCCAAGGACGCCTTCCCCGCGGATACCTCCTTCCTCAAGCTGGGCATCACCAACCCCATGCCCATGGAGCTCATCCGGGACTTTGCCTCCAAGGTGGAAAAGCTCTACGTCATCGAGGAGCTGGAGGACTATATGGAGGCCCAGATCAAGGCCGCCGGCATCCCCTGCGTGGGCAAGGAGCTGACGGGCAGGCTCTATGAGCTCAATCCCCAGCTCATCCGCGAGCGCGTCTTCGGGGAAAAGGCCCCCGTCACCGACGTGGGCGTTTCCGCCGTTTCCCGTCCGCCGGCACTGTGCCCCGGATGTCCCCACAGAGGCTTTTTCTACACCATGTCCAAGCACAAGGACTTTGTGGTGGCCGGCGATATCGGCTGCTACACCCTGGGCGGCTCCGCCCCCCTCAGCGCGCTGGACAGCTGCGTGTGCATGGGCGGCGGCTTCACCGTGGCCATGGGCATGGCGAAGGCCTTTGAAATGGCCGGCGTCACCGACAAAAAGGTCTTCGGCGTCATGGGCGACTCCACCTTCTTCCACAGCGGCATGACCGGCGCCGCCGAGATCGTCTATAACAAGGGCAAGGTCATCCCCGTGGTGCTGGACAACTCCATCACCGGCATGACCGGCCATCAGGAAAACCCCGGCAGCGGCTTTACCCTGCAGGGTGATATGGCCGAGAGCCTGAAGATCGAGGAGATCCTCCGGGCATACGGCTATGAAAATGTCATCATCGTGGATCCCCAGGATCTGGCCGCCATGGAGCAGGCCGTGCAGGACGCGCTGGCCTCTCAGGTGCCCGCCGCCATCATCACCCGCCGCCCCTGCCTGCTGATCAAGCGGATCAAGCACGACATCGGCAAGTGCTCGGTGGACCCCGACAAGTGCATCGGCTGCAAGCGGTGTCTGAGCGTGGGCTGCCCCGCCGTGATCGTGGAAGGCAAGAAGGCCCGGATCGACCGGGATCAGTGCGTGGGCTGCACCGTGTGCGCCCAGGTCTGCCCCATGGGGGCCATCAGCAGAGAGGAGAAATGAGCCATGACAAAGAATAAAAGCGCGCTTTTGGTAGGCGTAGGCGGTCAGGGCGCCATCCTCACCGCCAAGGTTTTGGTGGGCGGCCTGATGCGGGCCGGCTACGACGTGAAAATGTCCGAGGTCCACGGCATGAGCCAGCGGGGCGGCAGCGTTTCCACTCAGGTGCACTGGGGCGAAAAGGTCAACTCCCCCGTCATCGGCAAGGGCGCCGCGGATATCATCGTGGCCTTTGAAAAGATGGAGGCCGTCCGCTATGCCGATTATCTCAAGCCCGACGGCGTGGTGGTCATCAACGATTACGAAATGGCGTCCTCCAGCATCGCGGCGGGCCTGTGCGAATATCCCGCCGGCTGCCTCGAGGCCATGGAAAAGCATTTCCGCTGCCATGTGCTGGAGGCGGGGCGCATCGCCCACGAGCTGGGCAGCGCCAAGTGCATGAACATCGTGCTGTTCGGCAGCATGGTCAAGGCGCTCCACATGGAGGACGTGGTGGACTGGGAATCGGTGATCGCCGATACCGTCCCCGAAAAGTTCCGCGAACTCAATCTGCGTGCTTATCGCGCCGGCTACGACGCGGTGCGCGCGTAAGGAGGCCGCCATGCTGAAGGATTTCAAAGCGCTGCGGGAGCAGGTGCGCTCCGGCGCACCCAAGACCGTGGCCGTGGCCTGCGCCCACGACGCCCATACGCTGGAGGCCGTACTCCACGCCTCCGCCGAGGGGATCCTGCGCTATCTTCTGGTGGGTCACCGGGACGAGATCGTCGCCATCGGCCGGGAGCTGGGGCATGAGATCGCCGCCGACGCCATCGTGGACGCCGACACCGACGAGGAGGCCGCCCGCATCGCGGTGGGCCTGATCCGGGAGGGAAAGGCCGACTTTTTGCAGAAGGGTTATATGCAGACCGCCACCATCCTCAAGGCGGTGGTCAACAAAGAGACCGGCATCGGCACGGGCGGCGTCATCTCCCACACCGCCATCATCGAGATCGCCGGCTATCACAAGCTGCTGGGCGTGGCCGACGGCGGCATGATCCCTCATCCCGATCTGGAGCAGAAGAAGGGCATCCTCCGCAACGCGGTGGAGGCCTTCCGCGCCCTGGGCTACGACCGGCCGCTGGTGGCCGCCGTCTGCGCCGCCGAGACCGTGAGCCCCAAAATTCAGGAGACCGTGGATGCCGCCGCCCTCAAGGAGGCGGCGCTGGCCGGCGAGTTCGGAAGCTGCTATGTGGAGGGTCCCATCTCTGTGGATCTGGCGCTGGACAAGGAATCCTGCGAGATCAAGAAATACGACAGCCCCGTCAGCGGCAACACCGACATCCTGCTGGTACCCTATATGGCGGTGGGCAACATTTTCGTCAAGGGCCTGCTGCTTTACGGCAACACCCGGATGGTGGGCATCGTCACCGGCGCCAAATGCCCCATCGCGCTCAATTCCCGCAGCGCCAGCTTTGAGGAGAAGTATTATTCCCTCATGGCCTGCGCCGCCATCTGCCGGTAACGGCAAGGAGGAAGCCCATGGCTTATCTGCAACTGATTATCAATCCCGGCTCCACCAGCACCAAGCTGGCCCTTTACCGGGACGAGGAACGGGTGCTGGGCGAGAGCGTCAGCCACGACGCCGAGGAGCTGCACCGCTATGAGCGGGTGGCCGATCAGGTGCCCTACCGTCTGGGGCTGATCCGCGACTTTATGACGCGCAACGGCATCCGGGGCGAGGAGCTCTCCGCCGTGGTGGGCCGGGGCGGGCTGGTGTTCGGTCTGCATACCGGCGGCTATCTGGTGGACGAAGGGCTGTGTCAGGCGCTGGTGAGCGACGAGCTCAGCCAGCCCCACGCCTCCAATCTGGGCGGTCTGCTGGCCCGCGAGATCGCCGCACCCTACGGCATCCCCGCCTTTATTTACGACGCCGTTACCTCCGGCGAGCTCAGCCGGGTGGCGCAGATCACCGGCATCCCCGAGGTGCCCCGCCGCAGCTTCTGCCACGTGCTCAACAGCCGGGCCATGGCCATCCGCTATGCCCGGGAGCAGGGGAAGCGCTACGAGGACCTCAACCTCATCGTGGCCCATCTGGGCGGCGGCGTGTCCGCCAGCGTCCACGACCACGGCAGGATCGTGGATTCCGTGGGCGATGACGACGGGCAGTTTTCCCCCGAGCGGGCGGGCACCGTCCCCATGCTGCCCCTCATCGACCTGTGCTATTCCGGCAAATATACCAAGGATGAAATGAAAAAGAAGATTCGCGGCAAGGGCGGCATGTACGCCCATCTGGGCACCAGCGACTGCCGCGTCATCGAGCAGCGCATCGCCCAGGGTGACGAGAAGGCCGACCTGGTGTTTCAGGCGCAGGCCTATCAGATCGCCAAGACCATCGGCCTTTTGTCCATCGTCCTCAAGGGCAAATGCGACGCCGTCATCCTTACCGGCGGCCTGGCCTATTCTCAGATCCTGACCCAGCGCATCCGCGACTATGTGCAGTTCATCGCCCCCGTCTGCGTCCTTCCCGGGGAAAACGAGATGGAAGCCCTGGCCCAGGGCGGCCTCCGCATCCTCACGGGGCAGGAGCAGGCGCAGCGGTATCACATTCCCGAAAAGGAGGAGCTTGTATGATCGATCCCATCATGCTGCAGCACGGAAAGACCAAGAGCGCCATCCGTGAGCTGTTTGAATACGGCCTGCGGCAGGCCGCAATCGTGGGAAAGGAGAACGTTTACGACTATTCCCTGGGCAATCCCTCCGTTCCCCCGCCCCCGCAGATCGCCGAGACCATCCGCAGTCTGGCCGACAGCGACGCCCTTTCCCTCCATGGCTACACCCCTGCCCGGGGCGATCAGGCCGCGCGTGAGGCGGTGGCCGCCGACCTGTCCCGCCGCAGCGGGGACAACATCCGTCCGGAGAACATCTTCTTTACCTGCGGCGCCGCTCCCGCCATCATCTCCACCCTGCGGGCGCTGGCGGTGGAGGGAGCCGAGACCGTCCTGCTGGCCCCGTATTTCTCCGAATACCCCGTTTATGCCGGGACCAACGGCATGAAAGTGGTGGTGGTGCCCGCCGACACGACGGATTTCCAGCTCCACGCCGACCGGGTGGAGCAGTATCTCACCCCCCACACCCAGGCGGTCATCGTCAACTCCCCCAATAACCCCTCCGGCGTGGTTTACAGCCGGGAAGCACTGAGCAAGCTGGGCGCGCTTTTGACCCGCAAGAGCAAGGAGTACGGCCATCCCATCTACATCGTGGCCGACGAGCCCTACCGGGAGCTGACCTACGACGGCGAGGACGCCCCCTATATCCCCGCCATCTATCCCAACACCGTCATCTGCTATTCCTATTCCAAATCCCTGTCCATGCCCGGCGAGCGCATCGGCTACGTCTGCGTGCCCGACTGCGCCGCCGACAGCCAGGAGCTTTATGCCGCCATCGCCGGCGCGGCCCGCTCGCTGGGGCACGTGTGCGCCCCCTCGATGATGCAGCGGATCGTGGCCGTCAGCACGGCGCTCCGTCCCGACATCGCCGCCTACGACCGCAATCGCATGCGGCTGTATATGGAGCTGAGCGACATGGGCTATCGCTGCATCAAGCCCCGCGGCGCCTTTTATATGCTGGTGGAAGCGCCCGACGGCGATTCCGAGGGCTTTTCGGAGAAGGCAAAGGCCCTGAACCTGCTGCTGGTGCCCGCCGACGGCTTCGGCTGCCCGGGCTTTGTGCGGCTGAGCACCTGCGTCAGCTACGACATGATCCTCCGCAGCCTGCCCGCCTTCCGCAAGCTGATGGAAGCGTACCGGAAATAAGCAAACGCAAAAAAAGCACTTGCCGCAAGGCAAGTGCTTTTTTACAGGCTCGATCATCAGCGCGGGCGGGATGTTCTGAACGGTGCGGACTGTAGTAAACCAATTTTACCATACCCGCGCCGGGAATGTGGGTATAAACTGTGAATTTTCCCGGCTCCGCGGCGCCTCTTGTATGCTGACGGAAGAATGTTGAAAATAACGCCGGAATAAAGAAAAGCACTTGCCGTTGGGCAAGTGCTTTTTGTGACGGAGAGGATCCAAAGCCGCTTTTCGCGGCAGAGCGCTGCGGCTTTGAAGGAGGGCGTTTGTGGCAGGCAGCTTTTCGCTTGCGCGTTATTTTTTATTCAGGAAGCGGTTGAAAAAGAACGTCACGGCGCCGCTGAGGAATCGGCATCCTACGTTGAACACGAGCCAGCGGATCCAGGGGATGTAAAACAGATTCATAAGCAGGCGGATCAAGAAAAACTTGACGCGCAGGGCGCGGGCATACCGTTCGAGGATGCGCGGATCGGCCGCCGCGATGGCCAGCGCCGCTTTTTCCCCGCTGGCCAGCCCGTTCCGGACGCCGGACAGCGTAAAGGGGTCGCACGCGCCCAGGGCGTCGCCCACGAAAAAGATGTTTTTCCCGATCACCGGCGTTCTTACGCCGATGGGCGTAAAGGCCGCGTAAAGCCCGGACAGCTCGGCGTCCAGTCCCAGATCCTTTAAGAAGCCGGCGAAGAGCGATTTATAGTCCTTTGCTTCGCGGTATTCGTCGGTCATGCCCACATTGGTGACGCCGTTGAAGGTGCTGACCCAGCAGTAGCCCCGCCCGGTGATCCCGAAATGGATCTCGATGCCGTCGGGCCGGTCACTGGGAAAGAGGAGCTGCATCGCCAGATTGCGGCGCTTCACACGCTGACAGGCGCTGCCGAAGCCCATGGTCCCGTCGGCAAAAACCAGATTGTCGTAACCGATGCGGTACGTTTTTCCGAGGATCACGGTGTTCGTTTCCGGATCGTGGCCGGTGATGGGCATGTTTTCCGCGATGCAGACGCCGCGGGCCTTGGCAAGCCGGAAAAAAGCGTCGTCCAGCGCCACCCGGTTGATTTCCCGGCTGGTGAAGAGAAATTTATTGTTGATCTTCTGCCGTTGCTTCCGCTTGAAATACAGGCGGAAATCTTTGATGAGGGAATAGCCGCAGTCGGCGGGATCGAGGCCGAAGCGCCGATACTCCTTCTCGGTTTTCCTGGTGATGTAACCGGCGCAGCATTTGTCCCGGGGAAAGGTGAACTTCTCCGCCACCAGCAGATCGTCAACGCCCTGCTGCAGCAGCGTGAGCGCGCATGCCAGCCCCGCGGGCCCCGCGCCGATGATGATCGTATGGTAATGATTTTTGATCATATCAGCGCTCTCTTATTGTTTGACGTACAGAAGCTCCAGATCGCCATCGACAAAGCCTGCGCCGATACCGTCGACGCGCTTCAGCTTGTCTGCGTATTTTCCCGTCGCAAGATAGTTCCGGAGCAAAGCGGTCGTTTCCGCAAAAACGGTTTCCCATTCAGCGGATTCCTCCCATGCAAAGGGCTTTTCTCTTGTGTGGAAGGTCGTGATCTCGTCGCAAGCCCAGTCCGTGTCGTCTTCGTCGAAGGAGGACGTGCCCACGACCTCCAGCGACCAGCGGTCCTTTTCGTCTCCGTAAAGGTTGAAGGCCAGAGCCGACACCCCGTCCAGCGGTTCGCTTTTGAAAATTGCGTTCAACCAGTTCTCCAAAAGGTCATATCGCGTTTTTTTCTTGAATAAGCCCATCCCGGTTTCTCCTTTGCATAAGATGAAAGATCGTGATGCGATGCGCGGCTGGATGCTTGTGCGATTGCGGAAACGATCGCGCGGGCGCCTTCGGCGAAAAGATCCGCTCGTCCCTCCGCGAAGCGGGACCTCCTCCGTCCGCAAGGACGGATTTTATTGAAAAAGCCCTTTTGCCGGATGACAAAAGGGCTTTTTTGGCAGGGGCAGAAGGACTTGAACCCTCGGCACGCGGTTTTGGAGACCGCTGCTCTACCAACTGAGCTATACCCCTATTCGAAAACGCTCCATTATTATAACGGATATTTCCCTGTTTGTAAAGAGCAATTTTCAAAAAAAGCGGAGGCTTTTTGCAAAGCGCTCCGCATAACCGGTCAAGCCTCGTCCCCGTGGGAGGGCAGGATCTGGGGGAAGAAATGGAGGATGAGCACGGCGACGGCGACTGCGGCCAGAACGGCGGCCACGATGGTGGCGACGGTGGCGCGGGTCTTGGCGGGACAATTCTTCACGGGACAGTTTTTCATGGCGCACACGCCCTTTCCTTGTTTTCTTGCTTTTAGTATAACAAAAAAGGAAGAAAAATACAAGAGGGCGGGAATTCGCACCGCGGCAAAACAAAAACTCCCGCCGCTCCGGGCCACAGAATTCTCAAACACAGCAAAAAACCAGCGCCCCGAAGGGGTGCTTCGTAAGGAAGCGCTTCTCTTTTGCATCTAAAGGGAAATGATTGACCGCGCCGGTCGGCAATGGTATAATGACTAAAACAAATCGGAGTTTGCGGAGGTAAATCACAGATGGGACTGTTTGATAGGTTTAAGAAGAATAATAATGTTTCAAAGCCGGTCATAAAAGCAGCAGATGACAGCCCGGAGGGGTCATTTATGAATCGTCTCTCTGAACTGCAGACACATATGATCTATATATGCAACGATTATGCGAAAGGATGTGCTGACAAGATCTATATTCACGGATATCTGGGCGGCTCTGCTTTCAGCGCTCAGGTTTTGTATGAAGTAAAAGGCAAACTGGTCAGGTCGCACAAATTGGGGGAGGCAATAAAAGGTAAGGTTCATGAAGAGAGTCCGTTACGGAAATTGACTCATGATTTTATGGAGATTTACCGGGTACTGAAGGAAGCAGGTCAGAAGATTCCTTTTGAAATAAAGATGATCTATGATGCAAAGACTGGAAGCCTGGAGGGAAAATGGAATTATCCGCCGCTGCCAAAGGGCGTGCACGAAGATGTTGCCCCTCAGGCACTTTCAGAGTTATGGTTTGAAGAACTGGGTGACGAAAACAAAACAATGCTGAATTTGCTGAGACAGAATGGCGAGTTGGGTCCGGCCGGCCCGGATACCACTACGCCGAGTCCGGGGAAAGCCTGATCCAAGTCCCTCTAAAGGCGGACGAAGGATTTTTATACTGATTTCGATTTGCCGGGCAGCTCTTTTGTTGTCGGCAGTTATCACGAGCATCGACTTTTGCCCCGCAAAATCCACAACAGGCAGATAAAACCGGCGTGTCCCGAATGGTCACGCCGGTTTCGTGTTTTCTGAGCCGGTAACGGACGCCTTAAAACAGTTTTTTTGCGGAGTGTTTCCCAAAGGGGTGCTGCTTTTTGCTGCGGCGCAGGCCGCCGCGGGTCGCATGGTGCCAAGCACCTTGCCGGGTGCCTTAGGTTCGAAGCTTTCACCAAGCAAAACAAAAATCCCGATGCCCCAAGGGCACCGGGATTTCTGGTACGGCGTAAGGGATTCGAACCCCCGACCTTTTGGTTCGTAGCCAAACACTCTATCCAGCTGAGCTAACGCCGCATTTATCGTGCTCAAATAACATATCACAAGCAGAAGAAAAAATCAAGGGTTTGTTTGAAAAAATTTAAAAATTCCCGAAAAATCAGGGGAAACGGGGAGATACTATTGCACCGGGAGTCCGTTTTATTGTATAATAAAACAAGATCGGGTGCTTTAGGAGGCGAAGGGATGAAAAATACCAAACTGCTGGCGCTGGTGCTGCTGATTCTGGCGGCGGTCGCCGCGATCTGGCGCTTTTGGGGCGTGGTCATGCTGTTTTTCGTGGCGGCGCTCATCGCTTATCTGCTGGGGCCGCTGGTCAGACTGCTGACCTTCAAGGGGAAGATCCCCCGGGGCGTGGCCGTGGCGGTGACGCTGCTCATCGTGCTGGGGCTGATCACCTGGGGGCTGATGCTTTTGATCCCCTTTGCCGTGACGCAGATCTCCGGCGTGGTGGACGATCTGGTGCGCTACGCTTCGAACTTCGATCAGCTTTTGCAGGAGGCCAATGAGCTTTTGGCCTCGTGGCACCTGCCAAAGCCCATCCTGGATTGGGCCACCGAGCTTTTGAGCAAGAGCGACGTCTATCTGACCAACCTGTTCCGCGGGCTGCTTTCCGGCATGATGAACGCCACCACCAGCATTTTCAACGTGGTGGTCGTGCTCATCCTTACGGTGTATTTCATGCTGGACGGAGCCAAGCTGCTGCGGGGCGGGGTCGACCGCCTGCCGGAGCACGCGCGGCACGCGGCGCAGCGGATCCTGAAAGAATCCGACCGGTATTTCTGGAAATATCTCGGCACCCGGGTGCTCATCTCGCTGGGAATGGCGCTGGTGACCTATATCGGCTTTTCCATCATCGGGCTGCGGTATGCGGCGCTGTTTGCGGCGCTGTCCTTTTTCATGGATTTCATCCCCTATTTCGGCTCGCTGATCGCCGGCGCGGTCGAGGGGATCTTCGCCCTGATCACCGGCGGGCTCAGCCTGGCGATCAAGGTGGTCATCTTTATTCTGGTGGTGCAGCAGATCGAGGGCAACGTCGTGGCGCCCAAGGTCCAGAGCAACGCCGTGGACATCCACCCCCTGTGGGTGATGTTTTCCCTGCTGGTGTGCAGCAAGATCTGGGGCCCCGTGGGCATGCTGATCTCCACCCCCGTGGCGGTGGTGGTGAAGGCGGTGCTCCGGGAGGTCTACAATTATATCATTTCGCCGGACAGGGCGCTTGCCGAGGGCCCGGCGGAGGCGCCGACGGAAGAGCCCCCGCAGGAACCGGAGGAGCCGCAGGAGCCGGCCGCGCCCGCCGACGAGGGCGTCGCGCCCCCGCAGGAGGACGAGACGCCCGCCCCGCCCGCGCCGCCGGCCGGAGCGTGACAGATATGCGGCCCGGGCGCCGCAGGAGGAAGTATGGCAGAAATCAGCGTACAGGAATTGCATAAATATTTCGGAGAGCACCATGTTTTGCAGGGGCTCTCCTTTGACCTTGCCCGGGGCGAACGGGCCGGCATCGTGGGGCCAAACGGCTGCGGCAAGACCACGCTGCTGAAGATCCTGGCGGGACAGGAGGGATATGAAAGCGGCACGGTGTCGATCGCCAAGGGGGCGCGGCTGGGCCTGCTGGAGCAGCTCCCCGTTTACGACGGGAGCACCACCGTCCGTCAGGTGCTGTGGCAGGCCTTTTCCTGGCTGGAGGAGATGGGCGGCGAGATGCGCGCCATGGAGCAGGACATGGCCGAGGGAAAAGAGGTGGACATGGCCCGCTACGGCGCGCTCCAGACCGCCTATGAGATGGGGGGCGGCTATGACATGCAGGTGCCCTACGACCGGATGACCGGCGGCCTGCACATCGACGCCGACATGCAGGAGCGGCCCTTCATGAGCCTTTCCGGCGGGGAGAAGACCCGGGTCAACCTGGCCCGGCTGATGCTTTCGGGCACCGATCTTCTGCTGCTGGACGAGCCCACCAACCATCTGGACATGGACTCCATCGAATGGCTGGAGGAATACTTAGCGACCTTCCGGGGGACGGTGCTGATCGTATCCCACGACCGGTATTTTCTCGACAACGTCACCACCCGCACCCTGGAGCTGCGGGACGGACAGATCATCTCGTGGCCGGGAAATTACAGCTATTTCACCGAGAAAAAAGAAGAGCTGGCCCGCCAGCTGGAGGCGGCAAAAAAGCGGCAGGACAAGGAGATCGCCCGGCTGGAAAAGGCCGTGAGCAACCTGCATCTCTGGGCCTTTATGGGCAACGACGCCCTGCACAAGCGGGCCTTTTCCATGCAGAAGCGCATCGACCGGATGGAGCGCATCCAGACCATCCGGCAGGAACGCAAGATGAAAAATCAGTTCAATCTGGCGGCCCAGTCCGGCGAGGACGTGCTTGCCGTAGAGGGGCTGAGCGTGGGCTACGGCGAGCCGCTCATCCGGGATTTTTCCACCATGGTATATCGGGGCGAGCGCATCGCCGTGCTGGGGCCCAACGGCTGCGGCAAGACGACCCTGCTCACCACGCTTTTGGGGCAGATGCCCCAGCTCGCCGGCCGCATCTGGAACGGCACGGGAGTGGAGATCGGCTATCTGCCTCAGGTGGTGTCCTTTGACCATCCGGAGCGGACGCTGCTGGACACCGTGCTTTACGAAACCAACGCCACCACGCAGGAGGCCCGCGACCGGCTGGCGGCCTTCGCCTTCCGGGGCGAGGAGGTCTTCAAGACGGTGAATGTCCTGTCGGGCGGAGAAAAGACCCGGCTCAAGCTGTGCCTGTTCATGTACCGCAGGATCAACACCCTCTTTCTGGACGAGCCCACCAACCATCTGGATATCCTCTCGCGGGAATGGGTGGAGGACGCCATCGACGATTTTTCCGAGACCATGCTGTTCGTGTCCCACGACCGATATTTCATCGATCGCTTCGCCACCCGCATCTGGCTGGTGGAGGACGGACATATCACCGATTTTATCGGCACGTATCAGGACTTTTTGGCGGCGCGGGAGCGCCGCAGACAGGCGGAGGCTGCCCAGAAGGAGCGGGAACGGGGAAGTCAGCGGGGAGAAAAGTCCCGGGCGCAGGATGCCCGCATCAACGCCAAGGAACTGGAAAAGCGCCGCCGCGAGCGGGCTCGCCGCATCGCCGCCATCGAGGAGAGGCTGACCGAGCTGGAGAGCGAGATGGCCCTTTGCGAGGGCGGAGATTATGTAAAACTGGGCGAGCTGTACCACAGCAAGGAAACGCTGGAGGAAGAGCTGCTGACGCTTTATGAAGCGGAGGAAGCTGACGCGCAGGCCTGAAAAGGAGGGATCTCATGGCAAAGGGAGCCAATCAAAAGGGCAAGCTTTTGTGGCTGGCACGCATTTTGCAGGAGCAGACCGACGAAGACCATCCCATGACCATCCGGCGGATGATCGACCTTTTGCAGGCGCAGGGCGTCGACGTCCGCGACCGCAAGAGCCTTTACGACGATCTGGAGACCTTGCGGGTCTTCGGCATGGACGTCGTCAAAAGCCGCGACGGCCGCACCTGCGGCTATTTCGTGGCGTCGCGCACCTTTGAGCTGCCTGAACTCAAGCTGCTGGTGGACGCGGTGCAGTCGTCCCGCTTCATCACCCGGCAAAAGACCGACCAGCTCATCCGCAAGCTGGAGGGGCTGGCCTCGGTGCATCAGGCCCGGACGCTGCAGCGGCAGGTCTATGTGGCGGGGCGCATCAAGGCGATGAACGAGAGCATCTATTATTCCGTGGACGCCATCCACGCCGCCATCGGCGCGGGAAAGCAGATCCGCTTCCGCTATTTCGAATGGGCGCTGGTGTGGGGCGCGGAAAAAGTGGCCCGCCGTCTGCGCCGCGAGGGCGGATGGTATCAGGTGAGCCCATGGGCGCTGATCTGGGACAATGAGAATTATTATCTGGTGGCCTATGAAAGCGAAAGCGCCCAGCTTCGGCATTACCGGGTGGACAAAATGCAGGACATCACCCTTTCCCAGCTCCCCCGGGAGGGAGGCGAGCTGTTCCGCGCCGCCGATCCCGCCGCCTATGCGGGCCGGATGTTCGGGATGTTCAACGGGGAACAGGAGAGCGTGCGTCTGCGCTTTGAAAACCGGCTCATCGGCGTGGTCACCGACCGCTTCGGGAAGGAACTGTTTTTGAATCCCGACGGGGACGGGCACTTTACCGTTTCGCTGAAGGCGGCGGTGAGCCCGCAGTTTTTTGCCTGGATCTTTGCGCTGGGCGGCGGGGCCGAGATCCTGTCGCCCGCCTCGGTGCGGGAACGGTATCAGGCGCTGCTGCAAAAGGAATTGGAGGGAATGAAATGATCCGAGGAGTATTTTTCGATCTGGACGGGACGCTGGTGAACAGCCTTGCCGACATCGCCGCCGCCGTCAACGGCGCGCTGGAGGAGCTGGGTCTGCCCGTCTTTCCGGAGGAGGATTATCGGCACAAGGCCGGCAACGGGATCCGCAAGCTTTGCCAGCGGGCGCTGCCCGCCGGGCGGGAGGAGCTGCTGGAGGATCTGATCGCCGGCTATCGCCGCCGCTACGGCGAAAACTGCCGGGAGCGCACCCGCCCCTATGCTGGGGCGGAGGAGCTGCTGGAGGCGCTGCGGGAGGCGGGGCTGAAGACGGCGGTGATCACCAACAAGCCCGCCGATCAGACGGCCCGGGTGATGACCCTGTTCCGGGAAAACGCCGTGGATCTGGTGTTCGGCCAGCATGAGCCCTTTCCCGTCAAGCCCGACCCCAGGTCGTTTTTCCATGTGGCGGAGACGCTGGGACTCAGGCCCGAAGAGGTGGTCTACTGCGGCGATTCCGATGTGGATATCTTCTTTGCCCACAACGCCGGCGCCCTCGGCGCGGGATGTCTGTGGGGCTTTCGCGGGCGGGCCGAGCTGGAGGCGGCGGGAGCCGATCTTCTGGCGGCCGATCCCGACGAGCTGAAAACACGTCTGCTGGCGCTGACAAAATAAAAGATAAAAGAAAACGCCGTCCGCTTGAGCGGACGGTGTTTTTTCGGGATCATTCGCTTTTTTCCGTGAGCCGGTCGTTCATCCGGCGGGCCAGCACTCTGGCGCGGCGGGCCTGGATCGCCAGGATCAGAAAGGCGAGGCCGACCTGCACCGCAAAGGTGACCAGATTGGCGATCAGCCCCCGCTCCGGCCGCAGCCAGCCCGTCAGCAGATCGGCCGCCAGCATGACCAGACAGCCGGTTCCCATGTGGATCAGGATCTTCAGCGGCGCGGACAGGCGGCTCTCGTAAACCAGCGAGGGAACGCCGAAGCCTGCGCCGATGAGCAGCACCGCGGCGCACAGCTTTGCCATGCCGTAGCCGCTGGCGAACACCTCCGCGCCGCCCTGAAGACCGGCGACCAGAGAGCCCAGGACAAAAACCGTTGCCGCCGTATGGATGCCGCGGCGGGCGGCGGAAAAGATTTGATACATAGCTGTTCCTCCTTATAAACCGAGATAGCGTTTGAACGCGGGCAGATAACTGCGGGAGATATACTCCCTGCAGCCGTTTTTCAGCACCAGGAGCATAAGCCCGCCCAGCGCGGGCTCCACACAGCGGAGCTGCCGCAGGTTGACCAGCGCGGATTTGGAAATGCGCATGAACCCGCTGCCCAGCGCGGTTTCCAGCTCATAGAGCCGCTTTTTGCTGGTATAGGACTTTTTTTCGGCATATATCACGGTTTTTTCCTGCTCCACCCGGACCAGGAAGATCTCATCGGGCTGCAAAACCGCGATGCGGCCGTTGTCGGAGGCGGCGACGACGCGCTCGGGAGCTTCTCCTTCGAGAACGGCCGCCGCCCGGCGGACCTCGGGGGTGAGCTCAGCGGTGTAGATCACGGCGTACGCCTCCGCCGCTTCGGGTGTCTGTCGGATTTCGACTTTCATATCAGCATGACCTCGCTTTCGTTTGCCGGCAGCTTCAGCATAGCACGGTTTTCCGCCGCTGTCCCGCTTTTTTCGGCAAGCGGCGGTTTTCCGGGGGCAAGATGCAGAAAAAAGCCCGCGGCATTTGCCGCGGGCTTTTGCACCCATTACCAGCTTCGCAGGAGCTTCTTTCCCAGAAGACGGCCGTCGTGGACGCTGTCCTCCACTACCGGCTCGCCTGCCACAAAGACGTATTTCAAACCGGGGCAGCGGGCGTCCCAATGCTTGAAATCGGCGGCGTCGGTGATGACGTCGGGATCCAGCAGGCAAAGGTCGGCGTCCATCCCCTCGCGGATCAGGCCCTTGCCCCGCAGACCGTAAACGGCGGCGGGCATGGAGGTCATCTTCCGTACGGCCTCCTCAAAGGAGATCACGCCCCGCTCCCGCACATAGTGCCCCAGCACCCGGGGGAAGCTGGCGAAGGCGCGGGGGTGGGCCCCCAGCGTGCCGGGATACCACAGGCCGTCGGTGCCGATCATGGTGCGGGGATAGGCAAGCACCCGCTCCACGTCCTCCTCGCACATGCCGAAGCCGATCTCGGTGGAGGCCAGCTCGTCGGCCAACAGCACGTCCAGAACGGTGTCGGCCATGGATTTTCCGTGCTTTTCGGCGGCCTCGGAAACCATCAGCCCGCTGTAATCGGGATAGGCCCGGGAGGCGCCGATCATCAGGCGGCCGAAGCGCTCCTCCATGGTGCTCTTGCCCAGCATGGCGGCGATGAGCTCCTTCCGCCCGTCGGGGTCGGCCATCAGCGCCAGCAGCTCCTCCTTGGGGCGGGAAAGATAGGCGCCGGGGATCTCGCTGGCCAGCCCGGTGGAGGTGGCGATATAGGGATATTGATCGAGAAAGACGGTGCAGCCCTCCTGGTTGATTTTTTCGATCATGGGCAGGGTCAGCGCGGTCTTGCCCCAGTTTTTCGGACCGCCGCTGGCCTTGTGGTGGGAGATGACGCAGCGGATGCCGGTCTCCCGCACCACCTGCAGGGTCTCCTCCACGCCCTCTACCAGCCGGACGCCCTCGTTGCGCATGTGGGTGGTCATGACGCCGCCGTATTCGGCGGCCACCTTGCACAGCTCAATGATCTCACGGGTGTCGCAGAAGGCGCCGGGGGTATAGATCAAGCCAAAGGAAATGCCCAGCGCCCCGGCCTCCATGGCGTCGCGGACGCAGGCCTTCATCTTTTCCAGCTCGGCGGGGGTGGGTTCTCTTCTGGCAAAGCCCATCACGGCGGCGCGGATGGTGCCGTGACCGATCAAAAAGCCGATGTTGGGGCCGAAGCTCTCCCGCAGGGAGCTGAGATAGACGGAAAAAGAGCTGTGCGTGGGCTGATCCAGATTGACGCCCTGGGGAAAGAGCGCCCTGCATACCCGGCAGCCCTCTTCGTAATATTCCTCGGACAGCGGAGCCACCGAATGGCCGCACATGCCGGTGACGTCGGTGGTGACGCCCTGCTCCAGCTTGTGGCGGCAATGGGGCGCGTTTTCCATCATAAAATCGTCGTGGCTGTGAGAGTCGATGAAGCCCGGGGTCAGGGTCAGACCGCCGGCGTCGATGACCCGTGCGGCGGGTTCGGCGGCAACAGGGGCGATGCGGGCGATCCTGCCGTCCCTGATGCCCACATGGGCCCGATAGGCCGGCATGCCGCTGCCGTCGACGATCCTCGCATTTTTGATCCAAAGGTCAAGCATGGTGTTATTCCTCCTTTTCGGCGGATCGGGCCGCCGGCTGATGACGGATGATGAGAGGCTCTCTGGGGAAACGCACGGTAAAGCAGGTGCCCTCGCCGGGGGTGCTTTCCACCTCCACGGCGGCGTTGTGATAGGCGGCGCCGTGCTTGACGATGGAAAGGCCCAGACCCGTGCCGCCCACCTCCTTGGAGTGGCTCTTGTCCACCCGGTAAAACCGCTCGAACACCCGGCCCAGCTCCTCCTCGGGGATGCCGATGCCGGTGTCCTTCACCGAAAGAACGGTCTGACCGTCGGTCTCCTGCACGTCCACGGCGACGCTGCCGCCGGGACGGTTGTATTTGATGGCGTTGTCGCAGAGATTATAGATGACCTCGCCCAGGATCTGGCGGATGCCCGTGACCGTGGCGGGGGTTCCGGTGAGGGCGAAGGAAACGTCCTTTTCGGCGGCGGCGGGGGCCAGGGATTCGATGACCTCGCGGCACAGGGCCGAAAGCTCCACCGGCTCCCGCTCCTCCTCCACGTCCTTGTCGTCCAGCCGGGAAAGGCGGATGATGTCGTTCACCAGCACGATGAGCCGCTGGGCCTCCCGCCAGATGGTGCCCGCAAAGCGGGGCACGTCCTCCTGCCGGACCATGCCGCCCTGAATGAGCTCGGCGTAGCCGGAGATAGAGGTAAGGGGCGTTTTCAGCTCGTGGGACACGTTGGCGGTGAACTCCCGGCGCATTTCGTCCTGCCGGGCGTGCTCGGCCTTCAGCTCCTCCATGTTGTGCTGGATCTCTCGGTTTTGCGCGCGGATGCGCTGCACCAGCGGGCGCAGCTCCTCATAGACGCCCCGGTCGTCGGGGTCCCGCAGGTCGATGGCCCCCAGCGGCTCGGTGATCCGGCGGGACATCCCGGCCGCCGAGGCAAAGGAGAGGGCCATGGCCAGCACCAGCACCAGAAGCAGCGGCGTGAACAGATTGATGGCCAGCATGGCGCGGGTGTAAAGCGTATTGGACACCCGCAGCACCGTCCCGTCCTCCAGGCGCACCGCGTAGTTGGCGGTGCGGCGGCCGGAGGTCTGGGAATAGCGGCTGCTGTAGCCCGTACCCGATTCCAGCGCCTGCTTCACCTCGTCCCGCAGGGCATGATTTTCCAGAGAGGCGGGGTCGGCGGCGCTGTCAAAGAGCACCGTCCCGTCGGCGGCGATATAGGTGACGCGGGTGCCGTCGGTGGCGGGGACGCTGCCGAGAAAGGCGGGGCCGTGGCCGTTGACGGCGGCCGAAAGATACAGGGCCTCGTTCTCCAGATTCTGCTTCTGCTGGGCGGAAAACGAGCCGTAAAGCGCCGCCACGATGCAGATGACGCTGATGACGAACACGGCCATGGCGGTAACAAAGATGTTTTTGAAAATGGCGTTTCTCACGGGTCGATCCCCCCGATCTTATATCCCACGCCCCGCACGGTCTCGATCCGGTCGCCCAGATCGCCCAGCTTTTGCCGCAGGGTGCGCACGTGTACGTCCACCGTCCGGTTTTCCCCGTCGAAGGAATAGCCCCAGATCTCGTCCAGGAGCCGGTCGCGGGTCAAAACGATGCCCCGGTTGCGGAGCAGGACGCACAGCAGCTCGAATTCCTTCCGGGTAAGGGGAAGGATCTGATCCTCCCGCTGGGCAAGATGCTTTTCGGGCCAGACCCGCAGGGGGCCCAGCCGGTATTCCGCGGGAGCGGCTTCGCCCGTCCGGCGATTGAGCGCCCTGACCCGGGCCAGCAGCTCCATCATGCCGAAGGGCTTGGCCAGATAGTCGTCGGCGCCCAGCTCCAGCCCCAGGACCTTGTCGTATTCGCTGCCCTTGGCGGTGAGCATCATCACCGGGACCCGGGCAAGGGCGGGGTCGGCCCGGAGCTTTTTCAGGATATCCAGACCGCTTTCCTCGGGGAGCATGATATCCAGCAGGATCATGGAGGGCGCGTTTTGCGCGGCGGCGCGCCAAAAGGCCGAGGGCGTGTCGAAGCCTTCGGCGGCAAAGCCTCCGTTGGTAAGGGCATAAAGCACCAGCTCCCGGATGGCGTCGTCGTCTTCTACCAGATAGATCATAGGATCGCTCCCTTTCTCATGCAAAGCGGCCTCCGGCAGGGCCGGAGGCAGAGCTCATGGGTTTCTTTTGCCGTCCTTCAGCGCCAGAACGGCGCAGAAGGCGTTCACCGCCAGGCAAACCAGCATGGCGGCGCCCAGCGGCCGGACGATCGCGGGCCGCAGCTTTCCGAAAACTTCAACGGTCAGAGGGATCAGCAGCAGCACCGACAGGATCACGGCGGCAAGCTGAAGCTTTTTCAGCGGGTTCATGCTCAGACCTTCTTTCCGGACTTGCTTCCGCCCAGCGAGGCGGTCTGGAGCAGGTTGGTTTCAAAGGTGGTGTGGAGCGACTCCTCTTCCCGGCGGCGCTTGAGGGCCAGGGCGATCATCTCGTCCAGCAGGGCGGGGAAGGGCAGACCGCTGGCCTCCCACAGATAAAAGGCCAGCGAGCCGGGGATGGTGTTGATCTCGTTGATAAAGACCTCCTCGGTGGCTCCGTCCATCAGAAAATCCACCCGGGCGCACCCCGCGGCGCCCACGGCGTGAAAGGCGTCCACGGCCAGGGCGCGGATCCTTTCGGAGAGCGCGTCGGAGATGGGCGCGGGCACCTGACGGGCAAGACTCTGCATCCCCTTGCTGCCGCCGGAGGGGGATTTTGCGCCGCCCTTGGCGGACTTGCCGCCCGACTGGTATTTGTCGGCATAGGTCAGAATATCGGTGGCGTTGAGAGGCTCCTCGCACACACTGGCCCGGGCGCTCTCTTCGTCGCCCAAAACGGCGCAGTTGATCTCCCGCAGATTGGGTACCGCTTTTTCGGCCATCACGCCGCCGCTGTACAAAAAGGCGTCCTCCAGCCCGTTTTGCAGAGAAGCCCGGTCGCGGCATTTGTGGATGCCCACGCTGCTGCCCAGATTATAGGGCTTGATCACCGCGGGATAGCCGATCTCGCCCTCGATGCGGGCGCAAACGGCCTCGGGATCGGCGTAATAGGCGCTTTTGCTCACCCGCAGGGCGGGCACGCAGGGCAGGCCGCTCATGCGGAACAGGGCCTTGGAGGCCCATTTGTCCATGCCTACGGCGCTGGAGGTGACGTCGGGCCCGGTGTAGGGGAGGCCCAGCCGCTGGAAATGGGCCTGCATCACGCCGTCCTCGCCGCCGGTGCCGTGAAATACCAAAAGGGCCACGTCCAGCACGGCGACCACGCTGGAGCCCAGCTTTTTCTGCTTCGCCAAAACAAGCTGCACATCCTTGCCTTCTTTTTGCAGCGCCACCTTTTTGGCGGCGGCAAGGGCAGCGGGGATGTCGCGGAAGCTCTCCAGCTTTTTCAGATGCTCGCCGGTGTAAAAATCGCCGGACTTCGTCACATAGACGGGAATGATTTCATAGCGGCTCTCGTCCAGGGCGGCGACGGCCTGCATGGCCGAGATGACAGACACCTCGTGCTCCACGCTGGGGCCGCCGAAAAAAACGCCTGTGCGGATGCGGGAGATCATAAAAACGCCTCCTGAAAGATAAAATCAGTAGTTGTCGGTGAGATCGTTGAGGAGCAAGACCATCTTGCCGCTGCCCGGAAGACTGCGGGCCAGAGCCATGGCCTGCTGCACGTCGGCGGCCTCCAGGATCCGGTCGGGAGCGAGATCCGCCTCTTTCGCGCCGGCCCGGATGGCCTTGGTGCGGGGCTGGGAGCCCACGGTGATCAGCCAGTCGCAGCAGCCGGCGGCCTGCGCGCCCAGCGCCCGGTTATAATCCAGCTCCTTGTCGCCCAGCTCCACCAGGCCGGGGGTGACGGCGATGCGGACGCCCTTGCACAAAGCAAGGGTCTCCAGCGCGTTTTTCGCCCCCTCGGGGTTGGAATTGTAAGCGTCGTCGATGACGGCAAGATCGGGGCGGCGGATGAGCTGCAGACGGTGGGGCGCGCCCTCGAGCCGGCGCACGGCGGGCGCCAGCGCCGCGAGGGGGATGCCCAGATAATGAGCCACGGCGATGGCGCCGCAGATGTTCTGCACGTTGGCGTGGCCCAAAAGGCGGGTGGTAAAGAGCTGGGACGTGCCGTCGGGTGCGGAAACGGTGAAGCGGGAGCCGTTTTCATCCACGGTCAGATCGGAGAGGCGATAGTCCCGCCCGTTCTGCCCGTAGGTGAAGCGCTCCTGCTGAGGCTCGCCCGCGGCCAGCGGCGCGCTGTCAAGATTCAAAAAGACAGGCCCGACGCCCTTCACGGCGTCGGCGAGCTCCAGCTTGGTCTTCAAAACGGTTTCCAGCGAGCCGAAGGTTTCCAGATGCTGGGGACCGACCGAGGTGACGATGCCCAGATGGGGATGCACCAGATCGCAGATCTCCTTGATGTCGCCCGGATGCCTGGCGCCCATCTCGCAGAGGAAGATCTCGTGGGTGGGGCGCAGCCCCTCGCGCACGGCCCGCACCACGCCCAGGGTGGTGTTGAAGTTGCCGGGAGTCATATAAACGTTGAAGCGGGCGGAAAGGAGCTGGTGCAGGAAATATTTCGTGCTGGTCTTGCCGTAACTGCCCGTGATGCCCACGATCTTCAGCCGGGGCATGGAGGCCAGGATGTCTGCCGCCTCGTTTTGGAATTTACGGGAGATGGCCCGCTCGGCGGGGGAGAGCAGGTCGTTGTACAGCATCACCAGCCGGTGCTGCAGCAGGATGGCGAGCACCAGCATCAGCGCCGGCACGAACAGGCCGAGATGCAGGATGAGCCGGCTCATCCGCAGGGCGCCGGACACCAGAAAACAGGTGGAAACATAATCGGCCAGCAGCACCCACAGCACGAAGAGCGCCGCGGCGCAGACCAGCATCCGCCTGACGCGGGGCGTAAAGACCAGCGGCTTTTTGGCCTTTTGAGGCCGATTGAGCAGAACGAAGAGCCCCGTCCCCGCGGCAAACAGAAGGGGGAGAGCCGTGACGCTCAGGCTGCCCAGCAGCATCACGGCGCAGGGGACCAGCCGCTTGGCGTTCCAGAAAGCGCCGCGGTGGGCTCTGAGATAATTCCCGTAGGAAAGATCCTGATAGGAATTGAGCTGGAACATATGCATGGCATGGCGCAGGGAAAGCCAGGCGCACAGGCCGCCGCACAGCGCCAGCACCAGAAGGGTGACGATGGACATAACTGCCTCCCGAATGAAAGTTTACAAAAACGCCCTGAGCACGGCGGAGAACTGCGGCCAGTTGTCGGCATAGCTGAAATGGCCCGCCGAGCGGATGACGGCAAGCCCCGCGCCGGGGATCAGGGACTCCATGAGCTTCCCGTATTCCACCGGGGTGGCGGTGTCGTTTTCGCCGTAGATCAGCAGCACCGGGGCCTTGACGGCGGGCATTTTGTCCCGCAGATCCACCAGCACGTTGTTCATGGTGGCCCGCATCACGGGGGTGGCGGCCCTGTAGTCGGCGCTGGCGCGTTTGTCCCGCATTTCTTCGTACAGGTCGCCGAACAGCGGGGCGGTGAGCTTGCCGGTGCCCAGCCCCTTCAGCAGCTTGTAGCCGCTCTGCCGGAGTTTTGCGGAGGGCGACGCGGGCAGCCGCACGCCTGCGGCGTCGATCAGAACGGCTTTTTCAATCTTGACGGGACAGTCCGGGTCGGACAGCATGCACAGAGCGATGCGCCCGCCGTGAGAATGGGCCATGAGGATGACCTTTTCCAGATGCAGCTCCTTGCAGAAGGCCAGGGTAAAGGCCACGTAATCCGCCAGCGTCAGCGGGGCGGCGGGCTCCTGCGTCCCGCCCACGCCGGGCATGTCGAAGGCGGCCACCCGATAGCCCCGCTCCTGCAAGAGATCGAAAATGGGCTGATAGAGCTCGATCTTTGCGCCCCATCCGTGGAGAAAGAGCACGGGCGTCTTTTCTCCCGGGAGATCGATATAGTGGGTCGAAAGACCCTGAAGCTGCATTTGCAACGCCATCACCTCAAGTCCGCGCCCTGCGCGGAGATCGTTATTCCGGACAAAGCCATATTCTGATTCAGTATAGCACAGTTTGCCCTGTTTGGCAATTTATTCTTGCGCCGCCGGCCAAAGACCGCGGAAACGGAGAAAACAGAAAAAATCGCGCGGTTTTCGATTGCTGCAAGGGAATAGCGCTTTAGATCGAAAAAGCACCGCAAATTTTTCGGAAGAAAGTAAAAACATCCAAAATATTATGTTAGCTATACATAATTCACAGGAAAGAAGGCAGAAGTTTGTCAAAAATATCACGTCCTGTGAATTGACGCGGCGGGCGACAACTATTAGAATAAAAAGGAATTCTATCCGAAAATGCGATGATTGCCCGCATCTCAAAGGGCAGGCGGCAACAGGGCCGCACAAACAAGGAGGAAGCATGAACGTCAAAGAAATGTATCGCAGGATCGACGGGTATCTGGACACCTACGGCCGGGAGGAGAAGAGCTTGATCACGGTGCTGCAGGCGATCCAGGAGGAGTATTCCTATCTCCCGAAGGAGATCTTTCCCTACCTGGCCAAGGAGATGAATCTCCACGAGGCGCAGATCTACGGCGTGGCCACCTTCTATGAGAATTTTTCTCTGGAGGCCAAAGGAAAATACGTCATCAAGGTCTGCGACGGCACGGCCTGCCACGTGCGCAAATCCGCGCCCATTCTGGAGCGGCTGCGGAACGAGCTGGGACTCAGCGCATCGAAGATCACCACAGACGATCTGATGTTCACCGTGCAGACGGTGGCCTGCCTGGGCGCCTGCGGTCTGGCCCCCGCCATGACCGTCAACAACAAGGTTTATGCCTCCATGACCCCCGAAAAGGCCATGGATCTGCTGAAGCAATTGCGGGAGGAAGCGTGATATGTTGAAAACGCGTCAGGATCTGCAGGAGCTGCGCCGCGCCTGTCAGGAGGCTTTTGCCGCCCAGGAGCGCCGGATCCTGGTTTGTACCGGAACGGGCTGCGCCTCTTCCGGCTCGCTGGATATTTATGACCGCCTGGTGGAGCTGATGAAGGAAAAGGGCATCGCCTGCTCGGTGGAGCTGAGCAAGGACCCCCACGGCGACGAGATCCGCGCCACCAAGGGCGGATGTCCCGGCTTCTGCGAATTCGGACCTCTGGTCCGCATCGAGCCCCAGGGCTGGCTTTACACCAAGGTCAAGCTGTCGGACTGCGAGGAGATCATCGACGAGACCATCGTCAACGGCAACCCCATCCAGCGGCTGGCCTATCAGCGCGACGGGAAGATCTATGTGGAAAAGAGCGCCATCCCCTTCTATCAGAAGCAGCGCCGCCTGGTGCTGGAGCACTGCGGCGAGATCGACTCCGACTCCATCGAGGAATATCTGGGCGTGGGCGGCTACAGCGCCTTGGAAAAGGCCCTGTTTGACATGCAGCCCGCCGATATCGTCAAGGAGATCATGGATTCCAACCTGCGCGGCCGCGGCGGCGGCGGATTCTCCGCCGGCACCAAGTGGAGTCAGGTGGCTCGCCAGCAGGCCACGCCCAAGTACATCGTCTGCAACGGCGACGAGGGCGACCCCGGCGCCTTTATGGATCGCTCGGTGATGGAGGACGACCCCCACCGGATGCTGGAGGGTATGATCATCGCCGGCATCGCCTGCGGCGCAAACGACGGCTATATCTACGTCCGCGCCGAATATCCCATGGCGGTGAAAAAGCTGCGCCGCGCCATCGAGCAGGCCGAAGCGCTGGGCCTTCTGGGCGACGATATCCTGGGCAGCGGCTTCAGCTTCCATATGCACATCAACCGCGGCGCCGGCGCCTTCGTCTGCGGCGAGGGCAGCGCGCTGACCGCCTCCATCGAGGGCAAGCGGGGCATGCCCCGCGTCAAGCCGCCCCGCACCGTGGAGCACGGCCTGTTTGACAAGCCCACCGTTCTGAACAACGTGGAGACCTTTGCCAACGTGTCCAGCATTATCCTCAACGGCGCCGACTGGTACAAGGGCATCGGACCCGAGAAGAGCCCGGGCACCAAGGCCTTTGCCCTGACGGGCAACGTGGTGAACACCGGCCTGATCGAGGTCCCCATGGGCACCACCCTGCGTGAGGTCATCTTTGACATCGGCGGCGGCATCCGCGGCGGCAAAAAGTTCAAGGCCGTGCAGATCGGCGGCCCCTCCGGCGGATGTCTTACCGAGGAGCATCTGGATCTGCCGCTGGACTTTGACTCCCTGAAAAAGGTCGGCGCCATCATCGGCTCCGGCGGACTGGTGGTCATGGACGAGGACACCTGCATGGTGGAGGTCGCCCGGTTCTTCATGCACTTTACCCAGAACGAATCCTGCGGCAAGTGCGTTCCCTGCCGCGAGGGCACCAAGCGTATGCTGGAGATCCTGGAGCGCATCGTCAACGGCGAAGGCCGCGAGGGCGATATCGAGCTGCTGGAGGAGCTGGCCGACACCATCACCAACACCGCGCTGTGCGGCCTGGGCAAGACGGCCGCCGGCCCCGTGGTGAGCACGCTGAAATATTTCCGCGACGAATATGAGGCGCACATCTTTGAAAAGCGCTGCCCTGCCGGCGCATGCCAAAGGCTCAAGACCTATGTCATCGATCCGGACAAATGCATGGGCTGCTCCAAGTGCGCCCGCAACTGCCCGGTGGAGGCTATCAGCGGCAAGCTGAAGAGCCCGTTCAGCATCGACGTGGACAAGTGCATCCGCTGCGGTGTCTGCGTTCAGAACTGCGCCTTCGGCGCTGTAAAGGAGGCGTAAGAGCATGCTGAAGGATTACATGCTGATCGACAAGATCCCCGTCCCCATCGAGGGAGAAAAGAATATTCTGGCGCTGGTGCAAAAGGCCGGCATCGACATGCCCACCTTCTGCTATTATTCCGAGCTTTCGGTTTACGGCGCCTGCCGCATGTGCATGGTGGAGGACGACAGAGGCAACATGCATGCCGCCTGCTCCACGCCGCCCAAAGCGGGCATGAGCGTGGTCACCAACTCCGCCCGCCTGCGCAAATACCGCAAAAACATCCTGGAGCTGCTGCTGGCCAACCACTGCCGTGACTGCACCACCTGCGAAAAGAGCGAGAACTGCCGCTTGAAGGAGCTGGCCCGCCGCTTCTATATCGAAGACGTTCGCTTCCCCAACGGCAAGACCGAGCCCGAGCGCGACGAATCCTCCGTCTGTATCTCCATTGACCATTCCAAGTGCATCCTCTGCGGCGACTGCGTCCGCATGTGCAACGAGGTGCAGAACGTGGGCGCCATCAGCTTTGTGGGCCGCGGCTCCAAGATGGAGGTGGGCACCGCCTTCAAGGTGCCCATCGCCAACACGCAGTGCGTCGGCTGCGGCCAATGCTCCGCCGTCTGCCCCACCGGCGCCATCGTGGTCCAGAAGAACGTCACCCGCACCTGGGAGGCCATCTACGATCCCAACACCGTGGTGGTGGCGCAGATCGCCCCCGCCGTCCGCACCGGCGTGGCCAAGGAGCTGGGCGAGGAGAACGGCGTGATCGCCGCGGGCAAGATCTTTGCCGCCATGCGCCGCATGGGCTTCAACCATGTGTACGACACCACCACCGGCGCCGACCTGACGGTCACCGAGGAGGCCGAGGAGTTTGTGGAGCGCCTGAAGGAGGGCGGCCCCTTCCCCATGTTCACCTCCTGCTGCCCCGCCTGGATCCGCTATGCGGAGAACCGGCACCCCGAGCTGCTGCCCAATATCTCCACCTGCCGCAGCCCCATGCAGATGTTCGGCTCGGTGATCAAGGAGTATTTTGAGCACAATGAAAAGACCGCCGGCAAGCGCATCTTCAGCGTGGCCGTCATGCCCTGCACCGCAAAGAAATACGAGGCCATCCGGCCCGAGTTCCGCCGTCCCGACGGCACCGACACCATCGACGCCATCATCACCACCCAGGAGCTTATCCAGATGATCCGCGAGGCGGGCATCGACTTCAAGGGCATCGCCCCCGAAAGCTCCTCCATGCCCTTCGGCGGCACCTCCGGCGCCGGCGTGATCTTCGGCGTCACCGGCGGCGTCACCGAGGCCGTGCTGCGCAACGTGGAGCCCGACAAGACCTACAGCGCCCTGCAGCAGATCGCCATGTCCGGCGTCCGCGGCCTGGAGGGCGTCAAGGAGACCACCTATCAGGTGGGCGATCAGGAGCTGAAGATCGCCATGGTCAGCGGCCTGGGCAACGCCGAGAAGCTGATCCGCAGGGTCCAGTCCGGCGAGGCCTTCTATCACCTGATCGAGGTGATGGCCTGCCCCAGAGGCTGCATCGCCGGCGCGGGCCAGCCCTTTGCCCACAGCGCGGAAAAGGCGCAGCGCGCCAAGAACCTGTATACCACCGACAACATGACCCAGATCAAGCGGTCGGAGGCCAACCCCGCCATCGACGAGATCTACGCCAAATACATCGGCCGCCGGGCGCACAGCCTGCTGCACGTGCACTACAAGGCCAAAAAGAAATAAGCAGACGCAAAAAGCCCCGCCGCAAGGCGGGGCTTCCGCGTGTCAAATCAGTCAAAATCGCCGTTCGGGCGATTTTGCTTATGGATCGTTTTTGACCGGTTTCTGTGTGAAAATGGTCAAAAACACCGCGACCCGCCGCCTTTTTCGGAAAAAATGCGGCGAAACCGGCCCGCAGGCCGGCACGAAAAATGGCGAAAAAGCCCAGCGCAGCGGGTTTTTCGTCAGCCTCGGTCCCGCCGCAAGGCGGGGCTTTTTCGACCGGTCTGCAGCCTTGACACGGGACGGAGCGCGTGATACGATGGGCCCAACAGGTTCAAAGGAGATGAGCGCATGATCCTGCATATCCCCTCCTTTGCCGCGCTGGACGGCGGGCGACTCATGGAGATCTACCGGGAGGGCAACGAGGAAAACGCCCGGGAGCTTTGGCCCGAGCTGGCCCCCGCAGAGGGCGTCGCCCGGGCGGAGACGGATTTTTTGGACTATTTGCAAAGCAGCTTTTTCATCCGTCCGGGCAACGAATACCGGGTGCTGGAGGAAGACGGCTGCTGGAAAAGCGCCCTGCGCCTGTATCCCGTAGGAGAGGGGCTCTATTATCTGGAGGCGCTGGAGACCCGGCCCGAATGCCGCAGACAGGGCTGCGCCGCCCGGCTGCTGCGGGGCGTTTTGCGGGAGCTGGAGGAGTCGGGGCCCTTCGTGCTGCGGGACTGCGTGGGCAAGGCCAATCTGCCCTCGCTGCGCACCCATGAGAGCTGCGGATTTCATATCGCCGAGCAAAACGGCGTCAGCCTGCTGACGGGCGAAACCAACGAATACACCTACGGGATGGAATACAAAACGGAAAAGACCTCCGGACGCTGATCCGGAGGTCTTCTGATTTGCGGAAGAGGGGAAAGGCTCAGAGCTTATAGGACAGCACCATCAGGCTCTCGGAAAAGTGGATGTTTTCCACGGGGATCTGAGGCATGTCCAGATGCAGGTCGTTGTTGGTGAAGTTCCAAATGCCCTTGATGCCGCAGGCGATCAGCCGCTGGGCGGCGGCCTTGGCGTGGAGCTTGGGCAGGGTAAGGATGGCGATCACGGGGTGATACTGCTCCATGATCTCCTCCAGACTGCGGCAGGAATAAACGGGGACGCCGGCGATCTCCGTCCCGATGAGGGCGGGGTTGGAATCGAAGGCGGCCACCAGATGAACGCCGTATTTTGCGAAGTTGAAATTGGTGATCAGCGCCTTGCCCAGGTTGCCCGCGCCCACGATGATGGCGGGCCGGTCCTGGTCGATGTGCATGATGGAGGCAATGGCGGCGCGAAGCTCGGCCACGTTATAGCCGTAGCCCTGCTGCCCGAAGCCGCCGAAGCAGTTGAAATCCTGCCGCACCTGCGAGGCGGTGAGGCCCATCCGGTCGGCCAGCGTGCCGGACGAGATGCGGACGATGCCCGCGTCCTGCAGATCGCACAGGTGACGGTAATAGCGGGGCATCCGGTGGATGACGGCAGAAGAAATACGCTTTTCCATAAGGCCCTCCCAAAAAGATCGTTAAAAAACACGGCGACTTTTTTGCAAAATCATTTATTTTATTTAGTTTATCGGATAACTTACAAAAAATCAATGATTTTTTGCCTTTGCTTTGGAAAGTTTCGCATATTTGTACGAAACCGGTCGCCGTCCGCGCACCGGCGCGGAGGCGGGAAAAGCGGCGTTCGCACCGGGAAAAAACGGAAAAAAATAACTCTTTACAAACAGTTATCCACACAATCCACAGGGTTTTCCACAAAAAAACGGGATCACCCCACGGAGTTATGCGGCCCGGCGGGGCCAAAAAAAGACGGCGGCATTTTTTTGCCGCCGTTTTGTGGGAAATCTGCGCGATTCAGCCCAATATTTACCAAATTCCCGCTACGCTTCGTTATCATGGAAGCAGACCTGCTCCGACGCCGGCATGGTGGCAAAGCAGTTTTGATCGGGGCGGCCTATATGGCCGGCCAGAAGCTCGTAATAGGCCTGACAGGCGATCATGCTGCCGTTGTCGCCGCACAGCTTCAGCGGCGGGAGATAGAGCTCCAGCCCTGCCTTTTCACATTCCCGCTGCAGGGATGTCCGCAGGGTGCTGTTGGCAGCCACGCCGCCGGCGGCGGCCACCCGCTTCCGGCCGCGCAGCTTCGCGGCCTCCACCACCCGGGGAGCCACGGTGTCGGCCACGGCGTGGGAAACGGCGGCAGCCAGGTCGGCCTTCACGATTTCCTGCTGCTTTTGCCCGGCGTTGTGGATCAGATTGACGGCGGCGGTCTTGAGCCCGCTGAAGGAGAAATCCAGCGAATCCCGGATGCCCGCCCGGGGCAGAGGATAGCGGGCGGGGTCGCCCGCCTGCGACAGGCGGTCCAGCGAGGCGCCGCCGGGATAGGGGAGACCCATCATGCGGGCGATCTTGTCAAAGGCCTCGCCTGCGGCGTCGTCCCGGGTGGTGGCCAAAACCTCCATCTCGGTGTAATCGGCCACGTCCAGGATCACGGTGTGCCCGCCGGAGGCCACCAGCGCCGTCATGGGCGGCTCGAGTGCGGGAAAGGCCACGTAATTTGCCGCCACATGTCCGCGAATATGGTGGACGGGGACGAAGGGGACGTCCAGCGCCAGCGCCGCGGCCTTGGCAAAATTGGCGCCCACCAGCAGCGCGCCGATGAGCCCCGGGGCGCAGGTGGCGGCCACCGCGTCAAGCCGGGACAGAGCGATACCCGCCTGACGGCAGGCCTGCTCGGCCACCAGACTGACCTTTTCAATGTGTTTGCGGGAGGCGATCTCAGGCACCACGCCGCCGTAAAGGGCGTGCATGTCCGCCTGGGAATAGACGATATCGGCCAGAATCTCCCGTCCGTCTTTGGATATGGCGCAGGCCGTTTCGTCGCAGGAGCTTTCAATGGCAAGGATCAGTTTCGACATGGTTGATTGTCCGCGCCATGAGCAGCGCGTCCTCCTCCGGATCAGAATAATACCGCTTGCGGCGGCCGATATAAGCAAAGCCGAAGGCTTCGTAAAGCAGGCGGGCGGGCAGGTTGCTCTCCCGCACCTCCAAAAAGATCTGGGAAACGCCGCCGGCCCCGGCCTCGGACAGCAGACGCTCCATCAGCCGGGAGGCGACGTGCCGCCGCCGGGCCTCGGGCCGGACGGCCACGTTGACGATCTCCCACTGATCGGGCAGCTTGCGCGTCCCGATATAACCCAGGAGCAGGCCGTTTTCCTCACAGAGATAATAATCCGCCAGGGGGTTGTCCACCTCGTCGGCAAGGCTCTGCTCGCTCCACGGGTCGGAAAAGCAGGCGCGCTCGATCTCGGCCATCTGGGGCACGTGGCGGCGCTCCAGCGGACAAAAGGTCAGGGCAGGGTCACTTTTTTGCGTCATACCAGGTCTCCCCCCAGCCCACGTCGGCCACCAGCTTGGTTTTCAGCGCGGCCGCGCCTTCCATCTCTTCCTTCAGAACGGCGCAGGCGCGTTCCAGCTCGTCTTTCGGGACCTCCAGGATCAGCTCGTCATGCACCTGCAGGATCAGACGGCTTTGCAGCTTTTCCCGCCGCAGGCGTCCGTCCACCCGCACCATGGCCAGCTTGATGATGTCGGCCGCCGTGCCCTGGATGGGGGCGTTCATGGCGGCCCGCTGCCCGAAGGAGCGGAGCTGGAAATTGGCGCTTTTCAGCTCGGGGAGCCAGCGCCGCCGCCCGTAGAGGGTGGTGACGTAGCCGTCCTCCGCCGCCTGCCGCTTGGTCGCTTCCATAAAATCCCGCACCCCGTGATAGCGGGCGAGATAGGCGTCGATATAATCCTGCGCCTCCTTGGTGCTCACGTGGATATCGTCGGCCAGCGACCAGGCCGAGATGCCGTAAACGATGCCGAAATTCACCGCCTTTGCCGCCGAGCGCAGCCGGTGATCCACCTGCTCCAGCGGCACGCCGAAGACCTGCGAGGCCGTGACGGCGTGGAAATCCTCACCGGAGGCAAAGGCCTCCTGCATGGCCTTGTCATCTGCCATGTGGGCGAGGATGCGCAGCTCGATCTGGGAATAGTCGGCGTCCACGAAGACCCAGCCCGGCCGGGGGACGAAGCATTTGCGGATCTCGCTGCCGTCCTCCCGGCGGATGGGGATGTTCTGCAGGTTGGGGTCGGCGGAGCTGAGACGGCCGGTGGCCGTCACCGTCTGGTGGAAGGTGGAATGGATGCGCCCGTCGGGGCCGATCACCTTACTCAGCCCCTCCACGTAGGTGCTTTTCAGCTTGCTCACCTTGCGCCAGCTTAAGATGGCGGGGATGATGGGGTGGGCATTTTTCAGCTTTTCCAGCGTCTCCGCGTCGGTGGAATACCCGGTGCGGGTCTTTTTCCCCGCCTTCAGGCCCAGCTCTTCAAACAGCACCGTGCCCAGCTGCTTGGGCGAGCCGATGTTGAAATCGTGCCCCGCCAGCCGATGGACGGCGGCCTCGTATTCCCGGAGCTGTCCGTCCAGCACGACGCCGAAATCCAGCAGCCGCTGCCGGTCGACAGCCATGCCCGCGGCCTGCATCCGGGCCAGAACGGGCAGCAGGGGCAGCTCGACGGTCTGATAAAGCTCCCACATGCCCTCATCCCGAAGTCGGGCGCTCAGCGCCTCCTCCAGACAGGCCACGGCGGCCCCCCGGGCGGCCAGATAAGCGCGCCGCACAGCCCGATCCTCGGGCTCGTCCAACAGCGAAAGCTGAGCTTCGCCGGGATCTCCGGCGGAGGGCGCGGGGCGGAAATGACAGTATTTCACGCAGATATCGTCGAGCTCATAGCTGCCCGCCGCCGGCTCCAGCAGATAGGCCGCCGGCTTGCTGTCGAAGACCCATCCCTCGGCGGGGACGTCATGCTTCAGCAGCTCGCAGAGCAGGGGCTTGACCCCGTGGCCCGCCTTGGGCAGCGCCGGGTCGAACAGAAGACGAAGGGCCTCGTCCCAGTCGCCGGAATAGAGACCCCGCTCCAGCACATAAGCCACGGCGGGGTCCTCTTCCGCGTCCCGCTGAAAGACCATGCGGGAAAAATCCGCTTCAAAAGCGACGTCCACCGTCCCGCCGCGCCGGAGCGCCTCCGCTGCGCGCCGCGCGTCGTCGGCCGTCAAAAGCTCCTGCATGGTGCAGGAGCCCGTAAAGACCGGTTGATCTCCGGCCTGCTCCTGTGTGGGAGAAAGATTCCATTTTTCAATGAATTTCTGAAAGCCCAGCCTGCGGAACAGCTCGTAAAGCCCGGGCTGCCAGTTTTTGTTCCAGCGGGTGGCTTCGGGGTCGAAGGACACCGGCGCGTCCCGGACGATGGTGGCCAGGGAATAGGACATACGGGCGCTGTCGGCGCCCTCGGTGAGCTTTTTCAGCACGCCGGGCTTGATGTCCGCGGCGGGCAGAGCGGCGTAAACGCCGTCCAGACTGCCGTATTTGTGCAGCAGCTCCATGGCGGTCTTTTCCCCGATGCCCGGGACGCCGGGGATGTTGTCCGAGGCGTCGCCCATCAGCGCCTTGAGGTCGATCATGCGGATGGGGTCGAAGCCGTATTCTTCCGAGAAGCGCTCCGGCGTATAGCGGATGGTCTCGGTCTGCCCCATGCGGGATTTTACGTGGAGAACGCAGGTATGGGGAGAGATCAGCTGAAAGCTGTCCTTGTCGCCGGTGACGATGACGCAGTCGTCCCCCGCCTGCTCGCCGATGCGGCACATGGTGCCCAGCAGATCGTCGGCCTCGTAGCCCTCCAGCTCGATGCGGCGGATGCCCATGGCGTCCAGGACCTCTTTCAGCAGAGGCATTTGAAGGGCCAGCTCCTCGGGCATGGGCTTGCGCTGGGCCTTGTAGCCGGCGTATTGCCTGTGGCGGAAGGTGGGGGCCTTCAGGTCGAAGGCCACGCACAGCCCGTCGGGCTTTTCCTCCTCCAGCAGCCTCTGCAGGATGGCGAGAAAGCCGTAAACGGCGTTGGTGGGCGTCCCGTCGGGGGCGTTGAGCATGCGGATGCCGTAAAAGGCCCGGTTGACGATGCTGTTGCCGTCCAGGACCATCAGTTTCATAAGCTTGCCTCCTTTGCGGGGAAGTCAAGGCTATTATACCCTTTTCACCCCGGTTTGCATAGTGATTTCCCGAAAAAATCGGCTGTAGGCGAAAAAATTCCTTGACAAACGGCGAATATGCGATATAATAATAGAGCATTTAGCGAGATTGTGTAAGGGTAGCACGACAGACTCTGACTCTGTTTGTGAGGGTTCGAATCCTTCTCTCGCTGCCAAAAGAGCGTCGCCCCAGCAGGGGCGGCGTTTTTTTCACTGTTTGCGCGGAGGGCGCGGCATTTGCCGCGCCCTCTTTTGACGATGATAATTATTATATATGTGTCCCGCTATTTCGACAGGACCTCCACGCCGGTTTCGGTGATGAGCACCATGTGCTCCACCTGAGCCGAGAGCTTGCCGTCGGCGGTGGACACTTGCCAGCCGTCCCGCTTGTTCACCACGAAGCGGGACGTCCCCTCGCACAGCATGGGCTCGATGGTAAAGACCATCCCCGGGGGGAGGATCATCCCCTTATGCAGCGCGCCGATGTGGCAGACGTAGGGGTCCTCGTGCATGGCCAGCCCGCATCCGTGGCCGCCGATCTCCCGCACCACGGAAAACCCGTTTTCCCGGGCGTGGCGGCTGATGTAATAACCGATATCCCCCAGATGGCACCAGGGCTCCAGATGGGAGATCGCCAGTTCCACCGCCTCTTTTGTCACCCGGACCAGCTTTTCCGCTGCGGGCGAGAGCTTGCCGAAGGTGAACATCCGCGAGGCGTCGCCGTAATAGCCGTTTACAATGGTGGTGCAGTCCACGTTGACGATGTCGCCCTCCCGCAGCACCACCTTGTCGCTGGGGATGCCGTGGCAGATCTGCTCGTTCACCGAGGTGCAGACGCTTTTGGGAAAGCCCTCGTAGTTCAGCGGCGCGGGGATTCCGCCCAGCTCGCGGGTATAGGAATCCACGATGTCGTCGATGTCCTGGGTGGTCATGCCGACGCGGATGTTTTCCGCGACCTTGTCCAGCACCAGGGAATTGATCCGGCAGGCTTCCCGGATCCCTTCGATCTGTTTTTTGTTTTTGATGAGCGCGGGGCGGGGCACAATGGCGCCCTTGGCCTTCATGGCCCAAAGCCGCTGGGTCACGGCCTGATGGCATTCGCCGTAGGTCAGGCCGCTGCCGCAAAAGCAAAGCTCGTCGCTTCGCATACGATCACTTCCTTGTTAGTCCAAACTGACAACAGTATATCACAGATCCGGGAAAAAGACCAGCGGGAAAAAGAAATCCGAAAAATGACCCGGGGGGGATGATTTTTCCCGCAAAATATAGTATGATATTATAAATAAGGTATGAGGAGGGAGTGCCATGCGGCCACGGACAGAGCTTACCGAACGGCAAAAACGCAAGCGCAGGAAAGCCATTTTCCGCCAGAGCCTTCTGGCGCTGGCCGCCCTGCTCCTGGTGGCCGGGGCGATCCTGCTGATCTCGGCGCTGATCCGGGGAGCGAAAAAGCCTTCGCCGCCGAAGACCGACGACCCGCCCCCGGCATCAGACCCCGCCCAGCCGACGCCCTCCGGAGAGGAGCCGCCCGCCGGGCAATCCGCTGCCCTGGGCCCGGCTTCCGACGCCGAGCCGCTGATGGAGATCGGCGAGGCGATCCAGAGCGAATGCGCCATCTTGATCGACGCCGACGCCAATGTGGCGCTGGCGGTGAAAAACGCCGATCAGACGATCTATCCCGCGTCCATGACCAAGGTGATGACTGTTTTGACGGCGGCGGAGGCCATTCCCGATCTGAACGCGACCTTTACCATGACGGGCGCCATCATCGACCCCCTGTACCGTCAGGGCGCCACCATCACCGGCCTGCGGGCCGGCGAGAGCGTCACCGCCCTGGATCTGCTTTACGGCGCTGCGCTGCGCTCGGCGGCCGACGCGGCCGAGGGTCTGGCGGCACTGTGCGACGGCGACACCCCGGCCTTTCTTCTCCGGATGAACAGCCGGGCCCGGGAGCTGGGGCTCTCCGATACGACGCATTTTTCCAACCCGTCGGGCGTTTTTGCCGAGGATCACGTGACCACCGCCCGGGACGAGGCGGCGATCATGCGGGCGGCGATGGAAAACGAAACCTGCGCCCGGGTGCTCTCTACCGTGAAATACGTTACCGCGCCCACGCCGTCCGAGCCCGAGGGTCTGACCTTTTATAATAAGTATCTGGACTGGTTCGCGGAGAAGCAGCCCGAGCGCAACACCGTGACGGCCTGCAAGAGCGGCTATGTCTGGCAGGCGAAAAACTGCATCGTCACCTATGCCGTGGGCGAAAGCGGACGGCATTATATCTGCGTCACCGCCGGCGCACCCACGGCGGCCGCCATGATGAAGGATCAGCGCCTGATCCTGAGCACCTACGGCGGCTGAGAAAGGATCCTTATGTACGACGAGCTTACCGAAGTGGATATCCGCAAAATGCGGGAAGAGATCGACTACCGCGTCACCGTTTTGCGCCCCAAGCTGATCGAGGACGTGAAAACCGCCCGGGAATGGGGCGATCTCAGCGAGAACTTTGAATATAAGGCCGCCAAGCGGGAGAAAAACCGCAACGACAGCCGCGTCCGCTATCTGGAGAGGATGATCAAAACGGCGAAGATCATCTCGGTGGAGCAGACCGAGGGGATCGGCCTGTTCGACGAGGTGGAGATTTTGATGGAGAACCTGGACCGCGTGATGACGGTGCGGGTGTCTACCGCCCTGCGGCAGGACGCCGTCCACGGGATCGTCAGCAAAGATTCCCCCATGGGCAAGGCCCTGCTGGGGCACCGGGCGGGCGACCGGGTGGAGGTGGAGGTCAGCCCGGACACGCGTTATTATGTAACGATCCGAAAGGTGACCAAGGCGGCCGGCGACGACGAGAGCCTGGAGATCCGCGGATATTGAAACGAGCTCGGACGGGAGCGGCGCAGGCCGCTCCCGTTTTTTGCCGAAAAATTTTGCTTACATCGGGGCAAAGATGTGTGCTATAATAAAATTGATACGAAAATGAAGTGATGCGAGAATGAAGGAGGAGAGCACATGTTTCAACCCGGAGATCTGGTGGTGTACGGAAGCGACGGCGTCTGCCGCGTGGAATCGGTGGGGCCGCTGGCGCTTTCCGGTCTGAAAAGTGAAAAGCTGTATTACACCTTAACGCCGCTGTATCAGCAGGGAAAGGTCTTCGCCCCGGTGGAGGGAAAGGTCTTCATTCGCCCCATTCTCACCCGCGAGGAGGCGGAGGAGCTGATCCGCAGCTTTCCCGAGATCCGGGAGGACGACCTGCGGGATCGCTCTACCCGGCTACGGGGCGAGCGGTATCAGCAGCTGGTGCGGTCGCATCACTGCGAGGACCTGGTGCAGCTGATCAAGACCGTGTATCTCAAACGGCAGGAGGCCGAGGCGGCCGGCCGTCGGGGCGGTCAGGTGGAGGAGCGCTACCGCAAGCGGGCGGAGGAGCTGCTTTACGGAGAGCTGGCCGCGTCGCTGGGGATCGGTATCGATGAAGTGGAGCCCTATATTTTTCGCACACTTGGTGGCGCGGAAGAGGGCGAAGCACAAGATGTGGAGGCCCGCTGAAGCATCGGAATTTTTCTTGAAAAAAGGTCGAATTTTTTTCAAAAAAGGTGTTGACAAACGGGGGGCGGCGTGGTATTCTAATAAGGCGCTCGGGAAAACGGGCCGGAAAAAGCCCGGAAAACCGGCGCAAAAAGCACTTTGTAAATTAAACAACACCATGAAAATTGGAACCCTGAAATTTATTTGAGTTTGAAAAGTATTTTT
>JAFOPS010000055.1 GCA_017394205.1 Clostridia bacterium | reverse complement strand
GAGGGGATCGCCGTCCGTGAGGCCTACCGTCACAGGGCTGTTGCCCGGGCTCTGCTGTCGGAATGCGAACAGTGGGCGCGGGAGAAGGGCTGTACAGAGTTTGCCAGCGACTGTGAGCTGACAAACACCGCGTCGCTGCGCTTCCATCTGTCGGTCGGCTTTCGGGAAGAAAACCGGATCATTTGTTTTAAGAAAATGCTGTATTCATACAAGGAAGCAGAAGAGACAGACGCCGGGCGGATCAACGAGCTGTTTGTCGAGGAGCCGGATGATCAAACCCTTGGATGAACAGTCGCTCATCCCGATTTGTTGAGGGAAAGGCCTGTGGAATCATGACGGATACGATTCACGTTCGAAGCCTGAACGCTTATCTGCGCCAGCGCTTCGGAGAAAAGGTGTACAAGCTCGCCCTGGACGGCGGCTTCACCTGTCCCACGCGGGACGGGACGCTCGATACGCGCGGCTGCATTTTCTGCGCCGGCGGGAGCGGCGCCTTCACGGTGCCGGTCGGGAAAGACGTCCATGCGGCGATCGAACAGGCGAAAACGCTGGTCGCAGACAAGGGCGGGAAGAAGTATATCACCTATTATCAGAGCTATACCGGTACCTACGCACCGCTGGAAAGACTGCGCGCGCTGTACACGGAAACGCTTTCGCATCCGGACGTCGTCGCCCTGTCGATCGGCACCCGCCCCGATTGCCTGCCGGATGAAGTCGTCGAGCTGCTCAGGGAGCTGAACGCCGTCAAGCCGGTCTGGGTGGAGCTCGGCCTGCAAACGCTGCACGAGGCCACCATGACCGTCGAGGGGGATCTGGCCTGCTGCATCGGTGAAATCAAGAAGACGCATGAGAATATTGAAAAGCGCCGCGCCTTTACCGTCGCGCTGGTGAACCGGGAATTGCTGGCCGCGGTCGATTACTTCAGCTCGGCGTCCGGCTACCGGCAGGCCGACAAATTCGAGAGGACCGGGCTCAAGGCCGTCAGGAGCGCGCATGTGGACGCGCCAATCATCGAGGGTTGCCCGCTGGCGGTCGAATGCGAGCTCAAGGAGCTGGTGCGGACGGAGGATTTCAGCACGGTCATTGGCACCATCGTCGACGTGGCCGCTGACGAGTCCGTGCTGGGCGAAACCGGGAGAGCGGACGCCGAAAAGCTCGGCATGGTCCTGTACGATTTCTTCAGCAACAGCTATTTCACCCTGGGCGAGAAGGTCGGCAAAGCCTGGGGCGAGGGCAAAAAATTCTTGAAATGAGGGAGAACAGCATGTGTGACGCCGCGCTGCTTGTGATCGATATGCAAAACGGTTTTCTCTGTGAGAAGTCGCCGCTTTTCATCGACGGCGCTCCGGCGACCGTAGCGGCCTGCGCCGCCGTGATCCGCGCCTGCCGCGATAACGCCGTCCCCGTGTTTTTCATCACCCGTTCCTATGCCGCCGACGGGAGCGACGTAGAGCGCGCCCGCCGCGCCGTTTGGGAGGCCGGCGGCAAACCGCTTTCGCCGGGCTGCGCGAAGGAGATCTCCGCGGAGATGCCGGAAGCCTTCGGCCGGGACGCACGGGATCGTCAACTCGTCAAGCCCCGCTACTCCGCCTTTTTTGCCACCGGGCTGGATCTGATCCTGCGGCGCCTGGGCGTCAGGCGTCTGATCCTCATCGGCACGACCACGCCGAACTGTATCCGGACGACCTGCTATGACGCTCTCTCTCTGGATTACGAGGTCACTGTGCTCAGCGACTGCACTTCCTCCAAAACGGCGGAGATCCAGGAGAGCAACCTGCGTGACATGGCAAACGTCGGGGCGGAGATCGCATCCTCCGAAACCCTTCTGCAAAAACTGGCGCGGCCATGATCCCCGCCAAAACAGGAGTACCAAGCCGGCAAAGAAACCTCTTTTGTCTGCCATGGAATAGCGCCTTGTGCCAAGCGCAAAGCGAGGCTGAGGGTTCAAAGCTTGAACCCTCAGCCTCGCTCTTTCACTATTTCCGGCAAGAACGTCCGATTCCGCTGTTTTTCAGCTTCCCGTCGATTCATAACGACGCTCACAGGCAGTCCAGACCCACACGGCGAGTGCGAAGAAGACGGCGGCGCAGCCGATGATCGCGCCGCAGAGCAGCCACGGGTTGTGCTTTCCGTAAAGCAGTGTGTCGACCGGCAGAGAAATGAACAGCCCGAAGGGCAGCACGAAGATCAAAAGCACGCGGATGAAGTCCGGATAGATGGCCAGCGGGTATTTGGCGTAATTCGAGAAGTTGTAGATCACCTGGAGCAGCGGCCCGCTGCGCTTGAAGATGAAGGCCAGCGCTGCCATCGCTATCTTGAGCGAGGTGATGATCGCCGCGCCGAAGAGAGCGCCGACGAACAGCACGGCGACGGATCCGAAGGTGACGGCGACGGTGAGATTCGAAGCGCAGACGGCGATCAGCGCCGCGCCGAGGATCAGCTCTCCGAAGCCCTCCGGCTGGAAGGTTTCGGCAAAGACCTGGAACAGCACCGGCACCGGGCGCAGGAAATGCATGTCCATGTCCCCGTCCTTGACCCGGCGATAGGCTACCAGCCACAGCTCGTCGCTGAACAGATGGTCGAGCGCGATCGGCAGCATCGAAAAGCCGTAGAAGAAGCCGACCTCGGGCAGCGAATAGCCCGCAAGCGCCGGAATGGACTGCAGAATGAAATAAAGCGCGGCAAGGGAGCAGAGGTTGGAGAAGAAGAACGAGGACAGCGCGACGAGCGTGTCCTTTTTATATTCCAGCCGGGAGATCATGCTGCGCTTGATGCAGGTGAGATAGAGATGGACGTAGCGCATATCAGCCTCCCTGCACCGTGACCTTGCGGATGGCGTGCGAGAACAGGAGCTTCGCAAAAAGCTCCAGCGCGACGATCCACGCTCCCGTCAGCGCGAGGCAGCGCAGCGACTCGGCAAGGTCGTATTTCATCATCAGGATCAGCA
This sequence comes from Clostridia bacterium, assembly GCA_017394205.1. GTDB lineage: Bacteria > Bacillota > Clostridia > Oscillospirales > Butyricicoccaceae > UBA4644. Next base: position 2,158 of record JAFOPS010000055.1, on the reverse strand, counting down.
CCGGGTTTTGGCTCATGCCGGCGAAGGGCATCCAGCTCACGACCTTGCGCAGCCCCGCCGGGAAAAAGGCCAGGGGCAGGAGCGTGCCGGAGAGGAAGGAGATCAGGGTCTCCTTGAGCGAATTCAGACCCCAGCTCGCGGTTGTATAAAAGCAGAACACGCCGAAGATGTAGGCGATCACGTCGTTGAGGAGCGAGGCGAAGAGTCCGGCCACGAGGAAGAGCCCCAGATGCACAAAGAAGGCCGGAAAGCTCAGATCCGGCAGAAAGCCGAGGCCGCCGAGCGTCAGCAGCGCCGCGGCGTAGAACGGAATGCCGAAGAGCAGCGTCATCGTCAGCAGGCTCCCGAAGCTGGTCGCGGCGAATTTCCCGCGGTAGCTGATGGGCTTGATGAGATAGTTGCCGATCGTGCCCTTGCGGATATCGTTGTTGATGTTCCAGAGCGTGTCGTTGTTGAAGGTCACGTAGTTGAAAACCGTCGTCAGCACGACGTAGGCGATCATCTCGCGGAAGGTAAAGCCGTGGATCTCGGCGTCCATGCCGCCCGCGCTCGAGCGGTAGACCGCCAGCCACAGAAAGACCAGACAGGCCACCTGAAAGACCGTGATGACCGCCCAGATCAGGATGTTGAAGCGGTAGCTCAGCGTGTCCATTGCGCCGGCCCGGAGGAAGGGCTTATATTTTTTCAGCATGGGCCGCCTCCTGCTGTGACAGGATCGTCTTTACCACATCGCCGACAGAGATCTCGGCAAGCTTCATGTCCATCGCCCGCAGCTCGCGGAAGGCGTACTGGATCACCTCTTCGAGCGCGAGCCTGTCCGCGTCGAAGCGCAGCACCAGGCGCCCCTCCTCCTCGGAGAGGGTCAACTCGGGCGAGAGCGGGGGCGCGGTTTCGGCCCGGATCTCCGCCGGGACGGTCAGCGTCAGGGTCTTGAGGTTGCCGAAGCGGTTTTTGAGGCTCTTCAGCGCGCCGTCGTAAAGGATCTTCCCCTTCTCAAGCAGGATGATGCGTGAGCAGAGATCCTCGATGTCGGTCATGTCGTGCGTGGTCAGCACCACTGTCGTGCCGTAAGTTCTGTTGAGCGCGTGGATCGCCCGCCGGATCTTTTCCTTCACCAGCACGTCCAGGCCGATGGTCGGCTCGTCCAGAAACAAAATACGCGGGTTGTGGATCATCGAGGCTGCGAGATCCGCCCGCATGCGTTCGCCCAGCGAGAGCGTGCGCACCGGCTGCGAGAGGAAGCGCGTGACGTCCAGCACCTCGCCGAGAAAGTCCATGCGCTCGGCGTAGTCGGTGTCGGAGATCTGGTAGATCTCCTTGAGCACCTTGAACGACTCGATCAGCGGAATGTCCCACCAGAGCTGCGTCTTCTGGCCGAAGACGACTCCGATGTTCTGCGCGACCTGCCGCCGCTTCCGGTAGGGCTCCAGACCGTCGATCGTGACGCTGCCGGAGGTCGGCGTGAGGATGCCGCACATCATCTTGATCGTCGTCGATTTCCCCGCGCCGTTGGCGCCGATGTAACCCACGATTTCCCCGTCCGGCACGGTGAAGTTGATTCCGTCCACCGCCCGGGTCTCCTCATATTTGCGTGAAAACAGCGTTTTCACCATCCCGGACAGACCTTCCCCACGGACGGGCTTTCGAAACACCTTCGTCAATTCATTTACTTCGATCATTGGAAAACGCCGCCTTTTCTGCAAGAACTGCAGTCTTTCAGTTCATTTTTAGCACAAAAAGCCACGGTTGGCAAGCCTGGAAGCTATTCCGTTGATGCAGTCTTTTCGCATCCAAATTGTTTCGAGTGGGAGTAGAGAGCTGTGATTGTGATGTTGAGCGTGTGGAATTGATCGAAAAGAGATAACAATCACCTTGACAAAACGCGCACCCCAGGCAAAAGAGGTTTCTTGTTGTACAGCGTGGTCGAATATAGTATAATCATCTCGACAACTCGGTATTTGTAGAGGTAATACGGATATGAAAATCAAACTGGAACCGATTAACGATACTAATCGCGAGGCTGTGCTGACGCTCACAGTACGTGAAGACCAACCCTTTGTCGCGCCGAACGATTATTCATTAAGCGAGGCAGATGAGGCCAATGCCAAGGCGCCCGGCACCGCGAGGCCATTTGCAATCTATGCAGGTGAAAAGATTG
>JAFOPS010000054.1 GCA_017394205.1 Clostridia bacterium | reverse complement strand
GTTCATCACCGTCTGCGCTGACGGATCGATTCAGATGGAGGGCCCTGCGGAAACCGTCTATGAAGGAGAGATCAAGCTATGACCCATATCAATCCCTATTACAGCCGCCTGCAGACCAGCTATCTGTTCTACCGCATCAACCAGACCGTGGACGCCCTGCGCCGGGGCCATCCTAAGGAACGGCTGCTGCTTCTGGGCGTCGGGGACGTGACCCTGCCCCTGGCCCCGGCGGTGATTGCCGCCCTGCACCGGGCGGCAGAGGACCAGGCCCGGCAGGAGAGCTTCCAGGGCTATATGCTGGAGCTGGGCAAGGACTTTATGAAGCAGGCTGTGGCGGACTACTATGCCCGCCGGGGCACAAAGCTGGACCCGGCGGAGATCTTCATCTCCTACGGGGCCGGGGACGACCTGGGCGTGATCGGAGGCCTGTTCGCACAAGAAAACCGGGTGGCGGTGATCGAGCCCGCCTACCCGGCCTACGTGGATACCAATCTGATGGCGGGACGGACCATTGTATCCGTCCCCGGCGGGGAGGACAACGGCTTCCTTCCCCTGCCGTCCGAGAATCTGGAGGCGGAGCTGGTGTACCTCTGCTCTCCCAACAACCCCACCGGGGCGGCCTATACCAGAGCACAGCTTCAACTGTGGGTGGACTGGGCCAACGCCAGAGACGCCGTCATCCTCTTCGACGCCGCCTATGAGGCCTTTATTACGGACCCGGCAGTTCCCCACAGCATCTATGAGCTGCCCGGCGCGGAGCGCTGCGCCATTGAGATCGCCTCCCTGTCCAAAACTGCTGGCTTCACCGGCACCCGACTGGGCTGGACCGTGGTGCCCCGGGCTCTGATCCGGGAGGGCGTCTCCCTGCATGAGATGTGGGTCCGCAACCGGACCACCTGCTCCAACGGCGTGTCCTACCTGCTCCAGCGGGCCGGGGAGGCGGCCCTGACCCCGGAGGGCCTGGCCCAGAGCGGGAAAAACATCCAGGTCTACCGGGACAACGCAAGCATCCTCACCGCCGCTCTGGAGGCGCTGGGCCTGCCCTATACCGGCGGCAAAAACGCCCCCTACGTCTGGTTCCACTGCCCCGGGGGCATGAAGGGCTGGGACTTCTTCGACATTCTGATTGACCGGGCCCGCATCGTAGGGACCCCCGGCGTCGGCTTCGGCCCCTGCGGCGAGGGCTGGTTCCGTTTTTCCTGTTTTGGAACCCCAGCCGATACCCGGGAGGCTGCCCACCGCCTGCGGGAGATTCTTTGAATGGATCGTGTGCAGAGAAATGGCGGATTCTTTCAGCATCCAATAGAAAGGAATCAACGAGCATCCTGCATGGCAGAGCGGCCCTGAGGGATGCTCTTTTTCTGTTAAAACACATAGAAAGAAAGCTGTTTCCAGCGTCTGCATCCTGCAGGCGCTATTTTTTCGCTTTTCTTTTTCTGACAGAATTCCGGATTTTTGTCAAAAACCGACTCCTATTAGAAATCTAACGCACTGACGTCTGAGATCGTTTCTCTGCGCACAGCGCAATAGCTTCCCTCCGGCGTCAGCATGATCACCGGCGGGCGGCCGAAACGGTTGTAATTGGACGCCATAGCGTAGTTGTAGGCGCCGGTGGTGCACACGGCGACAAGCTCGCCCGGGGCGGTGTCGCCGGGAAGCGGGATACCCGGCTGGAGGATATCCCCGCTTTCACAGCAGCGTCCGACCAGATCAAACATTGTTTCCTCTCCGGTCCGGCCGGCATGCAGGACGGTATATGCCGCATGGTAGAGACAGTATCTGGGGTTGTCTCCCATGCCGCCGTCCACGGTCACGTACTGCTTATAGCCGGGGATCTTTTTCACACTGACGACGGTATAAACCGTCATCCCGGCGTCCGCGACAATGCTTCTCCCCGGCTCCATCAAAAAGAACGGGAGGGGCAGCCCGGCCTCGGCGCAGCGGAGCCTGAGCCGCTCGGCGACGATCCGGATCCGTGCGGGGATATCGATGTCCCTGTCCGATTCCAGATATCGAACGCCGTACCCGCCGCCGACGTTGAGCTCTTTCGTTTCATAGCCCAGATCACGCTTCAGAAGCGCCATGAAGCCGACCATGATATCAATGGTACGCTCAAACACGTCCTCGTCGAACACCTGGGAACCGACGTGGCAGTGCAGGCCCCGCAGTTCCAGGCTGCCGCAGTTCAGCGCGAGACGGCAAAACGCGAGAGCCTGACCGGTTTCGATCGGCCTGCCGAATTTGACGTCGACAGTTCCGGTGTTCACTGCCTCGTAGCTGTGAGGATCGATGCCGGGCGTCACGCGCAGCAGGATCTTTTGTCTGATGCCGCGGCGGGCCGCTTCATGCTCAAGCCGCAGAAGTTCTGTTTCATTATCCACGACGAAGGTCCCGACCCCGCGGTCCAGAGCAAAGCGGATATCCGCTTCCGTCTTCCCGTCGCCGTGGTAAAAAATCCGCTCCGGCGGGAAACCGGCAGCGACCGCGGTATGGATCTCGCCCGGAGAGACGGCGTCTACCCCCATCCCCTCCTGGGCCATGATCCGGTAGATCTGCTTGAAACTCGCGGCTTTGCTGGCATAAAGAGGCAGCGCGTTGTCGCCGAAGTTCTCCGCGAACGAGCGCAGATACATTCTGCAGTTCTCCCGGATCCGGTTTTCATCCATCAGATACAAGGGTGTTCCGTAGCGCTTCGCAAGCGCGGAAATGCTGTGATCTGCAAAATACAGGCTTCCGCCCGGTTCGCGGCGGATGTTGTCAGACAGCATATCTCATTCCTCCCAAATAAATAACACCGCTCCTGCGGAGCGGCATAAGACGGCGTACATAGACACCGGTTCCTTATCCATCGACAGCGCTCCACAAATTCATGTGACAGTGCCACGGATATTCTCCGTGACCCCAGCATCGTTTTGCAGGCAACAAAACGGCACTTCGGCAGTATCCCCTTTCCATACCGGCGGCTGCCTGCCTTGCTGATATGTACTCATGAACACTGCGCCTCTGTAGATTTAAAACAATACTATCACTCTTTTGGCAATTTGTCAATAAGTTTTTGCCTTGAGTTTCCGCAGTTTGGACGAGGATAGCATCAAGAAGT
>JAFOPS010000002.1 GCA_017394205.1 Clostridia bacterium | reverse complement strand
GTGTCAGCCTTGCCGCCGCGGGGCTGAGCGCCAGAACACCGATGAGATTCGGGATCGCCATCAGCCCGTTGCACAGCTCCGAGACCGCCCAGACCGCTTCCAGCCGGATGCCGCCCGAGATCGCCGCCGCGAGGCAAAACAGAAGCTGGTAGAGCTTTGCGCCCCGCGTTCCCAGCAGATACTCCGCGCAGCGACTGCCGTAAAACGACCAGGTGAGCAGGGTGGACAGCGCAAACAGCGCCAGCACCGCCGCCGCCAAAAGGGCCGGCCCTCTGCCGCCGAGCACTGCTTGAAAGCCCCGCACGGTGAGAGCCGCTCCCGGGTCGGTCCCGTAGGGGATGCGCCTTTCGCCGAGCCCCAGCAGGATCACCAGCGCCGTTGCGGTACAGATCACCATCGTGTCCGCAAACACCTCAAAAATTCCCAAAAGCCCCTGCTCGGCGGGGTGCTTCGCCGCAGAGCAGGCGTGGGCGATGGGGGAGGAGCCCATGCCTGCCTCATTGGAGAAAATGCCGCGGCTGATCCCTTTGCGCACCGCTTGCCGAAGCCCGATCCCGGCGGCTCCGCCCGTGACGGCGGCCGGGTCGAAGGCGCCGTGAAAAATGGCGCGGAGCACCCTGGGAAGCGCCTCTGCCCGAAGCAGGATGACCGCCAGCGCGGCGGCGAGATACAGCAGCGCCATGACGGGCACGATGCGGGAGGTCACCTCCGCCAGCCGTTCCGCGCCGCCCAGGATCACCGCCCCGGCCGCGGCGGCGCAGAGGACGGAAACACTCCAGAGGAGCAGTGCTTTTCGCCCCGGTGTCAGAGGAAAAAAGACCGCCGCGGCGCCGGCGACGGTTTCCGCCACGGTATTGACCTGCGCTGTGCAGCCGATGCCGAAGGAGGCCAGCATGCCGAACAGGGAAAAGAGCCCCGCCAGCGGCGCAAAGCGTGGGCCCAGACCATCGCGTATGTAGATCATGGGGCCGCCCCGCCATTCACCGTCCCGGCCCCGCCTGCGAAAGCGCACCGCCAACGCCGCCTCGCAGTATTTTGTGCACATGCCCAGCACCGCCGAGGCCCACATCCAGAACACGGCGCCCGGCCCGCCCAGGGACACGGCCCCGGCCACTCCCGCGATATTTCCGGTGCCGACGGCGCCCGCCAGCGCCGTGCAGGCGGCCCGGAAGGGAGAAACGCCCTCCGCCTGATCGCGGGGACGCCGGATCGAGCCGAAGGTATAGCGGATCGCCCGCGGAAAATGAACGATCTGGGGAAATCCGGTGCAAATCGAAAGATACAGCCCCGCCCCCAAAAGAAGCAGCATCATCGGCGCGCCCCAGACGGCGCGGCCAAGAGCGTCCAGCAGCTCCATCTCATCCGCCTCCTTTTGCCGACGTAAAGCGCCGTTACAGGATATTACGCAGAGAGAGGCGGTCATATTCCTCGATCCGTTTCAGAAGAATCAGCAGCGCCCGGATCTCGGCCAGCGCCTCGCTGTCTTCGCCGCGGGAAAGAAAGCCCTCGGCGCGGGCCAGACCCTCTGTCACGCCGTCCAGCCATTCGTGGGTGACAAGAGCGGAGAGAAAGGGGAGAGCGTTGCTCCAAATTTCCGTTGCAGAAGCGATGCTGTCAAGGGGAATGGCTTTCCGGACAATAATGGCGTCTGCCGTCTGCTCCAGCGGCGCGGCGACCCTATCGCAGAGATGAACGACGCGGGCGCGAAGCGCCAACCCGGCCAGAAGCGTCGCCGCCAGAAGCGCGGCGGCCACCGTCACGCGCCAACGCATCTTATTCCTCCTTTCGCAGCAGAAGCACACCGCCGTTTTGATCCGTGCACAGCAGAAAGACGCCGGACGGATCCGCCGCCCCATGCGCGCGGAGCAGCGCCGACAGGGCGGTGCGGTCCATTCCCGCCTGCCGCAGGGCGTCTTCCCGCACCTCGCCGTCGGCAATGATGAGCGCGGGCGCCGAGGAGGGCTCCACCGTCAGCCCGTGCTGCTTCGGCGTGGCGGGGGCGCAGTCGCTTTCAGGCAAAACGCTGAGCTTGCCGTTGGTCTCCACCTGCGCGAAAAACACTTCCCGCAGGTCAAATATGCCCGCCAGCCGCAGCTCCTCCAGCAGATCGTCTATGCTGAAGCGCAGCTCCCGCAGCGCCTTTTGATCCACCACGCCCCGCCGCACCACGGGCACGGGCCGGCCCGAGAGCAGCCGACGCAGCCGCGGCCACCGCAGCGACAGCGTGGAGATCAGCACCTCCGCCGCGATGAGCGTGAGCACGGGGATGACGCCGTGGAGCAGGGGAATGTCGATATCCTGCATGGGGACGGAAATCACAGCCGAGATCAGGATGGTGACCACCAGCTCGTCGGGCTGCATCTCACCCACCTGCCGCTTGCCCATCAGACGGACCGCCGTGATCACGGCGAGATAAAGGATCAGCGTCCGAACCAGGGGAACCAGCATACGCGCCTCCAAAAACAGTTAGTTCGGTTAGTATCGGCGCGAAAAGCCGGAATATGTGCAAAAAATTTACGCTTACCCCTTTACTTTTTCAAATAATTTGATATAATATATTTCGCGTCTTGAAAAGTCCATACGGGCCTGTAGCTCAGTTGGGAGAGCGCTGCGTTCGCATCGCAGAGGTCAAGGGTTCGAATCCCTCCAGGTCCACCAAAGCAAAAATCCTGTCGACGACTGTCGGCAGGATGTTCGCTTTGTATTCTTCATTTTTCAGTTTTCGGTCTTCATTATTTGCAGCGGCTTTTTTCGGGGAGCGGCGGCAGCCTTCGGGATCAGTTTTGAAACCGCCCCTTCATCACGGCTTTGCCGTGGCAAACGGCCTCCTTGCCCTTGACCAGCAGGTGCACCACCTGCTGTTCGCCGTCAAGCACCAGCAGATCGGCGTCTGCGCCGGCCCGGATGCAGCCCTTTTTCCCGGTTTGTCCCAACAGAGCGGCAGGGTTTTCGGTGAAGAACCGGAGGGCGGTCTCCAGCGAAAGACCCTCCCTGCGGAGCATGCGGCGCATTTCCTGCAGCAGGGTGGCACTGGTGGCGGAGGTAAGGCCGATGCAGTCGCCGGCCTTGTTGAACAGCGGCTGGCTTCCGCCGCCGTCGCTGCTCATGGTGATCCGGCCGGGGTCGGCGCCCTGACGGAGGGCGCTGCACAGCGCGGCGGTGGTGCCGGCCTCGTTTTCCGGAAGGTCGGCGGTAAAGTCGATGAAGCCGCCCATGCGGTTGAAACGCACGGCGTCGGCGATGAGCTCGGGCGAGCGGCAGCAATGCGTGGGGAGGAAGCTGCGCGCCGGCACCTGCGAGTGCTCCACTGCCCAAAACAGCTCCTGCATCCGCTGCTCGTCGCCGCCCATATGGATGGTGACAAAGCCCGGCTTGCCGGAAATCATGCCGCCGATGCGGGCCTCGGACCCCAGACGGGCCAGCTCCTGTCCGGTGATCGCCGAGCTCCGATGGTCGGCGAGGGCGGTCTTGACGCCGATGATCTTGTCCACCAGCGCGATATCCCGCTCCACGTCGCCGGTGAGGGTGACGGTGGGGACGCGGTAATTGCCGGTGAGCATCCAGGCGGTCAGCCCCTCCTCCTCCAGAGCCCGCACCTTGAACAGCAGGTTTTCCAGACTGCGGGATATGCCGTCGGTGCCCAGCAGGCCCACGATGGAGGTGACGCCGTTGAGCGTAAAATCGGTGAGCTGAAGCTCGGGGACGCGGGAAGCAGGGCCCTGCTCTCCGCCGCCTCCGGTGGGGTGGACGTGGATGTCGATCAGACCCGGGCACACCGCTGCGCCCTCCATGTCCCTCACGCAAACCGAGGGAGCGTCGGCCCACAGGCTGAGATCCCGTTCCACTGCGGCGATCACGCTGCCTTCGATCAGAATGTCCCGGATCCCCAGGTGGGCGGGCGCGTACACATCACAGTTTTTCCAAAGTGTCAGCATGAGACCCTCCTCAAATGATTCATTCCTTTTTCTGCTTTTCTTCTCCCGCCGGATCGTTCCGGCCCTTCCGATGACCGGCGAAGATAAAATCGCCGACCTTCTTCTCTTCGTCCGGAATGCCGTCGGACTATGTTAATTATAGCATTTCCCATATCGGGAGAAAAGCGACGAGCTGCAGCCAACGTGAAAATTCGGGAAAATATGCAATAGAATGCAGATTATTTCAGCAAAATGACGAATATAGGACGAATATAGAAGGACATTATTAAAGCAAACGCTTTATTCCCGGGATGCCGGCATGGTTTTGATGAAAACAGAGAAGCGGCTGCCGCTTGACAAACGGTCGGATATCCGCTATAGTCAGAGCATGAAGGAGGGC
>JAFOPS010000010.1 GCA_017394205.1 Clostridia bacterium | reverse complement strand
CAGGACGCAGAAGCCTGTGCTATGACGAAATCGCATTGCAAAGCCGCACCAAAAACCCGCCGTCCGGCAGCGCCGAACGAAAAGCGAAAGAACTCGGCGTTTCGATGATGACGGAGGAACTCTATCGCAGGTTGCAAACGCACGGTTCATTTGATCTGAAAACGTCGAGCTGGATCGCTACGCCGGATGAGATCCGCAGCAAGGGCGGCGCGCTGTTCTGCGAGCGGCGCTACGATACCGTATTCACTTTTCACAACGGCGCGGATTCCTACTATTCCGTGCGCGGATTCCGAGGGTATATTCTTATCTGAATACCGGCCTCAATGATAAAAGCCCGCCGTTTCCTGAGCGGCAAGCCCGATAAATTCCGGTTTCATACCAATACCATTTTGAGCGGATGATTGCAGCCGTCGAAGCACCTTCCTTGCGGAGGATGCCCCGACGGCTGCATTTTTGTTCAGCGGAGCCATTTTTTAATATGCTGACGGACGACATGAAGCTCCACTACTACCGCTGCCTCCAGAATTGGGAAACCGAACCCTCCAACCTCCGCAACACCTGCGGCCTGGCCCAGGATCGCTTCCAGCAGATGCTGAATTATTTCAAGATCCCTGGCAAAGAATCCAACAGGCACTGTACCAGAATGAAGGCTGATACAGTGCCTGTTGGATATTAGTGCTATTCTCGACGTGTCATCTATTCATGAATCAATTGATATGGGATTCAAATCCACAGCTATTTTTACTCTTTGTATAAACTCGAAATAAATGCTTTTATGCTCCCGCGATACGCACCACCTCTTTCCCAGTCTTTTCCGCATACCGTACCGCCTCTGCCGCGCCGCCGAAATCCCGGTGCAGGGCGGCGACCACAATATCGCTGTGATCCACCATCCACCGATTCCGCAACCCGATTGCCGCCTTGGGGTGAACACCGTCCAGCTCTGCCGGGAACGGGATATTTCTATCAATAAACTCTGCACTATGAGCGGCGTGACACAATCGACGGTGAATAACATCGTCAGCGGCAGAAACAAGAGCGTCACGATCTCCACGATCAAAAAGCTCTGCGACGGCCTGGACATGCCAATTGAGGACTTCTTCAAGTCGGATCTATTCAAAGGCCTGGAGCAGGAACTCAAGTAATAAAATATGACCTGCTTACAGCAGTGCTCCGATCTGCTCGTTTATAACCAGAAATCAAAAACAAGAAATCCGAACCCTTTGCCAACCGGCTTCAAGTTCGGATTTCTTCTATATGGTGGACCTTAGGGGGATCGAACCCCTGACCTCAAGATTGCGAACCTTGCGCTCTCCCAGCTGAGCTAAAGGCCCAAATGAATCGGGGCGATTCGGATTCTTCCGTATCGCTCCAATACTATAGCACAGAGGCGGAGAAAATGCAAGCATTTTTTTTGGAAATTGCCTGCGGCTTGAAAAAGCGACCGGGCGGACCCTTTTGGGTCCGCCCGGTGCATCGTTGCGGTTAGATACCTTACTGATGCACTCTGGTGCCGCTCTCGCCGCGAACGGCTGCGCCTGCGTTCTCCAGGGAGGCGATGATGGCTTCTCCGCCGGTGCGGGCGAAGGAAATCGCTGCCTTGACCTTGGGGAGCATGGAGCCGGGCGCAAAGTGGCCCTCGGTGCAGTACTGCTCGGCCTGCGCAATCGTCATTTCGTCGAGCGAGGTCTGGTCGGGCTTGCCCCAGTTGATCGCCACGCGGTCCACCGCAGTCAGGATGACCAGCGCGTCGGCGTGGACCAGCTCTGCCAGCTTGGCGGAGGCGAAGTCCTTGTCGATGACGGCGGGCGTGCCGATCAGCTTGCCGTCCTTGCGGATGACGGGGATGCCGCCGCCGCCGACGGTGATCACGACGAAGCCCTGCTCCACCAGCGCGTTGACCATGTTCTTTTCAATCACGTCCACGGGCTTGGGGGAGGGAACGACGCGGCGATAGCCGCGGCCCGCATCCTCTACGAAGGTATAACCCTTCTCAGCCACGATCTTGTCAGCAGTCTCTTTATCGTAGAACGCGCCGATCGGCTTGGTCGGATGCTGGAAGGCGGGATCGTCTTCCTCCACCAGGACCTGCGTCACGACGGTGGCAACGTCCTTCTGAATGCCGCGGGCAGCCAGCTCGTTGCCGATCGCATTCTGCAGGTGGTAGCCGATGTAGCCCTGGCTCATCGCGCCGCACTCGGGGAACGGCATGTCGGACTTGATGGCGCCGGCTTCAGCAGCCGTGCTCATGCCGAGGTTGATCATACCGACCTGCGGGCCGTTGCCGTGGGCGATGATGACCTGGTTACCCTGCTCGATCAGATCGACGATGGGCTTGGCGGTCTCTTCGACCAGCTTCAACTGTTCGTAGGGAGTTTTGCCCAGAGCGTTGCCGCCCAGAGCGATGACGATGCGTTTGCTCATAGTTTTTATACCTCTTTCATTTGAAAGGCGATCCGCCTTCGGAATTTGAAGGGAAAAATAGACCATCATCATTCTAACATGGATTTTACAGAAGTCAATAGCTATAAAAAACCTTTTTGTCCATCTGAAAAAAAGTGAACGCCAGGAGCAAATCCTACATCGGAATTCGTGTTCACAGTTTGTTTTCGAAGCGTTTCCAAATCCGTCACCCTTTTCGCCCCGACCGTGGTATGATCATATCGGAGTTGAAAAAGCTCTCCCTGCGATCTGCGGCCCGAATCCGCGGCAGCCGCTGCGAATATGCCAACGGGCCGCCTTGACCGGATCGCGTTCAAAAGATAGAAGCAGACTGCACTTGCGCACGGTTTTTCGAAAGCCGTGCGCAGGACGATTTTTGCGGAAAATCGTCAACGACTGTTTACAAACAGTTTTCTTTTTCATCGAACCTTGTTCAAATTTAGGCGCTAT
>JAFOPS010000001.1 GCA_017394205.1 Clostridia bacterium | reverse complement strand
GGCTCGCCGAAGCGGTCGATGAGCTCGTCGGTCATGTCCTGCCGGTCTTCCTCGGAGGTGATCATGGCGATGCGGCGGTAAAGATCCACCCGGGTGGCGGCGTCGGAAACATAGCCCTGGGGCAGATTGGCCGACACCAGCAGGTCGGCGGCGCAGTCGGTGCGGTGGACGGGGGCCTCGCCGCGCAGCTCGGCGGTGGCCTCGCTCAGGAGCTGAAGATAGAGATCATAGCCCACGTCCATCATGTGGCCGCTCTGCTCGGCGCCCAGCACGTTGCCCGCGCCCCGGATCTCCAGATCCCGCATGGCGATCTTGAAGCCCGAGCCGAACTCGGCAAACTCGCGGATGGCGGAGAGCCGCTTCTGCGACACCTCGCTGAGGGCCTTGCCCCGGCGATAGGTGAGATAGGCGTAAGCATGTCGGCTGGAGCGGCCCACCCGGCCGCGGAGCTGATGGAGCTGGGCCAGACCCATCCGGTCGGCGTCCTCCACGATGAGGGTGTTGACGTTGGGGACGTCCACGCCGGTCTCGATGATGGTGGTGCACACCAGGATGGAGATCTCGCCCTGATAAAAGCGGCTCATCACGTCGCTCATCTCCTCCTCACCCATGCGCCCGTGCGCCACGGCGACGGAGGCGTCGGGGAAATCGGCCTGGAGCCGCGCCGCCGTGCGGCTGATATCCTCGATGCGGTTGTGGAGGTAATAGACCTGCCCGCCCCGGGAAAGCTCCCGCCGGACAGCGTCCCGCAAAACGGCGTCGTTCTGCTCCAGAACGAAGGTCTGCACCGGCTGACGGCCCAGAGGGGCTTCCTCCAGAACGCTCATGTCCCGGATGCCGGAAAGGGCCATGTTCAGCGTGCGGGGGATGGGAGTGGCCGTGAGGGTGAGCACGTCGATGCCCGTGGCCATCTGCTTGATGCGCTCCTTGTGGGCCACGCCGAAGCGCTGCTCCTCGTCCACCACCAGAAGGCCCAGATCCTTGAAGGTCACGTCCTTTTGCAGGATGCGGTGAGTGCCGATCAAAAGATCCACCTGGCCGGTCTTGACCCGGCGGGCGATCTCCTGCTGCTGCTTCGGCGTACGGAGGCGGCTCATCACCTCTACCTTTACGGGGTAACCGGAAAACCGCTCCACCGCGCTGAAATAGTGCTGACGGGCCAGCACGGTGGTGGGAACGAGAATAGCGGCCTGCTTGTTGGAGAGCAGGCATTTCATCACGGCGCGGAAGGCCACCTCGGTCTTGCCGAAGCCCACGTCGCCGCACAGCAGCCGGTCCATGGGGACGGGGCGCTCCATGTCCTTTTTGATCTCCTGGGCGCAGAGGAGCTGATCCTCGGTCTCTTCATAGGGGAAGGCCTCCTCGAAGCTCCGCTGCCAGTCGTCGTCGGGAGCGAAGGGATAGCCCTCGATCTTTTGCCGGGCGGCATAGAGCTTGAGAAGCTGCTCCGCCAGATCTGCAGCGGACTTTTTCGCCCGCTGCTTGGCCTTTTGCCAGGCGCCTGTGCCCAGCTTGGCCAGACGGACGGTCTCGGTCTCGGCCGAGCCGATGTATTTGCTCACCAGATCCAGCGCGGTGGCGGGGACAAAGACGAAATCCGTCCCGGCGTAGGCGATCTTGATATAATCCCGCCAGACCCGGTCCACCTGGATGCGCTCGACGCCCACGAAGCGGCCGATGCCGTGGTGCTCGTGGACCACCAGATCGCCCGGGTGCAGGTCGGAAAAGCTCTGGATGCGGTCCCGGCTGCTTCTCCGCTTTTTGGCGGGCTTGCGCCGGGATTGACGCCCCTCGCAGAGGATGACCGTCCGCAGGGGAGGATATTCCATGCCGGCGCTCAGCCCCTGGGGCAGCACGCACACCCGCCTGGGCGCGGCCTGCTCCGGCGAGAGGACGCAGGGGATCTCCTGCTCCTCCAGCAGACGGCAGAGATTCTGTACGCGCGCTTCGCCCCCGGCCAGAAGATAGACGGTATAATTCAGATGCAGATAATCGCTCACGTCCCGCAGCAGGTTTTCAAAGCCGCCGGTGACGGCGGAGAGCTGCCTTGCGGGGAAGGGGATCAGCACCTCGGGGGAAAAGGCCGAGGCGGTGAGAAAGCTGTCAAGCTGCAAAACGGCGCCGGAAAGCGCGGCGCGGAATTGGCGGTCGTCCATGGAATAGCCGGTTTTGGAGGGCGGAAGAACGCCCTCGGACAGCAGATGCTCCAGCGCTTCGGCCTGGCGGTGGGCGGCGCCCTCGGCGCATTCCAGCACGGCGGGGGTGTCGCAGCAAAGAAAGACCGTATCCGCGGGGAGATAGTCAAAGGCCGTTGCGGCCTTGGGATAGATCAGAGAACGGTAGCGGTCGGCGGCGGGGAGCGAGCGAAGCTGAGTCAGCTGCCCGGCGTCGGCACGGAGATTTGCCCGCAGGGGGTCGGGGCAGTTTTTGCGCTCTGCCAGCTTTTCCAGCGCGGCGGCAAGACCGTCGACGCCGCCGTCCGCCAGCTGGGGCAGCACCTCGCGCACGGGCAGCAGCACGGCGCGCTCGATCCGCCGGGTGCGCCGCTGGGTCAGGGGATCGAACCGGCTGAGCGAATCGATCTCATCGCCGAAATACTCGGCGCGGAGGGGCGCGTCGTCTCCCGCGGGAAAGACGTCCAGAATGCCGCCTCGCAGGGCGAACTGACCGGGACCCTCTACCTGCGCACAGCGGGTATAGCCCGCCAGCACCAGCCGGTCGGCCACCGCATCCACGGGGGCGGAGGCGCCCTCCTCCAGCGGGATGCATGCCTCCTCCAGCTTCTCGGGCGGGACGGTGTAGAGCATCAGGGCGTCGGCGGGCGCGCACAAAACGCGGCGCTGACCCGTGCGCAGAGCGGAAAGGGCGGCCAGCCGCTGCTGCTCGTAGCCGTGGGAAACGCTTTCCACGTTGTGGAAAACCGGATCCCGACAGGGCAAAACGGTCGCCGGCGGCCCGCCGAGAGAGGCCAGATCCTCCGCAAAGGCGCGGGCGGCGGGCTCATCCCGCAGCACGACGCAGAAGGCGCGTCCCGGCAGATCGTCACACAGCGCCGCCGCCAGATGGGCGCGGTGCACCGGCGAAACGCCGTAGACCGAGGCGATCTGTCCGCCGCGGGCGGCGGACAGCAACTTCTGATATTCGGGAAGGCTTTTCGGAAGAGAGAGAAGCTCCATGAGGGAAATACGCTCCTTTTCGTGAGATCGGGGCAACGCCGAACGCCCCGTTTCCGGACGGAACGGGGTGTCGGCAAAGGTTGAATGATGCGGATATTCGGGTTATTCGGCCTGATAGACGATCTTGCCGTTGACCACGGTGCAGGCAGCTTCGCCGGTGAGATAGACCAGCGGATCGGCGGTCCAGATGACCACGTCGCCGTCCTTGCCGGGCTCCAGCGAGCCCACCCGGTCGCCGATGCCCGTTAGACGGGCAGCGTTGATGGTGACGGCCTTCCAGGCCTCCTCCATGGGCAGACCGGCCTTGGCGGCCAGCCCGGCGCACATGGGAAGATTCTGCAGCGGGATGACGGGGGCGTCGGTGATGATGGCGATGTCCACCCCGGCTTCGTGGAGCACGCGGGGCGTGTCGAAGCTCTTGTTCTGCAGCTCGATCTTGCTCTTGCCGCCCAGCGTGGGGCCGACAAAGGCAGGGAAGCCCTCCTTGGCCAGCTCGTCGGCGATGAGAGCGCCGTCGGTGCAGTGATCCAGCGTCAAACGCACGCCGAACTCCTTGGCGATGCGGACGGAGGTGAGGATATCGTCGTGCCGGTGAGCGTGGGCTTTCAGAGGGAGCTCGCCCTTGATCACGGGGATCATGGCCTCCAGCTTCATGTCAAAGGCGGGATTTTTGCCCGCCTCCTTGTCCTCCAGATAGCGGCGGGTCTTGAACAGAAGCTCCCGCAGCAGGGCGGCCACGCCCATGCGGGTCATGGGAGCCTTGTGGCCGTTTGCCTGGCCGTAGCACCGCTTGGGGTTCTCGCCGAAGGCGCATTTCATGGCAAGGGGATCCTTGACGATCATATCGTCCACCCGCTTGCCCGCCAGCTTGATGGCGACGAAGGTGCCGCCCACCACGTTTGCGCTGCCCGGGCCGGTGCAGGCGGTGGTGACGCCGCCCCGCAGGGCGTTGCCGAAGGCCTCGTCCATGGGGTTGATGGAATCGATGGCCCGCATCTGGGGCGTGATGGGATCGACGATCTCGTTGTAATCGTGGCCCTCCCAGCCCATGCCTTCGTTATCCAGACCGATGTGGCAATGGGCCTCTACGCAGCCGGGGGTCACCAGACGGCCCTGGGCGTCGATGACCTGCGCCCCCTCGGGACAGGCGATCTTTTTGCCGACGGAAACGATCTTTCCGTCGTCGCCGATGAGGACGCGGCCGTTCTCGATGTCAGGGCCGGCCATGGTCTTGATGTGTCCGTTTTTGATCAGCAGCATGATGTTACTCCTTTTTCCGGGTGCCCCGGCCTTCCTCCGGCGGGGACCCGGGTGAGAATTTGTTATACTCCTGCATGGCGTGATCCACGCCGTGCTCCAGCAGGTCGATCACCGCGTCGGGGACGGCCTTCACCGCTTCCCAGGTGTCGCTGTCCATGGGAGAAAGCACGTAATCCGCCAGATCCCCGCCGCCTTCCCGGTCGGGGTGACCGATCCCCACCTTGATGCGGGGAAACTGATCGTTTTCCAGCAGATAGATGATGCTCCGCATGCCGTTGTGGGTGCCGGCCGAGCCGCTTTTGCGGATGCGGATGCGCCCTGCGGGCAGGTCGGCGTCGTCAAAAATGACCAGCAGCTTTTCCGGCGGGAGGCCGCAGGCGTGGAGCATATCCCGCACCGCCTCGCCGGACAGGTTCATGAAGGTCTGAGGCTTCATCAGCAGGACGTTTTTGCCGCCTGCGGCGCACACGCCGAAGAGCGCCTTGCATTTGGCGCTCTTCAGCCGCCCCAGGCCGAGCTTCTCCGCCAACAGGTCAACGGCGCAGAAGCCCACGTTGTGGCGGGTCATCTCATATTTGCTTCCGGGATTGCCCAGACCGCAGACGATCCAGTCGATCTGTCTGGGTTCCGTGATCTTTTTCCGTCGAAAAATGGTAAAACGCCCCTTTTCAGCGCGCCGGCCGGGGCCGGAGCAGCCTCGGTTTATCAGTTATACAGGTCGGACATGGCCGTTTCGCCGAAGACGCGGCGAATGGCCTCGGAGAACAGGTCGGCCACAGACAGGACCTCGATCTTGTCGATGGCCTTCTCCCCCTCGACGGGGATGGTGTCCAGCAGGATGAGCTTGGAGATCACGCTGTCCTGCAGCCGCTCGATGGCGGGGCCGGACAAAACGCCGTGGGTGGCGCAGGCGATGATCTCGGTGGCGCCGCCCCGCTCCACCAGCGCCTTGGCGCCGTGGCACAGGGTGCCGGCGGTGTCCACCATGTCGTCCACCAGGATGACCTTTTTGCCCTTGACGTCGCCGATGATGTTCATGACCTCGGACACGTTGGGCTTGGGACGGCGCTTGTCCACGATGGCCATGGGCAGATCCAGCTTGTCGGTGAACTTGCGGGCGCGGGTCACCGAGCCCAGATCGGGGGAGACCACCACATAATCGGGATTGCCCGCGCCGATGCGGTCATAGAAATACTGGGAAAGCAGCTTGGTGCCCACCAGATTGTCCAGGGGGATGTTGAAGAAGCCCTGGATCTGGCTGGCGTGCAGGTCCATGGTGAGCACGCGGTTCGCGCCGGCGGCCTCCAGCATCTCGGCGCACAGCTTGGCGGAGATGGGGTCGCGGGGCTTGGCCTTGCGGTCCTGCCGGGCATAGCCGAAATAGGGCATGACGGCGGTGATGCGTCCGGCGGAGGCCCGGCGGAAGGCGTCGATCATGATGAGCAGCTCCATGAAGTTGTCGTTGACGGGATAGCAGGTGGACTGGATGACGAAAACGTCGCAGCCGCGGACGGTCTCGTTGATGGAGACCGAGGTCTCGCCGTCGGAGAACTGCTTGACCACGCAGTTGCCCAGCGGCATGCCCAGCCTGTCAGCGATCTTCTGGGCCAGAACGGGATTGGAATTGCCTGCGAACAGCTTGATCTTGGTGCCGTGAGAAATCATATGCGTTTACCCCCAACATATATAATTATTCTGCAATAGAACACAAGACAAACAGCGCGCCGGATCAGAGCTTTCCGGCCTCTTTGCGCTTTTTCACCCAGTCGCGCTTGACGGTGGCGCGGGAGCGGGCGATGACGAAGGCCTCCTCGGGCACGTCCTCGGTGATGGTGCCGCCGGCGGCCAGATACGAGCCCCGGCCGATCTTCACCGGCGAGACCAGATTGACGTTGCAGCCCACGAAGCTGTCGTCCTCCACGGTGGTGCGGTATTTGCGCTTGCCGTCGTAATTGACGGTGACCACGCCGCAGCCCACGTTGATGCGCCTGCCCAGGTCGCTGTCGCCGATGTAGGTGAGGTGCGAGATCTTGGTGCCGTCGCCCACGGAAGAGTTCTTCAACTCCACGAAATCGCCGATGCGGGCGCCGGAGCCGATGACGCAGCCCGGTCGGATATAGGCAAAGGGGCCGACGGTGGTGCCGCTGCCCACGGTGCTGTCGGTGATCTGGGAGGAATTGACGGTGCAGTTTTCACCCACGCGGGCATTCTTCAGCAGGGTGTTCGGCCCCACGACGGCACCCGCGGCCACGGTGCTCTCACCGTAGATCAGGCAGCCGGGCAGCAGCGTGCAGCCGGGCTCCAGCACGGCAAGCGGCGAGATATGGGTGGTGTTGGGATCGACGAGGAAGACGCCCTTCTGCATCCATCCCAGATTGATGCGGCGGCGAAGCTGCTCCTGAACGGCGTAGGCGCTCTCGGGATCGGTGACGGGGATGGATTCGATGGGAAGCGCCTGCACCCGGGCCACCGAATCGGGCAGAGCGCCGGGATCCAGGGCAAAGACCGCGTCCGCGCCGCCCCACAGAGCCAGCACGTTGGGCCCGGCCACCAGCGCCGAGGTCTCGGGACGGTCCGCCAGGCGGATCAGCGTTTCGGCGGACAGCGCCGCCGCGGGCGCAAGCAAAAGCAGCACCTGCGCGCCATCGGCCAGCGAGCGGAAGGCCTCAAGCGTGATGCGTTCGCCCTCGCAAACGTCGGATTCCAGATAAGCCGCGCCGCCGGCGGCCTCGACCGCCAGGGCCATATGACGGAAAACCGTGCAGGAGAGGATCTCCCGCTGGAAATGCTCCGCGTGAGCGCCGACCCGGGTCAGCGCGTAAAAGCGATCCATATAACCGCTCCTTTCCGGAAATTGGAAGGTTTGGGCGCACGGCAAAAAAAGGACGGCGCCCCCTGATCCCAGTATAACAAACCGGCGGGAAAATTTCCATCCCTTTTTGCTTTACGCGGGAAACTATTTTTGTTATACTGAAAAAAACAGAGAAAAGAGGAAGGGGATCTCGGTGGACGGGCTGCGGTTGATCGTGCGAAAAGAAGGAAAAGAGGCCATGGCGGCGCTGGCGGGACTGCGTGATCCGCAGGCGGCGCTGCTTTACGCCTATGCCGCCTCGCGGGACGGCGGCTGCACGGAGGAAGAGGCCGCCGCGGCGCTGGGCCTTGCGCCGGAGCAGGTGCATAAGGCCGCCGAGCTGACGGTGGTCTACGGGCTGACGGCCCGGGAGCTGACGCCGCCGCCGCGGCAGGAGCCCGCCTACAGCGCGGGAGAGCTGGTGCGTGCCCGGGAGGGCGATCCGGCGTTTTCGGGGCTGTGCAGCTATTTTGAATCGGCAGCCGGGCGAATCCTCAACCGGCGGGAGATGGAGACCCTGCTCAACGTCCACGAGAGCCTGGGAATGAAGCCCGACGTGCTGACCCTGCTCATCGGCGACTGCGCCCGGCGGGGCAGGCTGACCGCCCGGGAGGTGGAGCGGGTGGCCTATCGCTGGCACGACATGGGACTGACCGACTATGCCGACGCCGAGGCCTATCTCCAGCAGCAGCGGGACCGCCGCAGCCGCGGAGCCAGAGTGCTGGCGCTTTTCGGCATGCGGGACAGGCTCCCCGGCGAAAGCGAGCAGAAATACATTGACAAATGGGACAAGCTGGGCGTGTCCGACGCCCTTTTGAAGCTGGCCTACGACCGGACGCTGCTGGGCGCGGGCCGCATGAGCTGGCCCTATCTGGACAAGATCGTTACCGCCTGGCATGAAAAGGGCATCACCACGCCGGAGCAGGCCGAGCATGAGACCCGGGAGGGGCCGAAGGGCGCGCTTTCCGAAAAGAAGGCCGAAAGCGCCGAAACGGCGATCCTGCGGAAAATGCAGGAGAAACGGCAGCAGCGAGCCCTGACGCTGGAAAAGCGGCGGGAAGAGCTGCGGCGGGAATCCAGGGCCTTTGCCGAAAACGAGAGCGCCATGCGCCTGTGCGCCTCGCGCATGGCCCGGAGCACCGGCGACGCCCGGGCGGCGCTGGAGGCCAAATACCGGGAAAGCCTTGCCATCCAGCGGGAGATCCTGGAAAAGCTGGGCAAGCCCGCCGATTATCTCACCGACAAGCCCGACTGCGCCAAATGCGGCGACCGGGGCTATGTGGGCACGAAAAAGTGCGACTGCCTCCTGCGGGAGCTGAAAAAGCTGGCGGGAGCATGACGGCAGGCGGACAGCAGAAAAAAGGGAGATAGATGAATGAAAAAAGCAGCAATCACGGTTTTGAAGGCCCTGATCTTTTTCGCGGGGTGGCTGGTGCTGGGATGTGTGCGAGCTGATCCGGGCCTATGCCCGCAAAAACGGCATTCCTGTCCGCACGTGGTTTTTTGAGTATCGGGACGGGAGCGCGCATTTCACCCATACGCAGGCGGTGATCGAACGGAACGGTCTGTGGCATATGGCGCCCGACAATTCCGACCCGCACGATTTTGACGAAAATAACGGAGCGCCCCTTGATGCGCTGGCAGAGAGGATGGCGGGGTATTTCCGGGAATACGTCAAGTCTGCGGCGGAAGGGCCGGTCCGGGAAGACGCCTTTTTGATCCGGGAATACTCCGGCTCTCCCGAAAGCGGGATGTCCGACGAAGACGTGCTGCGGCTGTTGAGAGATGCGTGAGTGCCGCCTGCGCGGAGACAAAACAAAAAACCGCCCGCCTGCTTTTGCAGACGGGCGGGTGATTTTTCCGGGATCAGGCGGCGCGGGAGGCCGGGAAGGGCACCACATTGGCGGGAACGGGCCGACGCGCCGGGGAGGCGCGGCGGGCGCGCCGTTTGCGGGGGCGGGTGAACATATCGCCCACCAGCATTACGGAGACGCACAGAAGCCCCAGAAAAACGGTGGGCAGGATGCCGACGATGCCGCCGTCGGAGGCCATGGCCAGCCACAGCAGGCCGAGTCCGCCCAAAAGCTCCATCCGTTGACCGTGTTTCTTCATGTGATCGCCTCCAAATACAAACAAGTGTTCGTTTATTTGAGAACAGTATAGCACGTTTGTTCGAAAAATGCAAACGATTGTTCGATAAAAAATTCAACAAATTTTGAAGGCATTTCTTGGGAATAATCCACAAAACCCACAGAAGAATCCACAGATCCCGGCGCTTTGCGGAAAAAAGGACAAAAGGGAATGGAAATCGGGCGCGGGGTATGGTACAATAAATCAAATAAAAAACCGTTGACAGGAGTGGATCCATATGCGTATCGCCGTTATCTCCGGCGCCTCCTCCGGCATGGGGAGAGAATTCGTGAAAATGACCGCCCGGCGGGGCGGGATCGACGAGATCTGGGTCATCGCCCGGAGAAAAGAGCGGCTGGAAGAGCTGCAAACCGAGGTGTCCGTCCCGCTGCGGATCCTGCCGCTGGATCTGATGCGGGAGGAAAGCTATGAGGAATACAGCGCTCTTCTGGAGCAGCACAAGCCCGACGTGGTCTTTCTGGTGAACGCCAGCGGCTTCGGCAAGTTCGGCCGCTACGACGAGATCCCGCTGGAGGACAGCGTGAACATGATCGAGCTCAACTGCAAATCCATGGTGCGCATGACCACGCTGACCCTGCCCTATATGAAAGAGGGCAGCCATATCGTGCAGGTGGACTCTATGTCGGCCTTCCAGCCGGTGCCCTATATGAGCATTTACGGCGCCACGAAGGCCTTCGTTTTGAGCTATGCCCGCAGCCTGAACGTGGAGCTGCAGCCCCGGAACATCAAGGTGATGGCCTTCTGCCCCTACTGGGTACAGACCGAGTTTTTCGACCATGCCTGGCAGACCTCCAAAACGGCGGTCACTAATTATAATAAGATCTATACCGCCGAAGAGGTGGTGCGGGCGGCCATGCGCGACAGCGCAAAGGGCAAGGACGTGTGCGTCCCCGGCCTGAGCGTCAAGCTGCAGGTGCTGGCCACCAAGCTGCTGCCCCATAAGCTCATCATGAAGATCTGGATGAAGCAGCAGAAGCACTGACGCCCTTGCGATCGGAAGAAGGAGATGCCTATGTATCAGCCGTTGGCAGACAAGATCCGGCCCATGGAGCTGGACGATATGGTGGGACAACAGCATATCATCGGGGAAAACGGCCTTTTGCGGCGGATCCTGGACAGCGGCAGCGTGCCCAACATGATCTTTTACGGTCCTTCGGGCATCGGCAAGACCACGCTGGCCCAGATCATCGCCAACAAGACCAGCCGCAGGCTGGTCAAGCTCAACGCCACCACCGCCACCACCGCGGATATCCGGGACGTGGTGGCCCAGCTGGATACGCTTCTGGCCCCCGAGGGGGTGCTGCTCTATCTGGACGAGATCCAGTATTTCAACAAAAAACAGCAGCAGAGCCTGCTGGAGTTCATCGAGAGCGGCAAGATCACATTGATCGCCTCCACCACCGAGAACCCCTATTTTTACGTTTACAACGCCATCTTGTCCCGCAGCACCATCTTTGAGTTCAAGCCGGTGACGCCGGAGGACGTGGCAAAGGCTGTCCGCCGGGCCTTCCGCCTGTGCGCCAAGGAGCGGCATCTCAAGATCGAGCTGGAAGAGGGCGTGGTGGATCATATTTCGGTGGCCTGCGGCGGCGACGTGCGCAAGGGGATCAACGCGGTGGAGCTTCTGTGCGCCGCGTCAAGGGTGGAGGACGACTGCATGAAGGTCACCCTGGCCGACGCCGAGGGCGTGACCCAGAAATCCTCCAACCGCTATGACCGGGACGGCGACGCCCATTTCGACATCGTTTCGGCCCTGATGAAATCCATGCGGGGCTCGGACCCCGACGCGGCGGTGCATTATCTGGCGCGGCTTTTGGAGGCGGGAGATTTGATCGGAGCCTGCCGAAGGATCCTGTGCTCGGCCAGCGAGGACATCGGTCTGGCCTATCCCATGGCGGTGCCCATCGTCAAGGCCTGCGTGGACAGCGCGCTGCAATTGGGCCTGCCGGAGGCGCAGCTTCCCCTCTCCGAGGCAGTGATCCTGCTGGCCACCTGGCCCAAATCCAACACCGCCATGACCGCCATATCCCGGGCGCGGGCCGACGTGCGGGCGGGCAAGGCGCGCACCGTCCCCCGGGAGCTGCAGAACGTCCACGCCGACGGGACGGGCTTTGAGCGGGAGCAGGGCTATCGCTATCCCCACGACTATCCCGGCCATTGGGTGGCACAGCAATATCTGCCCGACGAGCTGAAGGACGCCCGCTATTACGAATACGGCGACAACCGCACCGAGCAGGCTGCAAAGGAATATTGGGAGAAAATCAAGGGGAAATAAGAAACGGGGGATTCCCGTATCTTATGATCAAGGCTGTTAATCGCGGATGAAATTCGGTTAAGCGCCGCTTCGCATGCCGCAAGGCTGCTCGGCGGCATTTGACGAAGGGAGAGAGCAAAATGCAGATCGTTTCACATTATAACTGTTACGATTACAATGAATCATGGTATCTGGTGGAAATGCTGATTGACGAATTGTCCTCCGAGATCGACTGGATGGAGTTCTATACTCCGCAAGAAGGCGTGGACAGGGAAAACTATCAAGTCCCTTGGATGGAGCAGTATCTCAATGAAGAAGGAACGAAACCGCTGTGCCCCGCGTTTGACGAACCGGAGGAGCCGGTCAGACCCAGCCGGGTAGCGTTTTTCCTCTTTAAAATACCCGGAGCGGATGTGCTGCACACGCCTTACGGGGATTATAAGCTTGGCGGTACGGAGGAGCTTCCCGCCAGGTTGAAAAGTATGATTGAATTTGAAGAGCCCGATTAAGAACGCATCCGGGCAGAGAGAAGCGGCGGGACAGCTGCCCGTCGCTGCAATAGGACGACGGGTGGGGAGGAGTCATCCATGAAACTGAGCCGCGAGGCGGAGCAGTATATTCTGGATTCGCAGGAAGAGCTGAAGCAGCTCATCCGGGAGCTGTGCGCCATCCCGGCGCCCTCTCATCACGAGGGAGCGCGGGCGGCCTTCTGCAGGCAGTGGTTTGAGAAAAACGGCGGGAAAAACGTGACGGTGGACGACGCGCAAAACGTCATCTGCCCCTATCGGGTAACGGAGGACAACGAGCTTGCGGTCGTCATGGCTCATACGGACACTGTTTTTCCCGACACCGAGCCCATGCCCTTCCGCGAGGAGGGCGGCAGGATGTTCTGTCCCGGAGTGACCGACGATACGGCCAACCTGGCGGTGATGATGATCTGCGCCCGCTATATCCTGCAAAAGGCGCCGACCACAGATATCGGCGTGCTCTTCGTCGCCGATTCCTGCGAAGAGGGGTTGGGCAATCTGAAGGGCAGCCGTGCCGTCACGGCAAAATACGGCTCCCGCATGAAGGAGCTGGTGACGCTGGACGGCGCGAATCTCACCGCCGTCGTCACCCGGGCCGTGGGCTCGCACCGCTATCGCGTCCGGGCAACCACCGGGGGCGGACATTCCTTCCGGGATTTCGGCAAGCCCAACGCCATCGCGATCCTGTCTGAGCTGGTGCACGAGCTTTACCGGGTGGAGCCCCCCGCGGAGGGCGGCAGCCGCACTACTTATAACGTAGGCGTGATCAGCGGAGGCACCTCGGTGAACACCATCGCCCAGAGCGCCGAGCTGCTGTACGAATACCGCTCCGACGATCCTCGCTGCCTGGCGAAAATGGAGGGGATCTTTCGGGACGTTCTGGCCAAATGCGCGCCGAAGGAAGGAACGCTTTCGGCAGAGCGGATCGGCGAGCGTCCCTGCGCCGGACAGGTGGATCAGGGAGCGATGGGCGATCTGATCGGGCGCGCCGCCGCGGCTGTTCGGGCGGCGACGGGGCGGGAGCCCGTCTTCACCTCCGGTTCTACCGACTGCAACATCCCCCTTGCGGCGGGGATCCCCGCCGTCTGTCTGGGCGTGTGCGTGGGCGGCGGGTGCCATACCCGGGAGGAATGGCTGGATCCCGCCAGTCTGGCCGACGGATGCCGCCTGTTTCTGGAGTTTTTCGGGAATTATTTGAAAAAATGAGATGGTCTGCAATCAAACGCCCCCGCGCAGCACGCTGCGCGGGGGCGTTGCGTTTGCCTGGGAGATCACATCAGCGGGGCGAAGGCCTTCATCAGAATGCCCATGAGCTTGTAGAAAAAGCCGGGATGGGAGGCCTCCTTGCGGGTGACGAGGCGGCACTGCTTCAGCGTTTTCTGATAATCCTCCTCCACGGCGGCCACGCAGGCGGTCTTGTAGAAATAGGCGGCGCATTCAAAGTGGTGGAACAGGCTGCGGTAGTCCAGATTGATGGTGCCCACCACGGCCCGGACGTCGTCGCTGACGAAGGATTTGGCGTGGACGAAGCCGGGCGTGTATTCATAGACCTTGACCCCGGCGGCGATCAGGGACGGGTAATGGCTCTTTGCCAGGGCAAAGGCCAGCTTTTTGTCGGGGATGTGGGGCAGCATGACGGATACCTCCACCCCCCGGCGGGCGGCAAACTTGAGGGCCGATTCCAGCTCGCTGTCCAAAATGAGATAAGGCGTCATGATGTGGACGTAGCGGGTGGCCTGATTGAGGATGTGCAGATAGACCGACTGCCCTACCGGCTGATCGTCCAGCGGATGGTCGCCGTAGGGGATGACGAAGCCCTGTTCTTCGGGATGGTCCTCCGTCGGGGCGGAGAGATAGGGCTCGAACTGCAGCTCTTTTTCGTCCATCTGCCAGAGCTGGAGAAACAGCAGGGTAAAGGTCTTCACCGCCTCGCCCCGCAGGCGGACAGCGGTGTCCTTCCAATGGCCGAAGAGGGTGATGCGGTTGATGTATTCATCGGCCAGATTGAGCCCGCCGGTAAAGGCGACCCTGCCGTCGATCACGGCGATCTTCCGGTGGTCCCGATAATTATAATGTGTGGAAACAAAGGGGTGCACCGGGGCGAACACGTGGCACTGGATGTTGCGGGCGCGGAGCGAGCCCGCGTAGCTGCGGGGAAGGCGGAAAAATTCGCAGGTGCCGTCGTAGATCAGACGCACGTCCACGCCCCTGTCGGCCTTGCGGGTAAGGATCTCCAGCACCTTGTCCCACATCTCTCCCTGGTCGATGATGAAGTATTCCAGGAAGATAAAGCGCTGGGCGCTTTCCAGCGCCTCGAGAAAGGCGGGGAAAAAGTCTTCGCCCGAGGGATAATAATCCACCGCCGTCCGGTCATAGACCGGAAAGCCTCCCGCGTCGCGGAGATAGCGGGCCAGCGTGGCGTCGGCGGGGCTTTCCTCCTTCAGCCGCCGACCGGCCGCCGTCAGCGGGATGGCGTGGGACGAGGCCTGGGTGATCTTGCGCAGACGGGAGGCCAGCCGCCGATGGCCCACGTCAAGTTTGATATAAAAATACAGCGGGACGGCCGCCACCGGCGCCAGCGCCAGAAAGAGCAGCCAGGAGGTCTTGTAAAAGGAAGGCGAATCGGTGTTGATGAGATAGACGCCCATCAGCAGACTGAGCGCCGAAAGCACAGCGTAATAATGGGGCCAATAGCTGCCGAAATATCGCAGAATGGCCACGACGACGCCGATCTGCAGCAAAATGAGCAGCGCCACCACGCCCGTGCGGCTGAAAACCACGCGAAGAAGGCCCCGCTTGCCGCGGGTGATCAGACGGGTGTTTTTTTCGGAGACAGATTCGGAGGACATAGGGCTCCTTTCTCAAAGGGGGGATTCAACGGCGGAAAGCCCGTCGGCCAGATTCCAGACGGGGACGTCCCGCAAAAGGGCCTGACGGACGGTGTAGGCCGTGCCGCCGGTGGAGCGGGTGAGATAACAGATACAGCCGTCGGCTGCCTCGGCCAGCACCCGGTCCCGGGCCAGCAGACAGCCCTTGTAATAATCCCGGGCGGTGTAGCGCACCAGGTCGGCCCGCTCCAGCAGGGTCTGATAGCGCCGCCGGTCGGAGGCGGAGTAAAAGCGGTCCTGCCCCTCGTAGGGGAGGATCATGATGAGTCGGAGCGCGGGGAACCGCTCCTTTGCCCGCAGGACGGCCTCGGCGGCCAGCAGATCAAAGCCCACGGCGCCGCCGCTGAGAAAGTCGGTATAGCCCGCTTCGGCCAGCGCCTCCAGCCGCAGGTCCAGCGCCTGCTCCAGCGGGGCGGCGGAGCCGGGGAGGGCGCGATGGCCTGTGAAGATGCAGATCTTTCCCATAAACGCTCCTTTGCGGACGGCGGCCCGGCGGGGAAGGCGGGACCGGATTGTCTGAATATGGTTATTGTATCATAACTTTTTTGCCGCTTCAACGGAAATAAAGGAAGAAAAAACGGAAAACTTTGAAAAACAGTTGACACGGGAGGGAAAAATCCATTATAATACATGGTGCGTTATCGTCACCGGCATGCGCTTGACCGATTTCGAGCCCGTGCCGGTGTCAATAACAGCTTAGATCAGGAGGTGTGGATCATGCTTCGTACGTACCAGCCCAAAAAGCGTCAGCGTCAGAAGGAGCACGGCTTCATGAAGCGCATGAAGACCCGCAACGGCCGCAAGGTCCTGGCTCGCCGCCGTGCCAAGGGCAGAGCCCGTCTGTCTGCTTAATGCTCGAATTAAGACCGCAGGAGTTGCGGTCTTATATTTTAGCAGAGCTTCGGGGAGTTGACCGATGAAAAATACCCGTTCCATCAAGGAAAATCACGTCTTTCGCGCGCTGTATGCCCGGGGAAAGTCCGCGGCGTGCAGGACCATGGTGCTTTACGCAAGGAAGCACCGGGACGGCGCGGTGAACCAACTGGGGATCACCGTTTCCGTGAAGCTGGGCTGCGCGGCGGAGCGCAATCGCATCCGCCGGCGGCTGAAGGAAGCCTATCGCCTCAACGAGACCCGCCTGAAGAGCGGATTTGACATCGTCATCGTGGGGCGGCGGGCGGCGCTGACGGCGCCCTTCGATCAGCTCGAGCGCGATCTTCTCCGCCTGTGCTGGCAGCTCAGCCTGCGGGAGGGGAAGGATGCGTAAGCTTTTGCTGTGGCTGATCCGGTTTTACCGGAAGAACATTTCGCCCTACAAGGGCGGGCCCACCTGCCGGTTCCGGCCCACCTGCTCGGAATACGCAGCGGAGGCCATCCAGCGCCATGGCGCCCTTTGCGGCGGTGCGCTGGCACTCTGGCGGATCCTGCGATGCAACCCCCTGTGCAAGGGGGGCTATGATCCCGTTCCGGAGGAGATCCATCTTTTTCGAAAAAAGGAGAACCGCTAATGTATCAGTTTCTCTACAAAATCTTTTCCACGCCCTTCGGCTATGTGATGCGCTACATCTATCAGTTCGTGGGCGACTATGCGCTGGCGATCTTCCTGTTTGCGCTTCTGGTCAAGGTGCTGATGATGCCTCTGAACATGAAGAGCAAGCGCGCCATGATGGCGGTGCAGCGCCTCAATCCCAAGATCCAGCAGATCCAGAAGACCTATGGCCGGGATCAGCGCCGGATGAACGAGGAGCTCCAGAAGCTCTATGAAAAAGAGGGCGTTTCGCCCATGTCCGGCTGCGGCACCCAGCTCATCATCCTTCCCATCATGATCGGCCTGTACGGCGTGGTCATCCAGCCGCTGACCTATTTCATGCAGCTCACCGCTGCCCAGATCTCCGAGATCGCCACGCGCCTGGGCTATGAAATGACCGGCTATACCTCGCAGATCGGCCTGGCCGGTCTGATCCACGACAATTTCGACAAGGTGGCCGACATTTCCAGCCGCCTGATGAAGGTGGATTTCCATCTCGGACCCATCGACCTGACCCAGACGGCCAATTTCCGTCAGCCCTCGATCCTGTGGATCATCCCGCTGCTCAGCGGTCTGACCGCGCTGCTCTTCTCGCTTATGCAGCAGAAGCTCAACCAGAATCAGCTGGGCGGCGAGCAGGCGCAGAGCACCGGCAAGACCATGCTGCTGGTGATGCCGCTGATGTCGCTGTGGTTTTCCTTCATGCTGCCCAACGCGCTGGGAATCTACTGGATCTCCAACAACATTCTTTCCGCCGTGCAGGAGCTGCTTTTGAACAAATGGGCCAAAAAGCAGGCGGAAAAGGAAAACAATCTGAATTAAAGAAGGCGGAGCATTATGAAATATCTTGAAGCAAAGGGCGAGACCCGGGAAGCCGCCATCGAAAACGCTCTGCGGGAGCTGGGCCTCAGCCGCGACGACGTGTCCGTCGAGGTTTTGCAGGAGGCCAAATCGGGCTTTTTGGGCCTGGGAAAGCAGCCTGCCGTCGTGCGGGTATCTTATAACGACGAGCCCGCCCCCGCCCAGCGGGCGGCGGAATTTCTGGAGGGGCTGCTGCAGCGCTTCGGCACTCCCGCGCAGATCCACGTCACCGAAAACGCCGAGGAGCGCACCGTGGCCATCGAGCTGTCGGGCGACAACATGAATCAGGTCATCGGCCATCACGGCGACACGCTGGACGCCATCCAGTATCTCACCAATATCGTCACCAACCGGCAGGAGGAGGACCGCTGGCGCGTGACGGTGGACACCGAGCATTACCGCGCCAAGCGGGAGGAGAGCCTGATCGCTCTGGCCAGGAAGACGGCGCAGAAGGCGCTGAAGTATCACCGGCCCGTGGCGCTGGAGCCTATGAATCCGCTGGAGCGCCGCACCATCCACGCCGCGCTGCAGGAGACCGCGGGGGTCACGACCTATTCCGTGGGCACCGAGCCCAACCGCAAGGTCATCGTGGCGCCCGAGGGAATGGAGCAGGTGCGCTCTGCGGGCGAGAGCACCGGGAAGCCCCGTTCGGGCAATCACCGCCGCAGAGGCGGCCGCCGCTCTGGCGGAAGCAAGCCCCAGAGCGAGCGCTGAAAACAGAAGACCGATCTGACGGCAGGCCGGACGCCTGCCGTCATTTTTTTCGGGATGGAGAAAAAGTTTGAGAAATGAATTGAAATTTTCATGAAAAAGCGGCAAATCAGTTGAATTTTTTCGGAACGGTGCTATAATAAAGAAGAAATTGTAACGGAGGTTGCCTTTATGGATGAAATAGACGTGAAAATTCTCAAATGCCTGCGCACCAACGCCCGGGAAAACGCCAGCGTGATCAGCGAAAAGGTGAACATGTCGGTGTCGGCGGTCATCGAGCGAATCCGGAAGCTGGAGGCTTCGGGGCTGATCGAGCGGCATACCACCATCCTCAACAGCGCCAAGGCGGGGAAGGACGTGAACGCCTTTTTCGAGGTGAGTCTGGAGCATCCCAAGTACATCGACCGCTTTCAGGCGGTGGTTCGGGAGAACAAGGAGATCCTGGAGTGTCACTACATCACCGGCGATTTTGATTTCATGCTGCGGGTGGTCACCGACAACACGCCCAGTCTGGAGCGCCTGCTCAACACCGTCAAATCCCTCCCGGGGGTGCAGAACACCCGCACGATCCTGATCTTGTCCACCGTAAAGGACGAACACTCGGTGGATCCCGATGAATTGCTGAAATAACTGAAAAACAACGGAAAAATCTGACGAAATTTACAAAAATACGCATTTTGCTTGACAAATCCCGCATCGAAGGGATATACTTCCCTTAACAGTATCGGATGGTGGCAGTATGCCCGAAAGGAGGGGCCGTGACAACATCTTTGCCGGCGGAGCCTTTGCTCCCCGCCTTTGAAGAAGAGCGGTCCGCCGCCGAGTATTCCCGCCTGGTTTCCCGCCTGGTCCGTCAGTTTTTCCTGCACGGCGGCGATCAGGACGACCTGTATCAGGAGGGGATGATCGGCCTGCTCAAAGCCATCCGTAGCTACGACCCCGCGAAAAACGACCACTTTGAAGCCTATGCCTCGCTGTGCATCCGCCGTCAGCTTTACGACGCGGTGCGCGCCTCGGCCCGCCTTTCCCAAAAAGAGGAGGAGGCGCTGTGCAAGCTGGGCTTTACCGGCGTCGAAACGCCCGACCCCGAAACGCAATGCCTGGCAAACGAAACCGAAAAAGAGATCAAGACTGCCCTGCAAGGTCTGCTGTCTGCTTTTGAGGCCTCGGTGCTCAGCCCTTATCTGGAGGGCTGTTCCGTCCGCGAGATCGCGGTGCAGCTCGGCTGTGCGGAAAAATCCGTGGGAAACGCCATCCTGCGGATCCGGCGGAAGCTGGCACGATATCTTTCCCAAGGCGACAGCAGGTAAGACCTGTTCGCAATATACTATCACCGCAACGCGGAAAAGAGAGGTAAAAACCATGTACGAAGACAAGACTTTAGTGTGCAAAGAGTGCGGCAAAGAATTCGTTTTCACCGCCGGTGAGCAGGAATTCTACGCAGAGCGCGGCTTCCAGAACGAGCCCCAGCGCTGCAAGGCCTGCCGCGATGCCAGAAAGCAGGCTGCCCGCGGCCCCAGAGAGTATTTCACCGCTGTCTGCGCCGCTTGCGGCAAAGAGGCCAAGGTTCCCTTCGAGCCCAAGACCGATCGTCCGGTTTACTGCTCCGAGTGCTTCGCCAAGATGCGCGAGCAGCAGGCCTGAGCCCGATAAAAGCATCGTGAAAAAGCGCCGCTTTTGCGGCGCTTTTTTTCGCCCGGATCGCCGGCGGCGGTTTTGGGAAAGATAACGGTTGCAAACGGACAAAAGCCGTTGTATAATAGTGCTGTAAAACGGAACCTAAGGAGGAAGTCGCCATGACTGTAACCAAAGACACCCTGATCATGGACGTGCTCAACGCCGACATCGAGACGGCGGAGTTTTTCTTTGAGATCGGGATGCACTGCCTGGGCTGCCCCGCGTCCAGAGGCGAATCCATCGCCGACGCCTGCGCCGCACACGGCACCGACGCCGACGCCCTGGTGGCCAAGATCAACGCGTTCCTGGCCTCGAAGCAGGCGTAAGGCAACCGAACAGAAGACGACAAACCAAGGGGCTGAACCCTTGGTTTGTTTGTATCCGGAGAAGGGAACGATATGGAGCTGACACCCAGATTGGCGCTGGCGGCGCGCTTTTGCGAAAACAGCCGCAGGATCATCGACGTGGGCTGCGACCACGGACATCTCTGTCTGGCACTGATCAGACAGGGGGCGGAGCATGCCTATGCCTCCGATCTCCGGCCGGGGCCGCTCCGCTCGGCGCGGGAAAACATTGCCCGGGCGGGGCTTGCGGAGAAGATCGACGCCGTTTTGTGCCCCGGGCTGGAGGCGTTTTCGCCGGAGGACGCCGACACCGTGGTGATCTGCGGCATGGGCGGCGAGACCATCGCCGCCATTTTGGAGGCGGCGCCCTGGACGAAGGACGGCGCCCACCGGCTGGTGCTTCAGCCCATGACCTGCGGCGACCGGCTGCGCCGCTGGCTGGCCGAGCACGGCTATACCGTGGAGGACGAGGCCCTGGCACAGGAGGGGCGCAGGCTCTATACCGTTTTGCTGGCAAGGGGCGGCGGCGTGCCGGAGGGCGCGGAAAACCGCTATGTTTTCACTTCTTATTTGATAAACGACCCGCTGTTCCCTCTGTATCGGAGGCAGCTGGAGGAGAAATACCGCAGGGCGGCGGCGGGCAGACGCCGCGCCGGATTGGACGCCGGAGAGGAAGAAGCGATCCTGCGGCGATTGGAGGAACTGCATGGCACTTGACAGCTTTGTGATCGTGGGACTGGCAAAGGAGCTGGACCGCCGCCTCAGCGGGGCGCGGATCGACCGGATCACCATGCCGCGGAGGGATCGGATCGTGCTCCATCTGCGGGCCGCCGAGGGCAACGTCCGTCTGCTTATGGCGGCGGGCAACGCCGCCCGCGTCCATCTGACGGCGGAAAAATACGACAACCCCGAAACGCCGCCCATGCTTTGTATGCTGCTGCGCAAGCAGCTGGGCGGCGGGCGGATCACCGGCGTGCGCCAGCCCGCGCACGAGCGGATCCTGGAGGTGACGCTGACCGCGCTGGACGAGCTGGGCGAGGTGGGGGAAAAGCGCCTGATCTGCGAGATGATGGGACGCATGACCAACCTGATCCTGGTGAACGGCGAGGGCGTGATCCTTGCCTGCACTCACGGGGTGGATCCGGAAAACGGCGACCGGGCGGTCCAGCCCGGCCTGCTCTACCGTCTGCCCTCCCGGCAGGACCGGATCTCGCTGTGGGACGCTTCGGAGGAGGCGCTGACGGCGGTCTGCCGCCGCGCGGCGGGGGACGCGGGAGACCTGTGCGGGGAGCTGGCGGGAGTGTCGCCCCTGCTGGCAAGAGAAGCGATATGGCGGGGCGGCACGCCCGAGGGCACGGCCCGGGCCCTCATCGCCCTGCGGGAGAGCGAGCCCAGGCCCTATCTGCTGCACAAGCCCGGCGGCGGGCGGGATGCGGCCGCCGTGGAGATCACGCAGGAGGGCTATTCCTGCGAGCCCCGGCCCGATTTTTCGGCGCTGCTGGACGAACATTACCGGGAACAGACCCGTGCCGAGGATCTGCGGGCGCTGAGCGGCTCCATGGTCAGGACCATGACCACCGTGCGCAACCGCCTGCGGCGCAAGCTGGCGGGACAGCGGGAGGAGCTTCGCACCGCCGAGGGGCGGGAGAAGCTCAAGCGCACCGCCGACCTCATCACCGCAAATCTTTACGCCATCGCGCCGGGGCAGAAGACCGTCCGGCTGGTGGACTATTTCGACCCGGAGCTGAAGACGGTGAACGTGGAGCTGGACCCCGAGCTTTCCCCGCAGGAAAACGCCCAGCGGCTGTTTGCCAAATACACCCGGCTCAAGCGGGCGGAGGAGGCGCTTACCCGGCAGATCGCGCTGGGAGAAGAAGAGCTGGCCTATGTGGACAACGTGCTGTATACGCTGGCGGCGGCCGAGGACGCCCCACAGCTCCGGGAGATCCGGGAGGAGCTGGTGCAGGCGGGCTATCTGCGCCAAAGCGAAAAGGGCAGGCGCAAGACCAAGCCCGCGGCCTATCATCCCCGGGCCTTTACCGTAAAAGGCGGGTTCACCGTCCTTTGCGGGCGCAGCAACCGGGAAAACGACGAGCTGACCCATCGGCGGGCGGGAAAAAACGACATCTGGTTCCACGCCCGAAACGTGGCGGGGAGCCACGCGGTCCTCTTTACCGAGGGAAGAGAACCCACGGATGAGGCCCTGCGGCAGGCGGCGGCCATCGCGGCCTATTATTCCGACGCGGGAAAGCAGCCTCGTGCGGCGGTGGACTATACCGCCGTCCGCCGGGTAAAAAAGCCCCAGGGGGCCAAGCCCGGCATGGTGAATTATTTCGAATATCAGACGGCGCTGGTGGAGCCTGCTCTGCCGTCGGGGGAGGAGGGAACGGAATCGTGAAGGTACACGTCAGCGGCCTGCCCGTGCGCGTCGAGCGGCGGAGCATCGAAGCCAACGGGCGGAAGATCCCTCTGCTGCTGCTTTTGCCCAGGGAGCGGCGGGAAAAAACGCCCGCCGTCTTGTGGATCCACGGCGGCGGATATATGACCGGGATGAAGGAGATGGCGCTCCTTTCCCGGGGGATGGATCTGGCGCGGCGCTACGGCGCCGTGGTGGTGTCGCCGGGATACCGGCTGTCGTTTCGCGCACCCTATCCGGCGGCCATTGAGGATTGCTACGCGGCGCTTTTGTATCTGAAGGACAACGCCGCCGCGCTGGGGGCCGACCCCGACCGGATCATGGTGGGCGGCGAGAGCGCCGGCGGCGGGCTGACGGCTTCGCTGTGCATGCTGGCGCGGGACCGGGGCGAGGTGAAGATCGCGTTTCAGATGCCGCTCTATCCCATGATCGACAATTTCGACACCGAAACCTCCCGCAACAATCACGGGAAGGTGTGGGACACCCGCCGCAACCACCGGGGCTGGCGGATGTATCTGCGGGAAAACGCCAAAAAAGAGGTCTCGCCCTATGCTGCGGCGGCCCGGCAGACCGATTATCGCGGGCTTCCGCCCGCCTATACCTTCGTAGGAACGGCGGAGCCTTTTTACGCCGAGACGCTGGTATTCATCGATCGGCTGCGCAGCGCCGGCGTCGAAGCCGATCTGGACATTTATCCGGGGATGTATCATGCCTTTGACCTTTTGCGGCCGTGGCTCCCCGAGAGCCGGGAAGCGAAGGAGCGCTTTTTCCGGCATTTTGAATACGCGCTGGAGCATTATACCGCCCCGCAGGAGGACGAGAATGAAGATCAAGGACCTGAAGTACAACTATAAGACAGACCGGGACACCCGCTTTTTCGGGGCGGAGATCGTGACGCCCTGGGGCGCGGGGCGGGAAGCCGTCCACCGCATCGAAACCATCCGCCGCCCCGTGCGGGTGCCGGTGGAGGGCGGAGAGATGACCATCTCGGACGTGGGCTACACCTGGTATCAGCTTGCCCTGCGGGAGCGGCATGTCTGGCTGTCGGCGGCCTTTGACGACACGGGAGCGCTCATCGAGCTGTATTTTGACGTCACCGCCGGCAACGATTTTACCGATCCGGAAAACCCATGCTTCCGGGATCTGTATCTGGATATCACCGTGGCGCCCGACGGCCGCATCCGGGTCTTGGACCGGGACGAGCTGGAGCAGGCGCTGGCGGAGGGCGAGATCACCCAAACGGAGCATGACGGCGCGGCTGCCCATTGCGCGGCGCTGGAGCTGTGGCTCAGGGAGCATTGGCGGGAAGCGGTGGCCTTTTGCCGGGAGCGGAAGGACGCGCTTTGCCGCGAGCTGTAAGCCGCATTTGCGAAAAAACGGAATAAACGGCCCCTTTTCCTCACAAGATAGAGGGAAAGGGGTTGATTTTGCTTGAAGGAAAAGAAATACGGGCGGCTGGCCCTCAGCGTGGCCGCCGCGCTGGCTGCGGGCGGGCTTTCCTATCTTCTTACGGGACGGGACGCCATGGAGCATTACAGCCGGCTCAATCAGCCGCCGCTGGCGCCGCCGGCCGCGGTGTTTCCCATCGCCTGGACGGTGCTTTACACCCTGATGGGCGTGTCGGCCTGGCGGGTGTGGCGAAAAGACGGGCGCGTTCCGGATATCTATTGGATCCAGCTTGCGCTCAACGTGATCTGGACGCCGATCTTTTTCCGGTTCGGACTGTATTGGGCGGCCTTTGCCGTTTTGGCGGTGCTGGAAGCGGCGATCCTGCGGATGATCGGCCGGTTTCGGGAGAGCGACCGCCCGGCGGGGAATTTGCAGATCCCCTATGCCCTGTGGGTGGTTTTTGCCGGATATCTCAACGTGATGACGGCGATCCTGAACTGAAAAGTGCGTCTGCTCCTGCGAGCGACCTGCGCCTCCCTTGCCGAAGGGAGGCGTTTTTGTTTCGCCGGTTTCGGACGCGGAGCCGCCGTCGGACGATTTGCAAATCGGAAGGAGCCTTGATATAATCAAAATCAAGAAAAATCCAAATGATGGGGGGATCTGTATGGAGCTTGCGTTCAAAAAGCCGGAGACCGATTCGGAACTCCGGGGCAAAGCGTACGTTCACTGGAAATCGTGGCAGGAGGCTTATTCGGGAATCGTCGAACAGAAATATCTCGATGAGCGGACGGTGGAACGGTGCGAAGAAACAGCCCGCCAGGCGAAGGAAAACACCATTATCGCAAAGGACGGAGACCGCGTCGTGGGGTTCGTCATGTACGGAGCCTGCCGCGACGAGGATCTGGAAAACACGGGAGAAGTGACTGCGTTATACGTTTTGGCAGATTATTACGGGCAGGGGATCGGATACCGATTGCTGTCGGAAGCGCTTGATCGGCTGCGGAATTATCCCCGGATCGCGCTGTGGGTCTTTCAGAAAAACGAGCGGGCGATCGCATTTTACAAGCGGCAGGGATTTCGCTTTGACGGGCATCGGGGAAACACCCAGGTCCACGAGCCTGTGGTGAGGATGCTGCTGACGAGATGACTGCGGCGCACGGATGAAACGGGGAATGACCGATGACCGGAAAACGGCAACGCAAACAAAAAGCGGCTGAGGATCGAACCAGCCGCTTTTTTTGAAAAGCGCGCCTGCGGGGAGCTGACTCATCCCATCAGCAGGCGGACGGCGAGCCCCGACATGAGAAAGGCCGCCAGATCGGCGCACAGGGCGGCAGGGAGCGCGTAACGGGTGTTTTTCAGCCCCAGAAAGGCGGAATAGACGGCGATGGTGTAGAAGCTGGTCTCGCTGCTGCCCAGCATCACGGCGGCCACCCGGCCGGCCGTGCTGTCGGGGCCGGCTTCGGCGATGACGGCGGAGCCCACCGAAAGCGCGCCGCTGCCGGAAAAGGGGCGCAGAAGCGCCAGCGGAAGACACGGACCCGGAATGCCCAGCGGCTCGCTCAGCGGCGCCAGAAAATGTGCCAGCAGATCCACCGCGCCGCTGGCCCGCAGCATGGTAACGGCCGTCAGCATTACCAGAATGGCGGGAAAGATCTGGGCGCAGGTGGAAAGACCGCCGCGGATGCCGCAGACCATGGCGTCGTACAGATCCACGCCGCGGGCAAGACCGTAGAGCAAAATGCCCGTCATCAGCGCAGGGACGAGATAATCGGTCATCGGCACCACCGCTTCATCAGGCGGGCGGCCAGCACCCCCACCGCCACCGACACGGCGCTGGCCAGCCAGACGGCGGGGAGAATGTCGTAAGGCGCCCGGGCGCCGTAAGAGGCCCGCACGGCGGCCACCGTGGTGGGAAGGAGCTGAAGAGAGGCCGTGTTGAGAACGATGAGCAGAAAGACGGAATCATCGCCCCGCCCCTGCTGCCGGGCCAGCGTGTGCAGCCGGGCGGCTGCCCGCAGACCGGCGGGCGTGGCGGCGGAGCCGAGCCCCAGCAGATTGGCGGACATATTCTGGGACAGGGCGGCCCGGGCTTCGGCGTCGTTTGCGTCTTCCCGGAACAAAAACCGGATCAGCGGCCGGAGCAGCCGGGCGACCGTCCGGGAAAGGCCGCTGCGGTCCATGACCTCCATCAGGCCGCTCCACAGGCATAGCGAGCCGCCGATGGACAGCAGCAGGCGCACAGCCTCCCGGGCGCCGCTGATGGTGGCCTGCGACACCTGACCCATGCGGCCGGTGACCGCACCGAAGACCAGCGCCGCCGCAAGAAGAAAGACCAGGACCCGGGACATCATCCGATACACACCCCCAACAAACAATCAAAATGACAGATTCTACCGAAAAAAACGCACCATTGCTGTGCAATTTTCAGATTGACAGATATGTCGAAAAAAGGCATAATAAATACAACATGAAGCAATAATTTCATATTGATGGAGGAAAAACCTATGAAATCGACCGGTATCGTCAGGCGGATCGACAATCTGGGCCGTATCACGCTGCCCATCGAACTGCGCAAGAATCTGGATATGGATTGCGGCGACGCGCTGGAGATCTATACCGAGGGCAATTCCGTGGTCCTGCGGAAGCACGAAAGCGGATGCGTCTTCTGCGGCAGCACCAGAAAGGTCACTCTCTATAAAGACAAAGCGATCTGCGAGAACTGCCGTCGGGAGCTCAGCCTGTAAGCACAGCATACGGAGCGGGAAACCGCTCCTTTTCTTTTTTATTTTACGGACAAAAGCCGCCCGTTATGACGGGCGGCGGGCAGGATGTAAAATTTTCGCTTTTTCGTCATTTTCGGTTTACAACCGGCGCCGGGGAGGCTAAAATAAGAGAAGCACCCGTGCAAAGGAGAGAGATCATGGAAAAGAAGAAGACCTATTGCCGATATATCGTAGGGCCGCGCCAGCCGGAAAGCAAGGGCAAGGCGGTGTGGCAGTTCTTTTTCGGAAGCCAGCGCAAGGCGTTTTATTACGAGACGCAGGATGAGGAAAAGGACCTGTATCTCCTGTGGATCGAAACGAAGCGCTGGGGCGAGATGCGCTGCTATCCCTGCGTTTTCCGGAAGGGCGAAGAAATGCTGGTGTTCCAGAGCGACGTGCTGGAGGAGTGCCGGAAGAACAACTACCGTCTGGTGGAGGAGTGGGAGGCCAGCGTCGACCGGGAACGGGTGAACGGGGCGTGCCAGGTCAAGGATCTGAGCCCGAAGGAGTTCCAGGAGCTGTTTTCCCGGTATCGCAAGGAGGACCTGGATCGGGCCATCGCCAGGGCCGAGAAGGAGAACGGCCTTGCGAAGGACGAGCCCGCGGAGCTTCCGGAGCAGGCGGAAGAATGAGCGGAAGCGAAAAAATCAGCCGGAGCGGCATAGCCGCTCCGGCATTTTTATCGTATGCGGAAAGAAGGGTCACTGACCGAAGCCGCCGTCGACCCCCAGCACCTGCCCGGTGATGAAGGAGGCGTCGTCGGAGCAGAGAAACCACACTGCGTTGGCCACGTCCCGGGGCGACCCGATGCGGCCCAGGGGCGTGTCGGCGGCAAGGGAGGCCATGGTCTCGGCGGAAAAGCCGGCGCACATATCGGTGTCGATCACACCGGGAGCCACACAGTTGACCCGGATCCCGGAGGGCCCGACCTCCTTGGCCAGCGCCCTGGTCAGGCCGATGACCCCCGCCTTCGCGGCGGAATAATGGACCTCGCAGGCGGCGCCGCAGACGCCCCATACGGAGGACAGGTTGACGATGACGCCCCGCTTTTCCCGCAGCATGGCGGGAAGCACGGCCCGGTCAAAGGCAAAGACGCCCCCCAGGTCGGTGTCGATCATCGTTCGCCAATCGGCGTCGGTCAGCTGGGGAAAAAGCTTCTGCTGGGCGACGCCGGCGCAGCAGACCAGCGCGTCGATGCGGGGATAGCGGCGCAGAACGGCGGCGACGCAGGCCTCGGCCTGGGCGGGGTCGGACACGTCGGCGCGGAAGATCTCGGCGTCGCAGCCCGCTTCCCGCAGCTCGTCCCGCAGAGACAGGGCGGCGCGCTCACTTGTGCCGTAATGGACGGCCACCTGCCAGCCCTCTTCGGCAAAGCGGCGGGCGCAGGCGCGGCCGATGCCCCGGGAGGCGCCGGTGATCAGAACGGTTTTGCCCATGGAAAACCCTCCTTGCGGAGATTTTTTCCTATTGTAGCACAAAAGCCGCCGCCGGGCAAGAGCCGGCGGCGGGAGCCCGTTCAGGCGGGATGCGCTTCGGAATGAAACAGCAGGCCGATGCACCAGAGCGCGGCCAGACCCACCAGACCGTAGACGATGCGGCTGCCCACGGCGGCGCTGCCGCCGAAGACCCACGCCACCAGATCGAAGCGGAACAGGGCGATGAGGCCCCAGTTGATCCCGCCGATGATGGTGAGCGCCAGAGCGATCTTGTTCATAAGGACCCTCCAAACGTGATTTTATCTGTAAATTTCCCCGTTTTTGCGGAAATTATGCAGGACAAATATACTTTTCGGAAAAAATGTGGTATACTGACGGCATATGATGAAACCGACTTGAAGCGAGGCCCTGCTATGATTCTTTGCGATTGTCACGATCACTCGTGGTTTTCCTTTGACGCCGTATCCAACATCGACGAGATGTGCCGCGGCGCCGCCTCTGCGGGCGTGAGGATCCTTGCCTTGACGGAGCATTACGATTATGACGACCGGGGCGGAGAGCGGCATTACGGCCTCCGTCACGCCCGCCGGATGGAAGAAATGAAGCTGGCAAAAGCGGCGTGGGCGGACCGGCTGGAGCTGCTGTGCGGCATCGAGATCGGCCAGCCCCATCTGGATCCGGAGCGCAGCCGCCGGTTCGTATCGGAGGGCGGCTTTGACGTCGTCATCGGGAGCCTGCACGACCTGCGGCCGGGGCGGGATCTGTATCGGGATTTCGACTATTCCTCCCTCGCGGTGTGCGACGCGGTGTACGCACAGTTTTTCGACGAGGCGGAGGAAATGCTTGAGGCGTGCGACTTCGACGTGTTCGGACATTTCGACTATCCGCTGCGAATGATGGAGAAAAGCGTCCCCGAGGGGAGCATGCTCCGCTGGAAGGAGCGGATGCTGCCCTTTTTGAAGAGGCTGGCGCAAAGCGGCAAGGCGCTGGAGATCAACACCAGCGGCGTGCGGCGGTGGCTGGGCCGACCCGGCGGCGAAGCGTGGCTGCTGGACGCCTATCGGCAATCCGGCGGGCGGCGGATCTCCGTGGGCTCAGACGCGCATCGGGGCCGGGACGTGGGCACCGGGATCGAGGCGGCCTATCGTCAGCTTTTGCGGAGCGGATTTGACAGCGTGACGGTCTATCGCGGCAGACGGCCGGAGCAGATCTCCATTCGCTGAAGGGAAACGGAGCGGATTTATGAAGCAGATCAGCGGTAAGGCCTATGCCAAAATCAATCTGTATCTTGACGTCCGCGGCCTGCGGGCCGACGGCTATCACGAGCTTGAGACCGTGTTTCAGACGGTGGAGCTCTGCGACCTGGTGGCGGCGAGCCTGCATCGGCAGGGCGGGATCTCGCTGCGGTGCAGCCTGCCCTATCTTCCCACCGACGGGCGCAACCTGGCGGTAAAGGCGGCGGAGCTGTTTTTCCGGGAGACCGGGCTGGAAAATCCAGGGCTGAATCTGAATATCAAAAAAAACATTCCCGTGGGCGCGGGGCTTGCCGGCGGGAGCACCGACGCGGCCTGCGTGCTGCGGCTGCTCAACCGGATGTTCGGCATGCCCCTGAGCGGCGAACGTCTGGCGGCTGCGGCGCTGACGCTGGGGGCCGACGTGCCCTTTTGTCTGCGGGGCGGGACGGCGCTGGCCGGCGGCGTGGGGGAAAAGCTCCGTCCGCTGCCGCCCCTGCCGGAATGCGCCGTGGTGCTGGTAAAGCCAGGCTTTTCGGTGTCTACCAAGGCAGCCTTTGCGCTGTATGACCAGACCGGAGGGAGCCGCCCGGGAAAAAGCGCGCCGCTGCTGGCGGCGCTGACCCGCGGCGATCTGAAGGGCGTCTGCCGCGAACTGCATAACGGGCTGGAAGGGCCCGTTGCGGGACAGTTCCCCGTGATCGGACAGCTGAAGGAACGCCTTGCGGAGCTGGGGGCCGAGGGCGCGCTGATGACCGGCTCGGGCTCGGCCGTCTACGGGATATTTTCCCGGAGAGAGGCGGCGGTGCAGGCCGCCGAGGCGCTGCGGGGACAGCTGCGATTCGTCACGGTGACCCGGCCGCTGGCCGGTCTGTAACAGACTGTGGTACGGAGGAAAAGAACATGGAAGCTGTAAAAGAAGCTGTTTTGCAAAAGATCCGGGACTTTCCCGGGCATACGTCGGTCTGGTTCCGGGATCTCACCACCGGAGAGACCTGGGATTACAACGCGGAAGAGCCCATGTGCGCCGCCAGCGTCATCAAGCTCACGGTGATGGCGGAGCTGTTCCGCCGCTTTGAGACGGGCGAGCTGGACCGGGATCTTAAGCTGACGGTGAAGGACGAGGACCGCGTCCCCATTTGCGGCGTTTTGACGCTGATGCATGCGGGAATGGAGGTCACACCGGTGGATCTGTGCTGGCTGATGATCACCATTTCGGACAACATGGCCACCAACCTGCTCATCGACCTGCTGGGCATCGAGAGCATTCAGGAAAACAACCGCCGACTGGGGCTGGAGGGCGTGTCCATCAGCCGCAAGCTGTTTGACAGGCGCCCTGGCTATCGGGAAAAAATGAATTTCGTCTCGGCGGCGGGGATCGGAAAGCTGCTGGAGATGATCTGGAAGGGCGAGCTGGTGAGCCGGCAGGCGTCGAAAGAGATGATGGAGATGCTTTTGGCCCAGCAATGCACGAACAAAATGCCGCTGCTTCTGGGCGAGGGCGCGGCAGCGCACAAGACCGGCGAGGACGAGGGCATCACCCATGACGTGGGCATCGTGTTCGCCAAGCGGCCCTTTATCGTCTGCTTCTGCAACTGGAAGCTGGAGCCGGGCAGCGAGGGACGGATGAATCTGCTGATCGGCGAGAGCACGAAGGCCCTGTTTGACGCACAGGGCGGCGCGCCGGAGGAGGAAGAAGCATGACCATTCTCGTGATCGACGGACAGGGCGGCCGCATGGGCCGCCAGATCGTGAAAACGGTGCTGGAGCGATTCCCGCAGGAGGAGCTTTTGGCCGTGGGTACCAACAGCATCGCCACCGAAAGCATGCTCAAGGGCGGCGCACAGCGGGCCGCCACCGGGGAAAACGCCGTGGTGACGGCCTGCCGCAGGGCCGACGTCATCATCGGCCCCATCGGCGTCGTCATCGCCGACGCTCTGCTGGGCGAGGTGACTCCCGCAATGGCAAAGGCCGTGGGACAGAGCGGCGCCGTTCGCATCCTGATCCCGGCGGGCCGGTGCGAAACGCTGGTGGCCGGCGTGGGTGAGCCCGCCATGGGCGCGCTGCTGGACGACGCCATGGACAAGCTGGGCGCCGTGCTGAAGGAAAGGACGTGCCGCCTGTGAAAATGATGGGCATCGACCTGGGAAAGGTGCGGACGGGCGTCTGCGTATCCGACCTCAGCGGATTTCTGGCAGGGCGGAGCGTGACGGTCACGGCCCGCAGCCGGGCGGAGCTGATCGAACGCATCTGCGGCATGATCCGGGAGGAAAAGCCGGAGCGCGTGGTGGTGGGTCTGCCCCTGAACATGAACGGCACCGAGGGCGAAAAGGCCCGGGAGTGCCGGGCGTTCGCGTCGCTTTTGCAGGAGCAGGCGGGAGTCGAGACCGTCCTTTGGGACGAAAGAGGCTCCAGCGTCACAGCCAACCGGATCCTCAGCGACGCCGGGAAAAAGCGCGGAAAACAGCGCGCCCGTGTGGACGCCGTGGCGGCGCAGGTGATCCTGCAAAGCTATCTGGATCACTGGCAGTCACACAAGCAGGAAGAAGCGCGGCAAAGCCGCGGAGAGGAGCAGGAAATATGAAATTTTTGGAATTGGCAAGGGCGCGGTATTCGGTTCGGAAATTCGCCGAAACGCCCGTGGAAGAGGAAAAGCTGGAGACCGTCCTGCAGGCGGGCGCCTGCGCCCCCACGGCGAAAAACATGCAGCCCCAGCGCATCTTTGTTTTGAAGAGCGGCGAGGCGGTCGAAAAGATCCGCGGGATCACCCGCTG
The DNA here is from genome assembly GCA_017394205.1 of Clostridia bacterium. Lineage (GTDB taxonomy): Bacteria > Bacillota > Clostridia > Oscillospirales > Butyricicoccaceae > UBA4644. The sequence goes on along the minus strand of JAFOPS010000001.1, from coordinate 1,495 downwards.
CGCCTTTAACGCGCCGGTGGTGCTTTTGATCTGCGGCGATACGGGCGCGGGCTGGGTCAACCCCTTCAACGGCCGCAATTCCACCGAGATGGACTGCTCGATCGTCACCACCCAGATGATGCTGCAGGCGCAGGAGCTGGGACTGGGCACCACCTGGGTCTGCTGGTTCGACACCGAGGCGGTGAAGAAGGCCTTCGACCTGCCCGCGGGGATCGAGCCCTTCGCGCTTTTGCCTATGGGTTATCCCGCGGCGGACTGCCTGCCCAGCCCCATGCACGCCAGCCGGAAATCACAGGAAGAGACGGTGAAGTATCTATGAAGTTTTACAATGCAAAGGTCGACAAGACCACCCGCCTGCTTTTGGCGGTGGCGGCGGCCCTGCTGGGCAGCATTTTGAAGAAATTTACCGGGCTGGACGCCTTTTTCTGGCTGGGGATCATCGCCTGCGTGCTGATCTTTGCCCTGCTGGGCCGGGGAGAACAGTATCGGGAGCGCTGGGGCGGAAAGAAATGAACGCAGCGGACAGAAAAGAGCCGTTTTCGCCCGCGTCCCTGTCCGAAGCCTATACGGTCCGGCGACTGGAGGAGGCGGACGGGAAGGCGCTTCTGGCGCTCTGCCGGGGAAATCCGCTCTATTACCGGCATTGTCCGCCGGAGCCTACGCCTGAGAGCCTTCGCGGAGATATGGCGGCGCTCCCGCCGGGAAAAGGTCCGGAGGACAAGTATTATCTGGGCTATTTTTGCGGGGAGCGGCTGGCGGCCGTGCTGGATCTGATTTTGGGATATCCCAACGATCAGACGGCGTTCATCGGATTTTTCATGATGGAAAGATCCCTTCAGGGCGCGGGCGCGGGCACGGCCGTCGTCCGGGAGCTCGCCGCGGCGCTGCAGAGGCAGGGCTTCCGGAGCATCCGCCTGGGCTGGGCGAAGGGGAATCCCCAAAGCGAACACTTCTGGAAAAAGAACGGCTTTCGGGAGACCGGCGTCACTTACGACGCCGGCGCGTATACCGTCGTGGTAGCACAACGGGAAATCGGGTAAAACAGAAAAACCGCTTTGACGGGGGGCGCTTCGTAAGGAAGGGCCTCCTTCGGACAGGAAAATCGGCTGGTATCATTTAATGGAATGGACTACGCCGGCCTCCAACGGTAAAACGGTGGAAACAAATCGGAATATGGGGAGGTAATAGCGTGCTGCGTTCTTGTTCAAAAACCGAATTCGAAAGGTATACTGATTTTATCTATGAGTTGGCGACGGATTTGACGAAGTCCGGGTATCCGACGTACTGTGATGGGATCAAGACAAAGGTGGAGTTCTCAGAACGTTCTGCGAAGGCATTTGTACGGGATACAGAACACATGCTGTTGTTTGAGCATGAAAGCGAAGTGCAGGGAATGATACACTATTTTTGGGTTCCGGAGGATCAATATCTTCAAACGATCTGCTTCAACATCAATAAAGCGACAGAACAGGCGATCGCGGAATTCTTGACATAT
>JAFOPS010000053.1 GCA_017394205.1 Clostridia bacterium | reverse complement strand
TTTCCCAACAAATTTATCTTTACCCCGCTCGCATTTCCTGCTATACTCCCATAGGTTAAGGGTGCGGCTTTGCCCGCGCAGCAACCAGAATATGCGCCCGTAGCTCAGTTGGATAGAGCGTCAGACTCCGACTCTGAAGGCCGCTGGTTCGACTCCAGTCGGGCGTACCAGAAAAAAGCGACTTGCGTAAGCAAGCCGCTTTTTTCTGGTATCGCGGCTTTGCCGCGATCAGACGGGAGACTGTCATGAATTTCTGTTGACATCCCGCGAATCTTCTGTTATGATTTCCTCGCTTGCTCGGAGGGCAAATCATTCGCTGGAAATGATGCGCCGGATAAGGCAACAGGCTGAGACGCCTGTTTTCTTATCCGGCTTTTTTTGTTGGGAAGGCCACGCTTTTCCAATCAAGCCATATCGCCGTTTTCCTGGCCCCCATGGGGACAATCGGAAAAAGCAACTATCCAAACGCCTGCGGCGTTTGTTATGGAGGGATACCCATGAACAAAGAAACGGATTTTACCAACGGTCCTATTGTCGGACCGCTGCTGCGCTTTTCGCTGCCGATCCTGCTGGCGCTGTTTTTGCAGGCGCTCTACGGCGCGGTGGACCTGCTCGTCGTCGGTAAATATGCAGCGGCGGCGGACGTATCGGGCGTTGCGGTCGGCTCGCAGATCATGATGACGATGACAAACCTGATCAGCTCCTTTGCCATGGGCACGACCATCCTGCTGGGCCAGAAGATCGGGGAGGGCGACCGCGCGTCGGGCGGAAGGATCATCGGGACAAGCGCGGCGGCGTTTTTCCTTATCGGCGCGGTAATGACGGTGCTGGTGCCGCTGCTCTCCGGCACTCTGGCATCGGTCATGAATGCGCCGCCGGAGGCCTTCGCCGAAACGAAGCGCTACATCGCCATTTGCGGCGCGGGATCGATCATGATCATCGCTTACAACGTGCTCGGCAGTGTGATGCGTGGCATCGGTGATTCCAGGACGCCGCTGATCACCGTCGCCATCGCCAGCGTGTGCAACATCGCTGGCGACCTGCTGCTCATTGCCGGAGCGCACATGGGTGCGGAGGGGGCGGCGATCGCGACCGTTGCCTCGCAGACGGTGAGCGTGGTCGTGTCGTTTTTTCTGCTCAGGCGCCGCGCACTGCCGTTTTCATTCTCCAGGGAGCATCTGCGCATCGAATCGAGTATTCTGCGCCGCATCACACGCTTCGGCATGCCCATCGCGCTGCAGGACCTGCTGGTGGGGCTATCCTTCCTCGTCATCCTCGCCATCGTCAACAAGCTGGGCCTGATCGCCTCCGCCGGCGTCGGGGTGGCGGAGAAGGTCTGCGCGTTCATTATGCTGGCGCCGGCTGCATTTATGCAGGCGATGAGCGCTTACGTCGCGCAGAACTATGGCGCCATGAAGCCGGAGCGCTCGATCCGCGGACTCAGGATCGCCATCGGCATCTCGACGCTGTTCGGCGTGCTGATGTTCTACGCCGCTTATTTCCATGGGGATCTGCTCTGCGGGATCTTCTCCAATGAAGAGGACGTGATCCTGGCGGGGTTTGACTATCTCCGCGCCTATGCCATCGACTGCCTGTTTACCTGCTTCCTGTTCTGCTTCATCGGGTTTTATAACGGGCTGGGGCGCACGGGTTTTGTGATGGCGCAGGGAATCGGCGCGGCGTTTTTGATCCGCATCCCCGTGGCGTATTATATGAGCGTGACGACAGGGCGGCTTTTCTATATCGGCCTTGGCGTGCCCTGCGCCACGGTCATTCAGATCGCAGCGTGTTTCGTGTTTTATGGATATCTTAAGAAGACGGGAACTCTCAGCGCTGCCCAAACCCGGCCCACGCGCTCTTAGGAGCAGCTGCTTCTCTACCAATGGGCGAGACGGCTGGAAATCTGCGTTATTGAATTGTGCGGGAAAGCGCCGTACAATAAAGCTGCAATCCGGAAAGCGAACCCATTTGAGGAGGAAAAAACATGGAACTTGGAAAGAAAATCAAACAGTTTCGCTTCAAGGCGGGACTGACTCAGGAGCAGCTGGCGGAAAAAATGGGCGTCGCGCCGCAGTCCGTTTCCAAATGGGAAAACGCGGTTGCCATGCCGGACATCAGCCTGCTGCCGATGCTGGCCGAGGTGTTCGGCGTCAGCATCGACGATCTCTTCGACCTGACCGCCGAGCAGCGCTTCAACCGCATTGAAAACCGCATGGACGCGGAGGAGGAGCTGCCCCAGGACATCTTCTGGGAATACGAGGAATTCCTGAAATCCCAGCTGTCCAATGAGGAACACAAAAAGCGCGCCACTGACCTCATTGCCTATCTTTACTGGCACCGCATGAACACCTACGCGAGTAAGGCAGCGCGCTATGCCAAGGAGGCCATCACCCGTTCACCGGAGGAAAAGGGCTGCCAGTGGATACTGGATACGGCAGAGCGGAATGCCGTATGGGACTGGAATATGTCCAACCACTCCAAGGCGATCGAATTCTATCGCGGGGTGGTCGAAGCAAATCCCGACGTTGCGCTGCCCTATATGTTTCTGCTGGATAATTTGATCGCCGATCATCGCGCGGACGAGGCGGAGCGCTGGCTGGACCGCTACTGCACGCTGGATAAGGCGCACCCCGTCATGAAGCGGGTCTACCGCGCCTACATCGCGCTGGCTCGTTTTGACGAGCCCACTGCAGACCAAATCATGGAAGAGCTGCTCTCCGAACAGCCGGGCAACGACGCTGTTCTCTTCGAGACCGCGCAGTACTATGCCGCTAAGTGCAACTACGAAAAGGCCATTGACTGCTATGAACGCGCCTTTGCCGCGGATCCCAAACGCCCCCGATTCCAAGATGCGCTGATGGGCATTGCCGACATCTATGAGATCCGGGGCGATTACCGCAAGGCCGCGGAGACCTATGACCGCATCATCGACCTGCTGGAAAACGAGTGGGGACTGACCGAAGAGACCGATTCTTCGGTGACAGTGGCGAAAACCAAAAAAGCCCGGATGCTTGCCAAGGCGGAAGCTGCCCGCGGATGAAAAGCATTTGACACGGCGGGCAGAATAGACTATGATACGCTCATCAAGGTGAAAGGAAGCGCAGGACATGGGCAGAATCTATCAGTCCGCCGAAGAACTGATCGGCAAAACTCCGCTGCTGGAGCTGACACACATTGAGAAGGCAGACGCGCTGGGGGCCAGAGTGCTGGCCAAGCTGGAGTCCTTTAATCCCGGCGGCAGCGCCAAGGACCGCATCGCCAAGATGATGATCGCCGATGCGGAGGCGAGTGGGAGACTCAAGCCCGGCGCGACCATCATCGAGCCGACCAGCGGCAACACGGGCATCGGCCTTGCCTCCGTCGCCGCGGCAAAGGGCTATCGGGTCGTCATCGTCATGCCGGAGACCATGTCGGTCGAGCGGCGGATGCTGATGAAGGCCTACGGCGCCGAGCTGGTGCTGACGGAGGGCGCCAAGGGCATGTCCGGTGCGATCGAAAAGGCGGAAGAGCTGGCCGCGCAGACGCCGAACAGCATCATTGCCGGTCAGTTTGTCAACCCTTCCAATCCCAAGGCTCACCGGGAGACCACCGGCCCCGAGATCTGGGAGGATACGGACGGCAAGGTGGACATCTTTGTCGCCGGCGTCGGAACGGGCGGCACGATCACCGGCGTGGCCGAGTATCTGAAAGCAAGGAATCCGAGTGTCAAAATCGTTGCGGTGGAGCCGGCGAGCTCACCTGTGCTCACGCAGGGCCGGGCCGGAGCGCATGAGATCCAGGGCATCGGCGCGGATTTCGTCCCGGCGGTGCTCAACCGCGATCTCCTGGACGAGGTGATCCCCGTGGAGAACGAGGCCGCCTTCGCCATGGCGCGGCGGATCGGAAAAGAGGAGGGCGTGCTGGTGGGCATCAGCTCCGGCGCGGCTGCCTGGGCCGCCTTCGAGCTGGCAAAGCGCAGCGAGAACGCGGGAAAGACCATCGTCGCCCTGCTGCCGGACACCGGCGAGCGGTACCTCTCCACGAAGCTCTTTGCAGAGTAACCGCGCCGTCGAACAGAACATAACAGCCCGCCATGCGGTCATGCATGGCGGGCTGTTTCTGCTTGCCGCGTTCCTGATACGTCGGGAGAAGCGTCAGAAAGGACCATTGACACGTAATCCTGTAAAAAGTACAATGAGGGCAA
>JAFOPS010000052.1 GCA_017394205.1 Clostridia bacterium | reverse complement strand
TTTCGTGGAACATTTCACGGCGGACAGGTTGAAATCGGCCATACGCCATGGTACAATAAATCCAGTTTTTTCCGAACCGGAACAGATCGAAGAAAAGGGGTGCCGCCATGCCTTCCAAAGTCTTTGAGATCATAGAAAAAGAGCAGGAACGTCAGAACCGCAACATCGAGCTGATCGCCAGCGAAAACTTCGTCAGCCCCGACGTGATGCGCGCCGTTGGATCCTGTCTGACCAACAAATATTCCGAGGGATACCCCACGGTCCGGTCCACCGGGAGCCGGGGCCGGTATTACGGCGGGTGCGAATACGTGGACGAGCTGGAGGAATACTGCTGCGACATGTGGCGCAAGGTCTTCCGGACCGATTACCATGTCAACGTCCAGCCTCACAGCGGCTCTTCCGCCAATATCGCCGCCTATATGAGCCTGCTGTCTCCCGGCGACGCCGTTCTGGCCATGAATCTGAACAACGGCGGACATCTGACCCACGGCGCGCCTGTGAACATCAGCGGAAAGCTCTATGACATGCATTTTTATGACGTGAACGCTCACGGCTTCATCGATCTGGAGGACGTGCGGAAAAAGGCGCTGGAATGTCGTCCCAAGCTGCTTCTGGCGGGCGCCTCGGCCTACAGCCGGAAGATCGATTTTGCCGCCTTTGCCGAGATCGCCCGGGAGGCGGGCTCATATTTCATGGTGGATATGGCCCACATCGCCGGCTTGGTAGCGGCGGGGGAGCATCCGTCGCCCTTCGGCCTGGCCGACGTCATCACCACCACTACCCACAAGACCCTGCGCGGGCCCCGGGGCGGGCTGATCTTCTGCAAGCCCGAGCTGGCGAAAAAGATCGACGGCGCCGTGTTCCCCGGCACCCAGGGCGGGCCGCTGCAGCACGTGATCGCCGGCAAGGCCATCGCGGCGGAGGAAGCCTGCACCGAGGCCTTCCGGGACTATATCCGGCAGGTGGTGCGCAACGCCGCCGCCATGTGCAAAGCCTTCCAGGAGATGGGATATCAGGTGGTCACCGGCGGCACGGACAATCATTTGTTCCTGCTGGATCTCACCGATACCGGCCTCACCGGCAAGGCCGTTCAGGAGGAGCTGGACAGAAACGGCATCACCCTGAATAAAAACTGCGTGCCCAACGAGACCCGGTCTCCGGCGCAGACCTCCGGCATCCGCATCGGCACGCCTGCCATGACGACCAAGGGGTATCGGGAGGCGGATTTTATCCGCGTGGCCCATGAGATCGACCGGATCATCCGGGAGATGCGGGCAAAACAGTAAACCGGCTTTTACCGGCGGCGCTTGCCGCCGGTTTTTTGACGCCGGGGTTGTTTTTCCGCGAAAAATGGGATAGAATGGGAACGGAGAATCATCGTTTGCCACCTGTGGGAAAGGAGTTTTCATGCGTCGTCATTTCATCAACGGAAAGATCTTTACCGCCGACCCCCGGCGCCCCTGGGCGGAGGCGTTCACCATAGACGGCGACGGCGTCGCCGCCGTCGGAGCCGCAGGGGAGATCCTGGCGGGAGCGCGGCCGGACGAGCCGGTGACCGATCTTTCGGGAAAGACCGTGATCCCCGGATTCATTGACAGCCATATCCATCCCGCCATGACGGCGGAGATGAAGACCTATATCACCTGTCTGCCGCCCGCCGTCAATTCCCTTGAGGATCTTGCGCGGCAGATCGCCCGCCGCCGTGCGATCCAGGGGCCGGACCGCTGGGTGCGGGGATGGGGCCTGGATGACGGCAAGTTGAAGGAGCGCCGCATGCCCACCCGGCACGATCTGGATCGGGGCGCCGCGGACGTTCCGGTCTATATCACCCGAAACTGCGAGCACGTGGCCTCGTGCAACACCGCGCTGCTGAAGCTGTGCGGCATCACGGCGGAGACCCCCGATCCCGCCGGCGGGACCATCGGCCGCGAGCCCGACGGAACGCCGAACGGCATTTTGTACGAAACGGCAAAGGATCTGGCCGAGCGCTGCCTTCCCAGAATGAGCGTCGGGGACAATGTGACCGAGCTGGTGCGCATGGGCGAGCTGCTGGCCTCCGAGGGCGTGGTGGCCGTCACCGATATGGGCGACAACGGCGCCGATGTTTATCGGATTTACACCGAGGCGGCGGCAAAGGGCTTTCGCCAGCGGACGGCGATCTACTTTTTCTGGGAATACTATTGGAAGGATCCCGCCTTCCGCCTGACCGCAGAGATGACAGATCCCGCGGCGCAGGTGCGGGCTGCGGGCCTCAAGCTGATGTGCGACGGAAGCATTTCCGGACATACGGCCTGGGTCAGGGAGCCTTATCTGGGCACGGACGACTGCGGCCTGTCGGTGTCCTCCGACGAGCTTCTGGACACGGCGGTGGAGTTCTGCAAGGCCAACGCCTGCCAGATGGCCGTTCACGCCATGGGCGCCCGCGCCATCCGCCGCATCGTCAGCCGTGTCGCCCGGGAGGAAAACTGGATGCGCACCGCCGCGCCCTACGCCCGCATCGAACACGTCACCGAGCCGGAACGCGAGATCATCGATCTGATGGCGGAAAAGGGGATCGCCGTGGCCACCCAGCCGCTGTTCTTCTTCTCGGAGATCGAAAGCTATCTGAAAAACTACGGTCTGCCCCGGACGCAGAAGGCCTATCCGATCCGGACGATGCTGGAGCGGGGCGTGAAGGTGGCCCTGTCCACCGACGCCCCTGCCAACGCCTGGGACGAGCCCACCGACCCCTTCCACACCATTCAGGCCGCCGTTACCCGCACTGCCTACGACGGCACGCCCTGCGGCGCGCAGGAGGCCGTCGACGTGGAGACCGCGGTGGCGCTGTATACCCGTGAAAGCGCCGCCGTCAGCGGATTTTCCCGTCTGGGACAGCTCGCGCCCGGCTTCGAGGCCAGCTTTGCGGTGCTGGATCGGGATATTTTCACGGTGCCGCCCTTCGAGATCGGAAAGGTGCGCCCCGTCAGCACCTGGATCGGGGGAGAAGAGGTCTGGCACGTCTGACGCGGCGGGCCTGCACTTGACGGGACGGCGGAAAAAGCGTATGATGGGTTTGGAACGATCCGGCAGCCGATGCCGGAAATAATAAAAAGAAAGGTCGTCTTAGTCATGAACAACATGAAAAAGTATGCCGCCGAGTTTGTCGGCACCTTCGTTCTGGTCCTGTTCGCCTGCGGCGTCGCCGCCGTGACGGGCTGCACCGCCGAGGCCAACGCCTCTTATTTGATGACCGCTCTGGCCTTCGGCCTGGTGATCGTGGCCATGGCCTATTCCATCGGCAACATCTCCGGCTGCCACATCAACCCCGCCGTTTCTCTGGGCGTTCTGCTCAACGGCGGCATGAGCGTTTCTGATTTCATCGGCTATGTGATCGCACAGTTTCTGGGCGCCATCGCCGGCGCCGCGGTGCTTCGCGGACTTATCGGCACCTCTTACGGCCTGGGCACCAACGGCCTGTATGACGGCAGTGCTGTCAAATCCCTGATCGTCGAGATCATCCTTACCTGCGTCTTCGTCCTGGCCATTCTGGGCGTCACCAGCAAGCCCGAAAACGGCAAGGTGGCCGGCCTGGTCATCGGCGGCTCGCTGACGCTGGTCCACCTGCTGGGCATCTTCTTCACCGGCACCAGTGTCAACCCCGCCCGTTCCTTCGGCCCCGCGCTGCTGATGGGCGGCGATGCGCTGGCCAACGTTTGGGTCTTTATCGTGGGCCCGCTGGTGGGCGGCGCGCTGGCCGCGCTTCTGTGGAAGCTGCTGGGCGGCAAGGAAGCCAAATAAGCAAAACGCGGATCCATCCCGATCCCCGGCCCGTGCGGCCGGGGATCTTTTTTGTGAAAACGCATTATCGCTATATTTAATAGGTGATGCGCCGAAAAAACCTTGCAAAGCCGTTTTTTTTGCGCTATACTATATCCCATGGTCGGAAAAGGACCCTTGTGACTGAGTCTGCCGGCTTGATACGGAAGGGAGAGGACGCGCGTGTTTACGATCACCAGCCGGGACAATCCGCAGGTCAAATCGGTCTGCGCGCTGTCGGCATCCGGGAAAAAGCGACGGGAAGCGGGGCTTTTTGTCTGTGAAGGATTCACCCTTTTGGACGAAGCGCTGCGCAGCGGCCGCATGCCCCGGCAGGTCTTTTGTCTGCAAGGGCAGGAAAACCGTCTTCCGCCGCTGGACTGCCCGGTGATACCGGTGACCGAGCCGGTGCTGCAAAAGCTCAGCGACGTGCCCGCGCCCCAGGGCGTGGTGTTCACCCTTCCCATCCCCGAAGTGTCCGGGATCGTCGGCGGAACGCGGTTTCTGGCGCTGGATGAGCTGCGCGATCCCGGCAATCTCGGCACCGTTTTGCGCACGGCCGACGCCTTCGGCATCGACGGCGTGATCCTGCTGGGCGACTGTGCGGATCCTTACAGCCCCAAGGTCGTGCGGTCTGCCATGGGGAGTCTGTTCCGTGTGCGCTTGTTCCGTCTGAGCGCGCAGCAGCTGCGGGAGACCATGAAAAAGCTTGATCTGCCGCTTTATGCGGCGGCGCTGGATGAGGGCAGCCGCTCCGTCACCGGGGTCGATCTTCACCGGTCCTGCGTGGTGGTGGGCAACGAAGCCCACGGCGTCTCCGCGGCGGTAAAAGACCTGTGCCGCGGCAGCGTGATCATTCCCATCCAAAGCGCCGAATCGCTGAATGCCGGCGTGGCCGCCGGGATCATCATGTGGGAGATGAGCCGATGAACGGGACAGAACGGGAGCTGCAATGCCTGCTCTGGATGAAGGAAACGGCCGCCATTCCACCTGCCAAGGCCCTGCGCCTGCTGGAGCATTTCGGCTCGGCGGAGGCGGTGTATCAGACGCCGACGGAGGAGCTTGCGAAGCTTTGCCGCTTTGACGCGCGCGAGCGTCAGCGGCTCGAAACGCGCAGCCTTGCTCCGGCATGCCGCATCATTGAGCGCTGCCGCAGGTTGGATGTTTTCATTCTTTCCGTCACCGACGCGGCCTATCCCGCCCGGCTGAAGGAGATCTACGATCCGCCGCTGGCGCTCTATGTCCGGGGGACGCTGCCCGACCTCAATGCGATCCCCGCCATAGCCGTGGTAGGACAGCGCAAGGCCACGCCTTACGGTCTGATCAACGCGGAAAAGATCGCCTTTCATCTCAGCCAAAACGGGGTGTGCGTGGTCTCGGGCATGGCGGCGGGCATCGATTCCGCCGGGCACCGGGGCGCGCTTCGGGGCGAAACGCCCACCGTCGCCGTCTTCGGAACGGCCATCGACAAATGTTATCCCGCCGAAAACGCGGCGCTTTTGCGGGATATCCTGTATCACGGCGCCGCCGTCAGCGAATATCCGCCGGGGGCGAAAAACTTTCGCGCCTCGTTCGTGCGGCGCAACCGGATCATCAGCGGCCTGTGTCTGGGCGTGCTGGTGGCGGAGGCGCCGAAAAAATCCGGTTCGCTGATCACCGCTTCTCTTGCGCTGGAGCAGGGCCGGGACGTGTTTGCCGTCCCGGGCGGCGTGGATGCGCCGGCCAGCGAGGGCTGCAACGAGCTCATCGCCGGCGGCGCGCAGCTGGTTCGATCGGCGGAGGATATCCTGCGTCAATACGGCTTTACAGCCGCCGAAGCACCTGCACGAACCGTGAAAACGGCAACGCGGCGGACGCAGCCTGCGCAGGCGCCGTCTTTTGCGCGGGCGGAGGAAACGCGCCCGGCTGAAACGGGCGACCCGGTACTGGACGCCATCGACGGCATCGTGCATCTGGACGAGATCAGCCGCCGCACAGGCATCCCGGCGGGCGTTTTGATGGGAAAGCTGACGCTGCTGGAATTAAAGGGATATTTACGGCAATTGCCGGGACAATATTACGAACGGATCTGAAACGACCGAACGGAGGAACTACATGGCAAAACTTCTTATCGTGGAATCTCCCGCCAAGGCAAAGACCATCACCAAATATCTGGGGGCGGGTTATCAGGTCAAGGCCTCCATGGGCCATTTGCGGGACCTTCCGAAAAAAGAGATGGGCGTGGACGTGGAGCACGACTTCAAGCCCACGTATATCCCCATCGACGGCAAGGACAAAATCATCAGCGAGCTGAAGACGGCGGCGGACAGCGCCGATTTCGTCTATCTGGCAACCGACCCCGACCGGGAGGGCGAGGCCATATCCTGGCATCTCCAGCAGCTTTTGGCGCTGGACGGGAGCAAGACGCAGCGGGTCACCTTCAACGAGATCACCAAAACCGCCGTCACCGAGGCCATCAAGCATCCCCGCCGGATCGATATGGATCTGGTGGACGCCCAGCAGGCGCGGCGCATCCTCGACCGCATCGTGGGCTATAAGCTGTCGCCGTTTTTGTGGCGCAAGGTGCGCACCGGTCTGTCCGCAGGGCGCGTGCAGAGCGTTGTCACCCGCATGGTGGTGGACCGGGAGCGGGAGATCCGCGCCTTTGTCCCCCAGGAATACTGGAGCATCGACGTGACCCTTTGCCAGGAGGGCAAGGACTTCGTTGCGCATTTCTTCGGCGATCGGAAGGGGAAGCGGGAGCTCCCCGACGAGGCCGCCGTCAACGTGATCCTGGACGAGCTCCGGGGAAAGTCCTACCTGGTGGAGTCGGTCAAGAACGCCAAGAAAAAGCGCCAGCCCGCGCCGCCCTTCACCACCTCGACCCTGCAGCAGGAGGCATCCCGAAAGCTGGGCATGACAGCCAAGCGCACCATGGCGGTGGCGCAGGAGCTTTATGAGGGTGTGGAGCTGGAGGAACACGGCGTTACCGGTCTGATCACCTATATGCGTACCGACTCGCTGCGCATCGCCGACGAGGCGCTGGCAGCCGCAAGACGGTTTATCGACGGCCGCTTTGGAAGCGAATACAAGCCCGCCCGGGCCCGGGTCTTCCACACCAAGAAGACCGCGCAGGACGCACACGAGGCCATCCGTCCCGCCGACGCGTTTTTAGAGCCCGATCAGATCCGCCGCAGCCTGACGCCCGACCAGTATCGCCTGTATAAGCTGATCTGGAGCCGGTTTATCGCCTGCCAGATGAGCGACGCCGTGCTGGATACCGTTTCGGCGGATATCTCCTGTGACAAATGGATCTTCCGCGCCGGCGGCCAGAGCGTGGCATTTTCCGGCTTTTTGGCCCTGTATGAAGAAAGCACCGACGAGGCCAAGGATGAGGAGAGCGCGCCGCTGCCCAAGCTTCAGGCGGGCGATGCGCCGGAATACAAGGGGATCGACCCCCGGCAGCACTTCACCCAGCCGCCCGCCCGATACACCGAAGCCTCGCTGATCAAGGCGATGGAGGAAAAGGGCGTTGGCCGTCCCAGCACCTATGCGCCGACCATCTCCGTGATCCTGGATCGGGAATACGTCGCCAAGGAGGGCCGCGCCCTCAAGCCCACCAATCTGGGCGAGGCGGTGACCGATCTGATGATCGACAAGTTCCACGACATCGTGGATGTGCAGTTCACCTCCTCCATGGAAGAGCAACTGGACCGGGTGGAATCGGGCCAGGAGGATTACCGCAGGATCCTGGCGGATTTCTATCACGGCTTTGACGCCGAGCTCAAGCAGGCCGAGATCGACCTGGAGAAAAAGCGCATCAAGGTCCCGGATGAAGAAAGCGATGAGGTCTGCGAGCTGTGCGGCCGGAAGATGGTGATCAAGAACGGCCGTTTCGGCAAGTTTTTGGCCTGTCCGGGCTATCCCGAGTGCAAAAACACCAAGCCGATCACCCAGGATACCGGCGTCGCCTGTCCCAAGTGCGGCGGCCGCCTTCTGAAGAAAAAGTCCAAGAGCGGTTATTATTACTATGGCTGCGAGCACAATCCCGAGTGTGATTTCATGACCTGGGACAGCCCCACCAAAAAGGTCTGCCCCAATTGCGGCGGCGTGGTGTTCCGCCATTATACCAAAGAAGACAAGAGATATCTGTGCCACAAGCCCGATTGCGGCTGGTCGGAGCCTATCGCCACCCGCGGGCGCAAAAAAGCGGAAGCGGCAGCGGCGGATCAGCCGGAGAAGACCGTGAAGAAAACGGCAAAGACCGCCGCGAAAAAAACCGCTGCGAAAAAGGCTCCCGCCAAAAAGACGGCGGCTAAAACGGCGGCTGCCAAAAAGACCGCCGCGAAAAAGGCGGAGAAGGCGCAATGAGCGGCCCGGTCACCGTGGTAGGCGCGGGGCTGGCGGGCTCGGAGGCGGCGTGGCAGCTTGCCCTGCGGGGCGTTGCCGTGACGCTTTGTGAGATGAAGCCCGCCCAGCAGACGCCCGCGCATCATTCGGCGGATTTTGCCGAGCTGGTGTGCTCCAATTCTCTGCGGGGCGCGGCGCTGTCCACGGCGCCCGGCCTGCTCAAGGAGGAGCTGCGCCGCTGCGGCAGCCTGATCATGGAGGCGGCCGACGCCACCGCCGTCCCGGCTGGCGGCGCGCTGGCGGTGGATCGGGAGGCGTTTTCCGCCTATGTGACGCGGAAGATCCGTTCCCACCCCCGCATCACCGTAAAGCCGGGCCGGGTGGACGAGATCCCGGGGGGATATTGCATCATCGCCACGGGCCCGCTCACCGAAGGCCCTCTGGCAGAGAGCATCGACGCCCTGTTCGGCGGCGAGCCCCTGCATTTTTACGATGCCGCGGCTCCCATCGTCAGCTTTGAAAGCATCGACATGGACAAGGCCTATTTCGCCTCCCGCTACGATAAGGGGACGGCGGACTACATCAACTGCCCCATGAACAAAGAAGAATACCTTGCCTTTGTGGAGCAGCTTCGCACCGCGCAGGAGGCCCCCGTCCACGGCTTTGAGGACAAGGCCGTGTTCGAGGGGTGTATGCCGGTGGAGGTCATGGCCCGCAGAGGGGAGGACACTCTCCGCTTCGGACCCATGAAGCCGGTGGGTCTGAAGGATCCCCGCACCGGCGAGCGCCCCTACGCCGTGGTGCAGCTCCGGGCCGACAACGCGGAAAAGACCGCCTTCAACATCGTGGGCTTTCAGACGCATCTGATGTACCCCGAGCAAAAGCGGGTCTTCGGCATGATCCCCGCGCTGAAAAACGCGGAATACTATCGCTACGGCACCATGCACCGCAACAGCTTCCTTCGCTCGCCGGGCCGGCTGGACGGATTTTACCGGGTGATCGGCCGGGAGGAGCTCTATTTTGCCGGGCAGATCACCGGCGTGGAGGGATATATCGAAAGCACGGCCTCAGGCCTGTGCTGCGGGCTCAATCTTGCCCGCCAGGTCAAGGGACAGCCGCTTTTGGATTTCCCGGCAGAAACGGCGCTGGGCGCTTTGATGCGCCACGTCAGCCGGGAGCCGGAAAGCCGCTTTGACCCCATGAACATCAATTTCGGCATCATCAAGCCGCTTGATACCCGTGTCCGGGGCAAGCGGGAACGCTATACCGCCGTCGCCCAGCGATCGCTTACGCTGCTGGACGGTCTGCGGGAACAGATCAGGGAGGGGATCGAATGAAGATCG
Source organism: Clostridia bacterium (assembly GCA_017394205.1). Taxonomy (GTDB): domain Bacteria; phylum Bacillota; class Clostridia; order Oscillospirales; family Butyricicoccaceae; genus UBA4644. Next base: position 44,573 of record JAFOPS010000052.1, on the reverse strand, counting down.
TCATCGACGCCATGGGCGGCGACAACGCCCCGCAGGCCCCCGTTGAGGGCGCCGTGCTTGCGGCGCAGCGCTACGGCTGCGACATCATTCTCACCGGCGACCGGGCGCAGGTGGAGAGCATCCTGCGCGGACGGGAGAAGGATCACATCACCGTGGTCCCCACCACCGAGGTCATCACCATGGAGGATAAGCCCTCCACCGCCGTGCGGCAGAAGAAGGATTCCAGCATGAGCGTAGGTCTGCGGATGGTGGCCGACGGCGAGGCCGACGCGCTGATCTCCGCCGGCTCCACCGGCGCGCTCCTTACCGGCGCCACGCTGGTGACGAAGCGGATCAAGGGCATCCGCCGGGCCGCGCTGGGCATCCTTTTGCCGCAGAAAACGGGCAAAAAGGCGCTTTTGATGGATTGCGGCGCCAACGCCGAGTGTACGCCGGAATATCTGCTGCAATTTGCCTATATGGGTTATTTCTTCATGAAGACCCAGCAGGGCGTCGAGCAGCCCCGCGTGGCGCTGGTGAACAACGGCACCGAGGCCGGCAAGGGCGATCCGCTGCGGAAAGAGACCTATCTTTTGCTGCAGCAGGCCGCCGACGAGGGACGCATCCGCTTCATCGGCAATCTCGAGGGCCGCGACGTGCTGGCGGGAGAGGCTGACGTGCTGGTGTGCGACGGCTTCACCGGCAACGTGCTGCTCAAAAGCGTAGAGGGCACGGCGGGCTTTTTGATGAAGGAGATCAAGAACATCCTCACGGCGGGCACGCTTTCCAAGCTGGCGGCGCTGGTGCTCAAGCCCGGGCTGACGGCCCTGAAAGAGAAAATGGATTACAAATCCGTGGGCGGCGCGCCGCTGATGGGCATCTCCAAGCCCGTCTTCAAGGCCCACGGCTCGTCTGACGCCACGGCCATCTGCAATTCCGTGGAGCAGTGCATTTTGTTCGCCCACAGCGGCTTCATCTCTCAGGTGGAGGAAAACATCGCCTTCATGACCGTTGGTCCGGAAAAAGATGAAAAATAATTAAAAAAACCGCTTTACAAGCGGAAACAGCTCTGCTATAATCGCAGACGAAAGCAAGGAACGCAAACACATTTCAATCAGGAGGAACGATTCAATGGTCTTTGAGAAACTGCGGAAGCTGATGGCAGATCAATTCAGCGTTGAGGAAGACGCGATCACCATGGATACCAACTTTGTGGAAGATCTGGATGCGGATTCCATCGACCTGATGGAGCTGATGATGGCCGTGGAAGAGACCTTCGACATCGGCGAAGTTGAGGAAAACGCACTGGAGTCGCTGAAAACCGTGGGCGACGTGGTGGGCTATATTTCCGATCGGCTGTAAGCATTGACCAATCGCGGCCCTGCCGGCGGCAGGGCCGCTTCTTTTCGAAGAGGAAAGGAGGGACGGCGCGTGGCGGATTTTCCCCATTGCGGCTATACGTTTCGGGACCCGGCGCTGCTGAAAAACGCGCTGACCCACAGCTCATATGCCAACGAAAACCGGGAAAAGGGCGTTCGCAGCAACGAGCGGCTGGAGTTTTTGGGCGACAGCGTTTTGGGGCTGATCTGCGCCCGGTATCTCTATTCCGAATACCGCTCCCTGCCCGAGGGCGAGCTGACCAAGCTGCGGGCGGCCATTGTCTGCGAGGGCTCGCTTTATGAGTTTGCCTGCCGGATCGATCTGGGCAGCAGGCTGCTTCTGGGCCGGGGCGAGCGCGCCGGCGGCGGGGATAAGCGCCCGTCGGTGCTGGCAGACGCGACTGAGGCCGTTCTGGCGGCCGTTTATTTGGACGGCGGCATGGAGGCGGCCCGGGGATTTATTTTGGATTTTATCAAGGAGAAGGCGGCCGCCATCGTAAAGAGCCACAGCACCATGGATTATAAGACCACCCTGCAGGAGATCGTGCAGAAGAATCACGAGGAGGTGCTCTCGTACCGGCTGAAGGAAGAGAGCGGCCCCGACCATAACAAGGTCTTCGTCATGGAGGTGCTCATCAACAGCAACGTTTTGGCAGAGGGCAGCGGTCACAGCAAAAAGCTGGCTGAGCAGGCCGCCGCCAAAGCGGCGCTGGAGCTGATGGGACAGGTATGATAAGCATGAAAAACACGTCGCCCGCTGCGCTGCAGCGGGCGGTTTTTTATTCCTCCGTGGGCAGGCCGGCCACGCCGGCGGGCGTCAGGCGGAAATGGCTTTTGTGAAAGGAGAGCAGCCCCTCGTCGCGCATTTTGCACAGCTCGTTGGACAGGGCGCTGCGGTCCAGATTCAGATAATCGGCAAGCTGCTGGCGGTTGAGAGGGATGTCGAACTCAGTTTTCCCCGTATGGAGCGTCTGGGTCTTGAAATAGGACAGAAGTCTTCCGCGCACGGTCTTGGGAAAGGTGTGGAAGCTGTGGAGCGACAGCTCCAGATTTTTATCGGCGGTGATATAAAGAAGCGACTGCAAGAGCGGCGCGTACCAGGGCTTCTTTGCCAGCTCGGGCGAAAAGATCCCGCTGAGGTCCATATACAGGATTTCGCAGTCCTCGTTGGCCACCACGTCCACCATCATGGGCTCGCGGGAGATGAGGGCGTAGGTCTCGCCGAAGATCTCGCCCCGCTCGCTCAGCCCCAGCAGCCACCGGTTGCCCAGATAGTCCAAACGCTGGATGGTCACGCTGCCGGACAGGACCATGCCCATGCGGCGGGAGCGGGTCCCCGTGCGGAGCACCACGGTATTTTTGGGGAAGCGGGCGGTGCGGACGTCCAGGGCGGCGATCACGTCCGGCATATGCTCCTCCCGGATGCGGGAAAACACGGAAAGCTGCAAAAAATGATGATATTCCATAAAAAATCCCCTGTTTCGTTGTTATAACAACATACTTTCCCTGAAATTATAGTAAACTATGATCAGAAAGTCAAGAGCGACTGAAATCTGACGGATAACGAACAAAAAGAGGGTCAACCTAATAACCGACAAACAGGAGGTAGTGACTATGAAATTCTTTGTGAACAGCAATTGCATCGGCTGCGGTATGTGCGAGGGCACTTGCCCCGCGGTCTTCCATATGACCGACGAGGGCGTTGCGATGGCCATCGACACCGAGGTGGATCCCACCGTGGAGGGTCTGGCGCAGGAGGCCATGGCCGGGTGTCCGGTGGGAGCCATCGAAGAGGCGTAAGGAAACCCGAAGGGCCGCCGGATCTCCGGCGGCCCTTTTCACATGGGATGCCCCGCGGCGAAGCGCGAGGCGCGGCCGAAGCGCCGCGCTTTTTTTCAGCGAAAATCTATGGCAAAATGGAAAATTGACAATTCTTTTTGTAAAATATACTTGACAATATGACGGGAATATGCTATCATGCAGGCACAGAAGAAACAGCAGGCAACAAAGAGGGACTTTCAGGAGGACAAGATGAACGATTCGACTTTTTCCATGATGGACTGGCTGCCTTTTGCGGTGGCATTCTTTCTCGTTTTTGTATTGCTGATCATTTTGCGTATCAAAGGAAAACTCATGACCGAGGGCGAGTATGACGAGCGCCAGCTCGTTGGCAGAGGGAAGGCCTATCAGTACGCGTTCTTTTCCTTGATCTTCTACAACGTGATCTATGGCTATCTGGACGCGGTGGGCGTCAAGTGGTGTCTCCCGAGCGTCGGGGTGATGGTCGGCGTGCTTTTCGGGGTCACCGTGTTTGCGGTGACGGCGATCTGCAGGGACGCGTTCATCGGCATTCACGATACGCATAAAAGAAGCCTAAGGATCCTGATCGCAGGAGCGCTGGCCCAGACGGTCTTCTTTTTCAGCGACCTGGCGGATGGCGAGGTCGTGAAAGACGGCCTTTTGACGACCTCCTTTGTTTCGCTGTGCTGCGCCGTGTGCTTCAGCGTGATCGTGATCGTCTTCTTGATCCATAGCCGGAAGAACCGCCTGCCGGAGGAGCAGGAATGAAAAATCTGAGATTGAAGTCTGCGCGGGCGGCGAAGGATCTGTCGCAGCAGGCACTTGCGGATCTGGTGGGCGTATCGAGGCAGACGATCAATTCCATCGAGATCGGGAATTACAATCCTACCATCAAGCTTTGCGTCGCGATCTGCAAGGTGCTGGAAAAGTCGCTGGACGAGCTGTTTTGGCTTGAGGACGAATGACTTCGGAAGATCAGCGGACCGTATTCCCGCAGAGCATAAGCGTATAAAAGAGCCGCCGGATGATCCGGCGGCTTTGTTTTTCGCTTTGAAAGGATCAGACGTCCGAGGTCTGGGGGGCGGAGGCCGAGCCTCGTGCGCGGATAAAGCAGCCGATCACGCCGCCGAGCACCGCGGGAATGAGCCAGGAGAAGCCCACGTCTGCCAGCGGGAGCTGTTTGACGAAGGGGATCGCCACGCCAAGGTCGCACAGGGTATCCAGCACCGCCACGATCAGCGCGCCCAGCACGGCGCCACGGAAAACGTTGGCGTTGCGGATCCGATCGGAAAAGAAGGACAGGACCACCTGCGTCAGGATGACGGGATAGATGATGGTGAGCAGCGGCGACGCCAGCTTGATGATGGCGCTGATGCCGACGTTGCTGATGGCGATGCCCATGCCGCAGATAATGAGCACCAGCGCCTTGTAGGAGATCTTGCCGTGAAAGACCTCGGAGAAAAAGTCAGCCGAAGACGAGGTCAGGCCCACTGCCGTCGTCAGGCAGGCAAAGAAGACGATCAGGCCCAGGAGCACGACGCCCAGGCGGCGCAGCAGCAGCTCGGTGACGGTGACCACCAGGCCGGCCTGGTTGATGTCGCCCAGATCCATCAGGGAGGTGGTGGCGCCCAGATAGCACAGGCCGCCGTAAACGACGAACAGGCCGATGAAGGCCACGATGCTGCTGGGGATCATCACGCCGTACTGCTCTTTTCGGGTAAGATAGCCCTTCTGCGTAACGCTTTTCATGATGACGATGGTCACCGGAACGGCGCCCAGCACATCCATGGTCTGGTATCCGGCCAGGAAGCCCTCCTTCGCCACGTTGAAGCCCGCCCGGGTGGGGGCGATGCTGCCGATGGGCGACAGGACGCCCTTGATGCACAAAACGGCCAGCGTGATCAAAAGAGCCGGGGTAAGAAACTTGCCGATAATGTCTACCACCGCTGTGGGGCGAATGGTGAGCAGGGCAACGATGCCGAAGAAGATCAGCCCGAAGATCCAGGAATTGAAACGGGGAAACAGAGGCAGGATGCCCATCTCAAAGGTGGTGGCGCAGGTGCGGGGGATGGCCACCAGCGGCCCCACGCAAAGGATCAGAATAACGGAGAGCAGCTTCGAGGGCTTTTTCCCAAGGGGACTGAGCATCACGCTCAGCGAGCCGGAGCTTTTGACCATCGCCAGAACGGACATGATGGCAAGCCCCGCGTCGGCGATCACGAAGCAAAGAAAGCCCAAAAACCAGCGCACGCCGGCCTGCATGCCCAGATAGGGCGGAAAGATCAGGTTTCCTGCTCCGAAAAAGACGGCAAACATCGCGAATCCCACGATGATCGCCTCGGAAAAGACGTTGGATTTTTGCTTCATAGAGCCTATCCTCCCATGCTTTATCACTAGTGGCAGTTTAACAATTCCGCGTTCGTTTAGCAAATTTGCTCAATTATATAAGAATAGATTTTCCGTTTTGACGGTCAATTCAGAGTAGAATTCTTGAATCGAATTGTGTTATAATATAAAAAGCCGGGCGGGTATTTCCCACGATTCAAACAAAAAGTTTATTTTTGTGAAACAAGGAGCTTGCGTATGAACGAGATCAGCGTTGCCGTAGGGGGCAGGATCCGGCTTTATCGCCAGATGAAAAAATTTACGTTGATGGCTTTGGCGGAGAAGATCCACAAGAGCAAAGCGACCCTTTCCAAATACGAGACCGGCGATATCGTCGTGGACGTGGAGACTCTGTTTGACATTGCCAAGGCGCTGGAGATCAAGCCGCAGCAGCTGCTGGACTGCCCCGTATCAAAGGATGACGTAAAGGAGGTCCGGCCCGACGGCTTTTTTCCGCAGCGGCGGATCTGTGTTTATTTCTACGACGGGCGCGTCAACCGGATCGTCCGCAACCTGCTGGAGACCGGGCACGACGGCGTGGGACGCACCGCGACCTTTTATAACGACATCCCCTCCTTCGACCGGCCCGAAGCCTGCCGCAACCTGTATTTCGGCACGGTGGAGTATTTCGACACCGTCACGAATTTCTCATTTTCCAGCCAGAGCAACCGGATCGAGCGGCTGACCATGTGCGCGGCCAATCCCTTCGACCGTGCAGGCCGGGTGCTGGGGATGCTTTCGGGCATTTCCCGCTATCCCATGCTGCCGGTGTCCATCAAGTGCATCCTTTCCCCCGACGAGATCGAGGAGGACGAGGATCTGATGAAGACGCTGGTGCTCTCCCAAAAGGATATCAAGCTGATCCGCTCGCTGAACATGTTCGCGGTGGAGCAGCTGGGATAAAAACGCGCCGGACGGCCCGCGCCGGAGCCAAAACGCGGAAAAGTCCGGCAAAGCGGTTTTTCAATGCTCCAAACGCCCTCTTTGAGGGCGTTTTTTCGTTGGGAATACTTGTTTTTGCCGCGCTTTTTTGATAAAATAAAATATCATGCAATATTACGCCGTTTTTCGGCAAAAGAGGTGCGGCTTTGTACTTAAAATCCATTGAAATACAGGGATTCAAATCCTTCCCAGACAAAACGGTCATGACCTTCGGCCGGGGCATCACCGCCATCGTCGGCCCCAACGGCAGCGGCAAAAGCAATATCGTCGACGCCATCCGCTGGGTGCTGGGCGAGCAGAGCACCAAGACGCTGCGCGGCGGCAAGATGGAGGATGTCATTTTCGGCGGCACCTCCCGCCGCAATCCTTTGGGATTCTGCCAGGTGACGCTGGTGATGGACAATGCCGACGGCGGCCTTGCCGTGGAATACGGCGAGGTCATGGTGACTCGCCGCTATTACCGCAGCGGTGAGAGCGAGTTTTACATCAACCGCAAGGCCGTACGTCTTCGGGACATCCACGAGCTGTTCATGGACACCGGCCTGGGCCGCGACGGTTATTCCGTCATCGGCCAGGGGCGGATCGACGAGATCCTTTCGGTAAAGAGCACCGACCGCCGCGAGATCTTTGAAGAGGCCGCAGGCATCACCAAGTTCCGCTACCGCAAGGAAGAGAGCGAGCGCAAGCTGAACGCCTGCGAGGAAAACCTGGTGCGCATCCGGGACATCATCACCGAGCTGGAGAGCCAGGTCGGCCCGCTGAAGGAGCAGGCCGAAAAGGCAAAGGCGTTTTTGATCTACCGCGACGAGCTGCGGGTGCTGGAGGTCAACGTCTGGCTGGACAGTCTGGATAAGCTCAAGGACAATCTGCAAAAGGCCAAGACCGATTATCAAAATGCCGAGCGGATGCTTTCGGCCCGCAAGGCCGAGGCTGAGGCGCTGCAGGAGCGCTCGGCTCAGCTGACGGAGGAGATCCATCTCAGAGACGCCGAGAGCGAGCAGATCCGGGAGGAGATGCGGGAGGCCGAGCGCCGCGAGAGCGAGGTGCGGGCGCAGATCGCCGTCAATCAGACCCATATCCGCAACAACGAGGACAACATCCGCGCCAAAAATGAAGAAATGAGCCAGCAGGCCGGACAGGGCGAGAGCCTTTTGGGGCAAAAGCGCCAGAAGGAGGAGCGGCTGGAGGCGCTGCGGCAGGATACGGAAACGCTGGAGCACGAGCTGGACGTTCAGCTCGAGCGAGTGAGACAGGCGGCGGAAAACGCCCGGGATCTTTCCGGCAGACTGGAGGCGCTGGACGCCCAGATCCGGCTGACGCAGGAGCAGGCGGCCGGATGCCGCAGCCGGATGGCCGCGCTGGACAGCAGCGAGGGCGAGATCCGGGAGCGGGGCGCGGCTGCGGGCGCCGAGCTGGAAACCATGGAGACCCGAATGGACGAGGAGCGGCAGAAGGCCCGCGCCCTTGATCGCCGGATCGAAGAGAATGAAGAAAAGCGCACCTCCGCGGAAAACATGCTGCGGGGCTTTGATCTCCGCGCCCAGGCGCGGCAGAAAAAGGCGGACGAGCTGCAGCAGGAGGAGGAAAGGATCTCCCGCCAGATCGAGATCAAATCCCAGCGGCTGGAGCTGCTGCGTTCCATGGAGCGGGAGTACGAGGGCTTTGCCCAGAGCGTCCGCCGGGTGATGCAGGCCGCGGGCCGCAGGGAGCTCAAGGGCGTCCGCGGGCCGGTCTCTACGCTGATCCGCACGGAGGACCGCTATTCCGTGGCCATCGAGATCGCGCTGGGCGCCGCCATGCAGAACATCGTAGTGGACGACGAGCAGTGCGCCAAGCAGGCCATTTATTATTTGAAGAGTCATGATTTCGGGCGGGCGACCTTTTTGCCCATGACGGCGGTAAAGGACCGCCGCGGCGACCGGAAGCTGTCGGGCGAGGGCTTTTGCGGCTGGGCCGACGAGCTGGTGCGCTTCGATGAGCAATACGGGCGCGTCGTCCGCAGTCTGCTTTCCGGCACGGCGGTGGCGGACCACATCGACCACGCCATCGCCATGGCAAAGAAGAACAACTATGCCTTCCGCATCGTCACGCTGGACGGACAGCTTATCAATCCCTCCGGCGCCATGACCGGCGGCAGCCTGAATAAAAACACCGGCGTGCTGTCCCGCGCCAACGAGATCGCCCGGCTGGAGACCGAGCTCAAGGAGCTGGACGCCCGGCAGGAGGAGCTTTCGCAAAAGAGCAGGATCGCCCGGCAGGAGCTGGAGAGCGCCAGCTATGAAGCAAACGTTGCCCGGGACGAGCTGCGGGCCGCGCAGGACGCTCTGTTGGAGCTTTCCGCCGCCAAGAGCCAGCACACCGCGCTGCTGGACGCGCTGCGGCAGCGGGTCGAGGATCTGGAGGAGGAGCAGACCTCCCAGAGCCGCCGCATCGCCGCGCTGGAAGAAGAAAAGCGTCAGCTTTCGGAGCAGGCTGCCGGTTATGAAACCGAGGCAGCCCGGCTGAAGGCGGAATATGAAGCCATGTCCGGCGGCCGTGCCGCCGAGGAGGCCCGCACCGGCGAGCTGACCCAAAAGGTGGCCGACCTGCGGGTGCGCCTTGCCGAGACCCGCACCGAGCGCGAAAGCACCGCGGCGAGCATCGGCGAGCTGGAAACGCTGATCGATTCCATGCAGGGCGAGCTGCAGACCAAGGAGACGGTCATCGCCGCCATCCGCGCCCGCAGCGAGGAGCTTGCCGCGCTCATCGCCCAGCAGGAGCAGGTTGCCGGGCAATATGCGGCCGAGGCCTCCGCCAAAAAAGAGCGGCTGAACGCCGTCAACGACGAAAAGCTCCGGCTCGAGGGCACGCGTCAGCGGGGCGAAAAGGAGCTGCAGAGCAAAAATGCCGAGCTCATCAATCTGGAGCGGGAGCGGGGCCGTCTGGAGAACAAGAAGACCCAGGCCGAGATGGAGGAGGACACCATCCTGCAAAAGCTGTGGGAGAGCTATGAGCTCACCCGCGTCACCGCCCAGGAGCTCAAACAGGAGCTGGAGAGCATCCCCAAGGCAAACCGGCGCATCGGCGAGCTGCGCTCGTCCATCAAAAAGCTGGGAAGCGTCAATGTGGACGCCATCGAGGAATATGCCAAGGTCAGCGAGCGATATGAGTTCATGAGCACCCAGCGCAACGATCTGGAAAAATCCAAGGAGGAGCTGCTCAAGATCATTGCCGATCTGACAAAGAATATGAAAGAGATCTTCGGCGAACAGTTCCGCGCCATCAACAAGACCTTCCAGGAAACCTTCGTGGAGATCTTCGGCGGCGGCAGCGCCTATCTTAAGCTGGAGGACGAGAGCGACATCCTCAACTGCGGCATCGAGATCAAGGTGGAGCTGCCCGGCAAGTCCATGCGGGCCATCTCCCTGCTGTCCGGCGGCGAAAAGGCTTTCGTGGCCATCGCGCTGTATTTTGCCATCATCAAGGTGCGGCCCACGCCCTTCTGCGTGCTGGACGAGATCGACGCCGCGTTGGACGACGTGAACGTCAACCGCTATGCCGACTATATGCGCGGCCTGTGCGGGAGCACCCAGTTTATTATCATCACCCACCGCCGGGGCACCATGGAGGGCGCGGATATCCTGTACGGCGTTACCATGCAGGAGCAGGGCGTCACCAAGCTGCTGGCGCTGAATATCAACGAGGCGGAGGGGCATATCCGGGAAAAACTCGGCTGAGCCCCGCGCTTTCGATCATCCGGGAAAGAAGGTATTTCATGTCATTTTTCGATAAGATCAAGGCAGGCTTGCAAAAAACCAAACAAAGCACAGGCGAAGCCTTCAACGCTGTGTTCGCCGCATTCCGTGAGGTGGACGAGGATCTGCTGGCCGATCTGGAGGACGCCCTCATCATGGCGGATATCGGCGCTTATACGGCTTCCGAAGCCATCGATGAGCTGCGGAAGCAGTCCAAGCGGAAGAATCTTCAGACGAAGGAGGAGGTCATCGACTGTCTGGCCCGTATCCTGGCGGACAAAATGGCCCCCAACGATGGGCTGAAGCTGGACACCCGCCCCTCGGTGATCCTTGTGGTGGGCGTCAACGGCGTGGGCAAGACCACGTCCATCGGCAAGCTGGGGGCAAAGCTGGCCGCAGAAGGGAAAAAGGTTTTGTTTGCCGCCGGCGACACCTTCCGTGCCGCCGCTGCCGATCAGCTCACCATCTGGGCGAAGCGGGCGGGCGCCGACATCGTCCGGCATAACGAGGGCGCCGACCCCAGCGCCGTGATTTTCGACGCGCTGACGGCGGCCAAGGCGCGAAACGTGGACGTGGTGATCTGCGACACGGCGGGCCGCCTGCACAACAAAGAGAATCTGATGAAGGAGCTGGAAAAGATGCACCGGGTCATCGCCCGGGAGCTGCCCGACGCCAGCGTAGAGACTCTTTTGGTGCTGGACGCCACCACGGGTCAAAACGCCATCAGCCAGGCAGAGGGCTTCAACAGCGTCACCAGGCTTACCGGCCTGATCCTTACCAAGCTGGACGGCACCGCCAAGGGCGGCATCGCCATCCATATCAGCTCGTCTATGGAGATCCCCGTGAAGTTCATCGGTGTGGGCGAAAAGGTCGACGACCTGCTGGAGTTCGACGCGTACGAGTTCACCCGGGCGTTTTTCGACGACAGGAACGGCGAAGAAACCGGAGAAGAGGAGGAAGCGTAAATGGCCAGACACGACGGGCGGGCGCCGGACGAGATCCGTCCCGTTACCATTGAGACCGATTTTATCAAATATCCCGAGGGCAGCGTGCTCATCACCTGCGGCAACACCAAGGTGATCTGCAACGCCACGGTGGAGGAGAGCGTCCCCTCCTTTATGAAAGGGCAGGGCAGAGGCTGGGTCACGGCGGAATACAGCATGCTTCCCCGGGCCACGCAGACCCGCTCGCCCCGGGACATCAGCAAGCTCAAGCTCAACGGCCGGGCCGCCGAGATCCAGCGGCTCATCGGCCGGGCACTGCGCTCGGTCACCGATCTGGACGGGCTGGGCGAGCGGACGGTCACCATCGACTGCGACGTGATCCAGGCCGACGGCGGCACCCGCTGCGCCTCCATTACGGGGGCGTTCTGCGCGCTGGTGCTGGCGCTGGACAAGCTGCGGAAGCAGGGCGTCTTTACGACTCTGCCTCTTTACAGCTACGTGGCGGCCGTCAGCGTCGGCATCGTGAACGATCTGCCCGTGTGCGATCTGGATTATGTGGAGGACAGCGGCGGCCAGGTGGATTTCAACTTCATCATGGACGACGAGCACAATATCATCGAGCTGCAGGGCACCGGAGAAGAGCGGCCCTTCAGCAAAAAAGAACTGGATGAGATGTATTTTCTGGCTGAAAAGGGCATCGCCCGGCTGACGGCGGCGCAAAAAGCTGCCGTGGGTCATTTGTTTCGGTAAAAGGAGCGGCATTATGCAGACGACTTACGTGATCGCCACCAACAACGAACACAAGCTCAAGGAGATCCGGGCCATTCTGGAGACGGACAAACGAAAATTTCTCTCCATGCGGGAGGCCGGGATCCACACCGACCCGGAGGAGACCGGGACCACCTTCGAGGAAAACGCGCTGATCAAGGCCCGGGCCGCCTGCGCTGCCTCCGGCCTGCCCGCCATGGCGGACGACAGCGGCATCGCCGTGGATGCGCTGAACGGCGGGCCCGGCATTTTCTCTGCCCGCTATTGCGAGGGCAGCGACGAGGACCGGGTGCATTTTCTGCTGAAAAATCTGGAAAACGTCCCCGACGGACAGCGTGGAGGCCGCTTCGTTTCGGCCATCGCCTGCGTCTTCCCAGACGGGACGGAGTTCACCGTGCGGGGCGAATGCTTCGGACAGATCCTGCGGGAGATGCGGGGAGCGGGCGGCTTCGGATACGATCCGGTGTTTTTCGACCCCAAAGAAAACGCTACCTTCGCACAGATCCACCAGGAACGGAAAAACGAGATCTCGCACCGCGCCCGGGCGCTGGCCAAAATGAAGGCCGAGCTGGAAGCCCGCGGCCTGTGATACGATAGAGCAAAGGAGAACGCTATGTTGACAAGCAAGGACAGAGCCTTTTTGCGGGGGATCGCCAACACCCTGCCCACCACCCAGCAGATCGGAAAGGACGGCGTCACCGAGGCTGTGTGCCGGCAGGCCGACGAGGAGCTGAAGGCAAAGGAGCTGATCAAGCTGCGGGTGCTGGAGAGCGCGCTTTTGACGGCGCGGGAGGCCAGCGAGCAGCTTTGCGCCGCCATCGGCGCCGAGCCGGTGCAATGCATCGGCAGCAAGCTGGTGCTTTACCGGCCGTCGCCGGATGCTCCCGATTATTTGCTGCCCAGCATGAGAAAAAAATGAGGATCGCTGTTTTCGGCGGGACCTTCAACCCGCCTCATCTGGGCCATATGGCCGCGGCGGAGGCCTGCATCAGGGCGCTTTCGCTGGACAGACTGATCCTGATGCCCACCCGACTTCCGCCTCATAAGGAGCTGCCGGCGGGCTCGGCTGCGCCGGAGCAGCGGCTGGAGATGTGCCGCATCGCGGCGTCGCAGATCCCCCGGTGCGAGGCGTCGGATCTGGAGCTGCGGCGCGAGGGTCCCAGCTATACCGCCGACACGGCGGAGGCGCTGGCGGCCATGTTTCCGGACGATCAGCTCTGGATGGTGATCGGGACGGATATGCTGCTCACCTTCGACCGCTGGCGCGAGCCGGAGCGCATTTTGCGGCATTGCCGCCTGGCTGTGGTGGCGCGGGACGAAAACGACCGTGCACGCATCGGGGAAAAGGCCGCTTTTCTGCGGGAAACACTGGGGGCGCGCATCGACGTGGTGGAAAACGCGGCGCTGCCCGTCAGCTCCACGCAGGTGCGGGAGGATCCGGCGCTGACCATGGTGCATCCCGCAGTGGCGGAGTATATCCGGGCAAACGGGCTGTATCCGCCCACGCTGGAAACGCTGCGGGAGGCGGTGAGATCCCGCGTCAGCGAAAAGCGCTTCCGCCATACGCTGGGCTGTGAAAAGCTGGCGGCGGAGATGGCGGATCGCTACGGCGCCGACGAATATACTGTTCGGGCGGCGGCCATCCTCCACGACTGCACCAAGGCGCTGGATGAAAAAGAACAGTTGACCCTGGCGAAAAAGTGGAATATAATCTTTGATTATAGTCCGGAGGACGCCGGCGCGCTTCTCCATGCCGATACCGGCGCCGAAACGGCGCGGCGGGAGTTTCACATGCCGAAGGCGGTATGCGACGCCATCCGCACCCACACCGTGGGCGGTCCCGGCGAGCTGACGGCGGAGCAAAAGATCCTTTACGTGGCCGACCTGTGCGAGGAGACCCGCTCGTACGACGGGGTAGAGGAGCTCCGCGCCGCAGCGCGCACCGATCTGGAGGAGGCCTTTACCCTTGCCCTGCGCCGGACGGCGGAGTTTGTGCGGCGGCAGGGGAGGACCCCCTATTACGTTACGGAAGAGCAATTGAAAAAGCAGACAGAACGAGCTGAAAAGGAGGAAGAAGCTATGGCAGAACTGACCCCCAGAGAATTGATGGAGGAGATCGTCCGCATCGCCGATGGGAAAAAAGCCAAGGATATCGTGGTCATGAAGGTGGACGACCAGACCACGCTCACCGATTATTTCGTCATCATGACCGGTACCTCCACCACCCATATCCGCGCCCTGGGCGACGAGATCGAGGAACAGCTGAAAAAGCGGCTGGAGATCCTTCCCCATCATCGGGAGGGCGTTACGTCCAGCTGGGTGCTGGTGGACTACACCAGCGTCGTGGTCAACATTTTCCAGCAGGAGGCCCGGGAGCTTTACGCGCTGGAGCGCCTGTGGAGCGACGGGAAGCGCATCGATATCACCAATCTGACGAAAGAAGACTGATCTTATGAAATACGAGTACGACCGGATCGAGAAAAAATGGCAGAAATACTGGGAGGAGCACCAGACCTTCCGCACGGACGTGTGGGACTTTTCAAAGCCGAAATACTACGTGCTGGATATGTTCCCCTATCCCTCCGGCGTGGGTCTGCACGCGGGCCATCCCGAGGGCTACACTGCCACCGACATCATGTCCCGCATGAAGCGGATGCAGGGCTACAACGTGCTCCATCCCATGGGATACGATTCCTTCGGCCTGCCCGCCGAGCAATATGCCGTGAGCACGGGCAACCATCCCAATGGCTTTACCCAGAAAAACATCGAGACCTTTTCCGGGCAGCTCCGCGAGCTGGGCTTCGACTACGATTGGTCCAAGATGATTGCCACCTCCGATCCCTCGTTTTATAAATGGACGCAATGGATCTTCAAAAAACTGTATGAGGCGGGCTATGCCAAGCGCATCGAGATGCCGGTGAACTGGTGCGAGGCGCTGGGCACGGTGCTGTCCAACGACGAGGTCATCGACGGCAAATCCGAGCGCGGCGGCTACCCGGTGGAAAAGCGGATGATGATGCAGTGGGTCATCGATCAGCCCGCTTTTGCGGAAAAGCTGCTGGAGGGTCTGAATGAGATCGACTGGCCCGAATCCACCAAGGAGATCCAGCGCAACTGGATCGGCAAGTCCACCGGCGTAGAAGTTGACTTCCAGCTGGTGGGCGGCGGCCAGTTTTCCATTTACACCACCTGTATCGAGACCATTTACGGCATCACCTTTATGGTGTTGGCCCCCGACGGGAAGATCGTCCGGTCGCTGATGGACCGGGTGGAGAACAAGGACGAGGTGCAGGCCTATATCGACGAAACGCTGAAAAAGAGCGATATGGACCGCACCGAGCTGAACAAGACCAAATCCGGCTGCCCGCTGAAGGGCGTTTACGCCGTCAATCCGGTGAACGGGAAGCAGGTGCCCGTTTTCATCGGCGACTTCGTACTGGCCAATTACGGCACCGGCGCGGTGATGGCCGTCCCAAGCCACGACCAGCGCGACTTTGAATATGCCCAGGTCCACAACATCCCCATGATCCAGGTCATCGACGGACGCGACGTTTCGGAATGTGCCTTTGAAAAGGAAGATTATCTGGGCAAGGGCTGCAAGCTGATCAATTCCGAAGAGTTCACCGGCCTGACGGTGGAGGAGGCTAAAGAGGCCATCACCTGCAAGCTGGAAAAGCTGGGTGTGGCCCGGCGCAAGGTCAACTATCACTTCCGCGAATGGATCTTTGCCCGCCAGCGCTATTGGGGCGAGCCTGTGCCCTGCGTTTACACCGACGACGGAAAGACCTGGTTCCTGCCCGACGACGAGCTGCCCCTCGTTTTGCCCGAGCTGGAGGATTACAAGGGCAAAAACGGCAAGGCACCGTTGGAAAATGCCGTGGAATGGAAGCAGTATGACAAAAACGGCGTCAAGGGCGTGCGGGAGACCTCTACCATGCCCGGTTCCGCCGGATCGTCCTGGTATTATATGCGCTATATCGATCCCCATAACGACAAGGCACTGTGCGACCCCGCGCTGCTGAAGCATTGGCTGCCCGTGGATCTGTATATCGGCGGCCCTGAGCACGCCGTGGGTCACCTGATCTATTCCCGCATCTGGAACCGCTTCCTCTATGACGAGGGCATCTCCCCCGTCAAGGAGCCCTTCCAAAAGCTGGTGCATCAGGGGATGATCCTGGGCGAAAACGGCATCAAGATGGGCAAGCGCTTCCCCGAGTTCGTGGTCAATCCCAGCGATATCGTCCGGGAATACGGCGCGGACACCCTGCGGCTGTACGAGATGTTCATGGGCCCGCTGGAGGCTTCCAAGCCCTGGAGCGCCGCTGCTGTGGCCGGCGCCAAAAAGTTCATCAACCGGGTGTGGAACTTTTTTACCGAGCCTGCCAACCTCACCGAAGAAAACGACGGCAAGTTGGACAAGATCTATCACCAGACGGTGAAAAAGATCACCGGCGACTTTGAGGCGCTGGGCTTCAACACCGCCATCGCCCAGATGATGACCTTTGTCAACGAGGTCTACAAAAACGGCACCTGCCCGCGGGAATATGCCGAGGGGTTCATCAAGATGATGTCCTGCATCACCCCCCACGTGGGCGAGGAGATCTGGCAGATCTTCGGACATGACAGTACCATCGCCTACGAGCCGTGGCCGACCTATGACGAGGACAAGTGCCGGGACGACGAGATCAGCATCGCCGTGCAGATCAACGGCAAGGTGCGCAGCGTGATCACCGTGTCCGCCGAGGCCGAAGAAGAGGAGATCCGCAGCACGGCGCTGGCAGACGGCAAGATTCAGGCCGCTATGCAGAATATGCAGGTGGTCAAGGCCATCGTGATCAAAAAGAAAATCGTGAATTTTGTTGTGAAGCCCTTGTAAACGCTTGACAAAAGTCACCTTGATGCGTATAATAAATCTGTGATGCATCGCATCACCTTGTTGTCATGGAGGGAGGGAAGAAAAATGTCTGAGATCCGCGTGAAGCCGGATGAGTCTTTGGACAACGCGCTGCGCCGCTTTAAGCGTTCCTGCGCCAAGTCCGGTGTGCTTTCTGAACTCCGGAGACGTGAATGCTATGAGAGCCCCAGTGTCAAGCGCCGCAAAAAGAGTGAGGCTGCTCGTGCTAAGAAAAAAATGTATCGCTGATGATTTTTTCGGATCCCGCAGGAGCCTGCGGGATCTTTTTTACGTAGGAGGGTCCGTATGAAAAAAGTGTTTTGGGGCATGCTCCTGACTTCTACCGCACTGGTCACGATCGTGATCGGGGTGTGGGGAGGGCTCCTGCTGGCCGGATTGGGCGGAGGCGGTTTCCTGTACCTGCTTGTGGGTCTGGTGACCGCGCTGGGCTATTATCTGGTGTGGCAGGGCGCGGCGTCTTTGCCGCAGAGCCAGTCTTGGGAATGGGCAGGAAAGATCGCCAAGGTCCTATGCGCCTACACTATTGCCACCGCTCTGCTGGGCGTTTTGCCGCTGCAGCTGCCCAGTGCGATGACGCTGATCTTGAACTACGTCTCCAGTCTGGGAAGCTTTTTTGCCCTGTATATGATCGTGCTGGGCGTGCGGGAGCTGCAATTCTCTGCCCGCGCCGATCTGGGGGCCGAGAAGCTGTGGAAGGCCTTCGTCGCCTATGTGGTAGCCGGTCTGCTGACCAACCTGTTGGGCGGCGTGCTGGGCTTTGCCCTGAGCATCGTTGAGCTGGTGGCCTACATCGCCATACTGGTGTTGCTGGCAAAGGCCGCCCGCAAATATGAAAATGACGAAGGATTTCGGTATTAAGCAATAAAAAATGCCTCACGGCGATCGCCGTGAGGCATTTTTTTATTTGCTTCAATTGCCGCGGAGGATGCTGTCCAGCGCGCCGTCCTCCGGAAGCTGCGACGGCGAAGCGGCATAGATGCCCACCCGGCAGTCGGTGTCCTCCAGCGCGCTTTCCAGCACCGCAGGGTCGCCGGCGGGGTCTGAGACGTCCACATAGAGCACGTCAAAATACTGTGCCAGCTCCATCACGTCCTGTCCGGCGGCACTGTCCAGAAGATTCCGGGCGGCCTCGCCGGTGAGCAGCAGGCCCAGGGAACAGTCCGTCCCTTCGGAAAGCTGCTTCGCCAGTGCCGTCAGCGCGGCGGTGCGGGAAGAAATGCGGCTGTAATCGATCAGTTCGGTCTTGCCCACGGTGGGGAAGCAGAAATCGGTGAGGATCACCTGACGGAAGCCGGCAGCCTCGCATGCGCCGATCTGCGCCAGCAGGTCGGCCGCCGTGTCCTTCCCGGTGGGATCATACCAGGCGGTATAGGTGCGGTCCAGCCAGACGGCGCCGCTGGCCGTTTTCAGGGCAGAGGCCCGGTGGATGCTTCTGGGCCGCAGATCGTCCCGCAAGGCGGGAAGGATCGCCGCAGGCTTTTGTTCCAGCGCAGCGATGCGGTCGGCAAAGCTCTGCGCTTGGGGCGAAACGCCGCCCTGCGGGCTGCCCGCATCGGGGACCAGACTCTGATGGTCGGAGGTTTTGACCGTCACGGCCAGACCAGTCCGCCCGGCGGACTGCATGGCGGACAGCGCTCCGTCGGGATCAGCCAAAAAGGCTTCGCCGTTCACATACCATGCCGCCAGCGGCGGCTCAGTCGCCGCTGGGACCGGCTCCACAGCGGGCGGGACAGAGGGAGAGCTGCTGTCCGGCACGGCAGGTTCGCCGCCCTCGATCTCCAACTGAAAATCCGACAGATCGTCCGGCTCGCCCTGCTCCTGCACGGGGTCGCGGCTGAAGGGGAACCGAAAGCCCTCAGAGGTGAAAATCGCCCGGTCCTGAAGGAAAAAGAGAGCGGCTGCGGCAAGCAAAACAAGCAGCAGCAGGATCAGGAGGATGATCCTGATCCGGTTCCGCTTTCGGCGGCGGGACCCTTTGTAGCTGTTGTAATAACCTGCCATAACCGCTCTCCTTTGTCAGACGGGGGTGGGGACGATTACTGTGCGCTTGCGGCGGGGGCAGCGGGTGCTGCAGGCGCCGCGGGAGCCGCTTCTGCGGGCTTGGCAGCCAGATCGACGATCAGCTTCCGCGGGCAAACCGTGGCGCAGGTGCCGCAGTTGGTGCACTTGGTGTAATCGATCTTAGCCAGATTGTTCTCGATGGTGATGGCCTCAGAGGGGCACTTTTTGGCGCAGAGGGTGCAGGCGATGCAGCCCACCTGGCACTTGTTGCGGACCACGACGCCCTTTTCAGTGTTGCGGCAGCTGATGAAGACCTTCTGCTTGGCGGGGACCATTTCGATCAGACCCTTGGGGCAGGCAGCCGCACAGGCGCCGCAGGCCACGCACTTGTCCATGTCCACCTTGGCGACGCCGTTTTCCACATGGATGGCGTCGTACTTACAGGCAGCCACGCAGGAGCCGAAGCCCAAGCATGCCGAGGGGCAGGCCATATGCGTTCCGGCCACCTTGTTGGCGGCGGCGCAGGTTTTCAGACCGTCGTATTCAAACTTCTTGACGGCACGGTCACCGCCGCAGCAGTAAACGTGCGCGACCATCCGCTCGGAGCCGGCGTCTTCCACACCCATGATCTTGGCCACCTGAGATGCGACGGCGGGGCCGCCCACGGGGCAGGCGGAAACCTTGGCCTTGCCCTCGACGATGGCTTCGGCGCAGTTGGCGCAGCCGGCAAAGCCGCAGCCGCCGCAGTTTGCGCCGGGGAGGACGCCCAGGATCTGATCGATCCGCTCGTCATGCTCCACGTAAAAGATCTTGGAGGCAAAGGCCAGCAGCGCGCCGAACACGGCGCCCAGAATGCCTAAAACGGCAACAGCATAAATCACATTCGTCATTCGTTCATGCCCTCCTTACCACGGAATGCTCATGCCGGAGAAGCCCATGAAGGCCAGTGCCAGCAGGCCGGCGGTGACCAGCGCGATGGGGAAGCCTTCAAATGCCTTGGGATAGTCGGCGAAGCGGAGCTTTTCCCGGATGCTGGCGAACAGGACGATGGCGATCAGGAAGCCGATGCCGCCGGTGACGCCGTAAACAACGCTCTCGATGAAGTTATAGTTGTTCTGGGTGTTCAGCAGCACCACGCCCAGCACGGCGCAGTTGGTGGTGATCAGGGGCAGGTAAATGCCCAGCGCGCTGTACAGGCTGGGGACGGCCTTTTTCAGGAACATCTCCACGAACTGCACCAGCGCGGCGATGACCAGGATGTAGGCCAGCGTCTGGAGATACTGCAGACCCAGCGCAACCAGCACGAACCGGTTGATGACCCAGCAGATGGCAGAGGCCAGACCCATGACGAAGATAACGGCCATGCCCATGCCGGCTGCGGTGTCGGTCTTTTTGGAAACGCCCATGAAGGGGCAGATGCCGAGGAACTGGGAGAAGATGAAGTTGTTGATCAGGATGGCTCCCAGCATGATATCAAGCAGTTTTGCAGCATCCATTATTCAGCAGCCTCCTTCTTTTCGGATTTCTTTTTTCCGCCCTTGCTCAGCAGATGCTGCATCAGAGCGATCAGGCAGCCCAGCGTCAAAAATCCGCCCACGGGCAGCGCCATGATCAGCGCGCCGTAATGAGAGGGGAAGATCTGGATGCCGGAGCCGGTGCCGTCAAAGACCACCTTGAAGCCGTTGGCAACGTCCAGCATGCCGCCGCCGAAGGCGCCCTTGGCCAGGAACTCGCGGATGACGCACATGGCCACCAGGACCAGCGTATAGCCCAGACCCTGGAAGATGCCGTCCAGCGCGGAAGCGCCCACGGAGTTTTTGGCGGCGAAGGCCTCGGAACGGCCGATGATAATGCAGTTGACCACGATCAGCGGGATAAAGACGCCCAGCGCCTCGCTCAGCGCGGGGATAAAGGCCTTCAGCAGCAGATCGACGATGGTGACGAAGCCTGCGATGACCACCACGTAGATGGCGATGCGGATGTCATTGGGGATGACCTTCCGCAGGGCGGAAATGGCGATGTTGCAGCAGGTGAGGATGATGATGACGGAAAGACCCATGCCGATGCCGTTGAACAGCGAGGTGGTGATGGCCAGCGTAGAGCACATGCCCAGAAGCTGAACGAGAACGGGGTTTTGGGTGATCAAGCCGTCTTTGAATTGCTTTTTCACGTTCATAGTTGATGACCCTCCTTAGCCCACAGTCTTGGCGGCTGCGATGGCGTCGTTGACGCCGCGGCACACCGCGCGGGAGGTGATGGTGGCGCCGGTGATGGCCTCCACCGTGCCG
This sequence comes from Clostridia bacterium, assembly GCA_017394205.1. Taxonomy (GTDB): domain Bacteria; phylum Bacillota; class Clostridia; order Oscillospirales; family Butyricicoccaceae; genus UBA4644. The sequence goes on along the minus strand of JAFOPS010000052.1, from coordinate 23,438 downwards.
CCGTCCTTGGTGACGGAGGCGTTGGTCAGACCGACGAACTGGCCGCGGAAGGCCTGACCGTCGGCGCCGGTGCTGGCCGCCACGGCGCCCAGACCGGAGGTCTCCTGATGCTTGACGATGGAAACGCCGGTGACGGTAAAGCTGCTGTCAAGGCCGACGATCATTTCCACGTTGCCCTGGGAGCCCGATTCCACCACCTTGACGACATAGCCGGCGTCGCCCGCCTTGAAGACGTTGAGGATGTTGGGGTTGCCGCCGGTGTATTCCAGCTCTTCATAGCCGGAGGAGGGCAGGACCTCCTGCATGGCCTTGTCCTGCTTTTCCTTTTCCAGCGCGGCGATGCGGCCTTCGGTCACCACGTTGACCATACCCAGCAGCAGAGCCACGACGGCGCTGAACGCAAACAGGATCAGTGCGAGTTTCACGATCTTATTCATTATTTGGACGCCTCCTTTTCAGCCTTGGGCGCCTTGACCGGCTTGACATAGCCGAACTTGACGGGCTGAGAGATCTTTTCGATCAGGAAGACGCAGCAGTTCATGATCAGGATCGCGTAAGATACGCCTTCCGGATACGATCCGAAATAGCGGATCATAACGGTGAGCACGCCGCAGCCGATGCCGTAGATGATCTGGCCCTTGGGCGTGACGGGGGAGGACGCATAGTCGGTTGCCATAAAGATCGCGCCCAGCATCAGACCGCCGGAAAGCAGCTGCCAGACCATCCACTGGACGGCGCCGGCGTCGCCCTTGTGGAAGATCAGCGTCAGCAGAGCCACCGTGCCGATGAAGGAGACGGGGATCCGCAGGCTGATGACCCGACGGTAAAGCAGCCACAGGCCGCCCACGATCAGCGCGGCGGCGGAAACCTCACCCAGGCAGCCGCCCTCCATGCCCAGCAGAGCATCCAGCATGGAAAGATCGGTGGGGACTGCGCCGGCTTTCAGAGAAGAGAGCGTCGTGGCCGAGGTGACGATATCACTGCTGCCGAACAGGGGCAGGGTGGTGCGGGCCTTGGCCCAGGTGGTCATCAGGACCGGGTAGGAGGCCATCAAAAAGGCACGGCCGCCCAGCGCGGGGTTCATGAAGTTCTTGCCGATCCCGCCGAACAGGCTCTTGACGAAGACGATGGCGAAGAAGTCGCCGATCAGGATCATCCACCAGGGGGCGGTGACGGGGAGCGTGTAAGCCAGCAGCATGCCCGTGACCACGGCGGAGAGATTGCCGATGCTCTGGGGCTTCTTCAGCAGCCGGTTATACAGCCATTCAAAGAAAACGCAGCCGATGACGGAGATGCACACCGTGACCAGCGCGCGGGGTCCGAATACGAAGATCGCCAGCAGCAGCGCGGGAATCAGACCGATGATCACATCCAGCATGATCTGGCGGGTGCTGTCCTCGCTGTGGATATGGGGCGAGTTGCTGACTTTTAACTGAGAAAGATCGTACATATGGTTCGCCTCACTTCTTCCTGCGCGCATCCATGACGCGCTGTTTTGCTACCAGAATTCCCTGCATCAGAGGCAGCTTGGCGGGGCAGACGTAGGTGCACGCGCCGCACTGGATGCAGTCAAGAGCGTTGTAATACTCCAGATCCGCGATCTCGCCCTTTTCGGAGCACTGGTAGATATAAGTGGGCATCAGATGCATGGGACATGCGCCCACGCATTTGCCGCAGCGGATGCAGGCGGGATGCTCCACGGTAACGCATTCATCCTTGCAGAACGCTAAAAAGCCGTTGGTGCCCTTCATCACGGGGATGTCCAGACGATACTGGGGCATACCCATCATCGGGCCGCCCATGATCAGCTTCTTGGGGGGCTCTGTAAAGCCGCCGCAGGCGTCGATCAGGTTTTCCACGGGGGTGCCGATGCGGCATTCCAGATTCTTGGGATTGCTGATGGCGCTGCCGGAGACGGTGACGATGCGGCGGATGGCCGGCATGCCGGTGGTGAACAAACGGTAGATGGCGGCGGCGGTGTCGGTGTTGAACACGGCGGCGCCGGCGTCTGCGGGCAGCTTTCCGGAAGGCACCTCGCGGCCGGTAAGAGCCTTGATGATGTGCTTTTCAGAGCCCTGCGGATATTTGGTCACCAGGGGATAGAGCTTGACGGTCCCGTCCTCGGGCAGATATTCCCGCAGCTTGGGAAAAGCGTCCTGCTTGTTCATCTCCACGCCCAGCATCACTTCGGGAACGTTGAAGATCTTGGCCAGCAGCTTGCCGCCGCCGACGACCTCCCAGGGGTATTCCAGCATGATGCGGTGGTCGGAGGTCACGTAGGGCTCGCACTCGGCGCCGTTGATGATGACCTTGTCGACCTTGCCCAGACCGGAAGAGATCTTCACCGAAGTGGGGAAGGTGGCGCCGCCGTGACCGACGATGCCCGCCTCGCGGATGGCAGCCACGATCTCGTCGGAGGTCATGGTGTCGATGTCCAGCGGATGGATGGAGGGATCGGGCTCATCCTTGAAGTCGTTTTCGATGACGACGCTCATGATCTCCGTCCCGAAGGAATAGGGGCGGGGCTCGATCTTCACCACCGTGCCGGAGACGGAGGCGTGAATGGGAGAGGAAACAGGTGCCTGGGAATCGGCGATCTTCTGACCGAGATAAACGTGATCTCCGACCTTGACGATGGGCTCGCAGGGTCTGCCGATGTGCATAGACATGGGCAGGACCACCTGCGCGGGAGCCGGAAGCAGCTCGATCGCCTTGCCGGAGGTAGCACGCTTTTTATCGTCGGGGTGAATACCGCCTTTAAAAGTATGTGCCATAGTCTCACCTCACTTGAATGATTAGCACCCTATATTATAATAGCAACGGGGAAAAATCTCAATACAAATCGGGAAAAAACTCGACAAGATTTTCCGGAAAATCAAGGAAAAGAGCGATGGTTTTACCAAGAAACCGAAAAAAACAGGGGTCCTGCGGGGAAACCGCGCCGCAAAGCCGACCGAAGAGCAAAGATCTTTTCGGGTTTCGGTTGCAACCCGCGAAAAAATCGTGTAAACTGAAAGATGTCTTGATGATTTGAGGGGAGGGGTCAGCCGTGCGGCAGCGCCTTGAGGCGCAATGGCGGCAGCTTCGCGGCCATCTGCACCTGTTTGTAAAATGGACGATGATCTCTGTGAGCATCGGCCTTCTGGTGGGCAGCGTCAGCAGTCTGTTCGCCCTGTGTCTGCAAAAAGTGACGGCGCTGCGCGCCGCCCATGGGTGGATCATTTTTCTGCTGCCCCTGGCGGGCCTGCTGATCGTGTTCTGCTACCGGTATTTTCTGGGCGAGGACCGGGGCACCAATCAGGTGCTGGCCGAGATCCACGCCCGGGACGAGGTCTCCTGGAAAACGGCGCCGCTGATCTTCGGCGCCACGGTGCTCACCCATCTCTGCGGCGGCTCGGCCGGGCGCGAGGGGGCGGCGCTGCAGTTGGGAGGCAGCATGGGAAACGGCCTGGGCGCCGTGCTCCAGTTGGATGAAAACGATCGCCGCGTCGCCGTGATGTGCGGCATGAGCGCCGCCTTTGCCGCAGTGTTCGGAACGCCGATGGCCGCGTCTGTTTTTGCGCTGGAGGTGGCCAGCGTGGGCGTTTTGTACCACGCGGCGCTGATGCCCTGCGTTTTCTCGGCGCTCACGGCCTCGCGCTTTGCCGCGGGGATGGGCATCAACCCCGAGCGCTTCCGCATCCCCGAGATCCCGGCCTTTACGGCGGTCTCCGGGCTCAAGGCCGTGCTGCTGGCGGCGCTGTGCGCCGGCGTCTCGGTGCTGCTGTGCGTGACGCTCCACCGGACGGCGCTGCTGCTGAAAAGCAAGATCGAAAACCCCTATCTGCGGGTGATCCTGGGCGGCTGCGTGATGATCGCCGCGTGGCTGATCCTGGGCAATCAGGATTTCAACGGGGCCAGCGTCGGTCTCATCGAGCGGGCTATGGAGGGGAACGCCCTCTGGTACGCCTTTTTGCTGAAAATGCTTTTGACCGCCGTTACCATCGGCTCGGGCTACAAGGGCGGCGAGATCGTCCCTACCCTGTGCGTGGGCGCCACCTTCGGCTGCATGCTGAGCGGGCTGCTGGGCCTTCCCGCGGCGCTGTGCGCCGCCTGCGGCATGACGGCGCTGTTCTGCGGCGCCACCAACTGCCCGCTGGCCTCGCTGCTCATCGCCTTCGAGCTGTTCGGCTACGGCGCCATGCCGTATTTTCTGATCTCCGTGGCCGTCAGCTATCTGCTCTCCGGCTATTACGGATTGTATCACGAACAAACCATCGTTTATTCCAAATACAAAGCCAAACTGATCAACCGCCACACCGCTGAATGAAGCCGGGAGGAAGTGCTGCATGGTCCGAAAATTCATTTCTTATTACAAGCCCCATTGGAAGCTGTTTTCCATCGATATGCTCTGCGCCTTTCTGGTGGCCTGCGGCGATCTGGTCTACCCCGTCATCGCCCGCCGGATCGTGGACGAATACGTGCCCGGCCGCCAGCTCCGGCTCATCATCACCTGGTGTCTGGTGCTGCTGGGGATCTATCTGCTCAAGGCGTTTTTCAACTTCGTCATCCAGTATTGGGGACACGTGGTGGGCGTGCGGATGCAGGCCGATATGCGGCGGGATATGTTCCGTCTGCTGCAGCGGCTGCCCTTTTCTTTTTTTGATGAGAACAAGACCGGCACGCTGATGAGCCGCATGATCAACGATCTGCAGGAGGTCTCGGAGCTGGCGCACCACGGGCCGGAGAATCTCTTTCTTTCCGTGGTGATGCTGGCGGGCTCCTTTTTGATCCTGGCGCGGATCAATCTGCTGCTGACCTGCATCGTGTTCGCCGTGCTGCCCTTCATGCTGTTCTTTGCCTTCAAGACCCGGCGGATGCTGCGGGACGCCTCGCACCAGACCCGGGTGGAGATGGGCGAGATCAACTCCAACGTCGAGACCGCCATCGCCGGCATGCGGGTCTCCCGCGCCTATGCCGCCGCCGACCATGAAAACGCCAAGTTCGACGTGGCAAACGGCCAGATCAAAAAGGCGCGCAGCCGCCAATATTTCGCCATGGGCATTTTCAATTCCGGCATGGGCCTGTTCACCGACCTGCTTTATCTGGTGGTGCTGGCGGCCGGCAGCGTGTTTTTCTTCAAGGGCGTCATCAGCATCGGCGATTTCACCGCTTATCTGCTGTTCATCAACACCTTCCTCAAGCCCATCAACCGGCTGGTGAGCTTTTTCGAGCAGTTTTTGGACGGAATGACCGGCTTCCGCCGCTTCCAGGAGATCATGGCCCGGCATCCCGAGACCGAGGCCGACGATCCCATCCGTCCCGCCCGTCTCAAGGGCGATATCCAATTCCACGACGTGAGCTTCCGCTATGAAAACAGCGACGCCGCCGACCGGAGCGAAAAGGTCATCAGCCATCTTTCTCTGCATGTGCCTCAGGGCAAAACACTGGCGCTTGTCGGCCCCTCGGGCGGAGGCAAGACCACGCTGTGCCATCTGATCCCCCGGTTTTACGAGCCGGACAGCGGCCACATCACCATCGACGGCATCGACATCCGCCAGATGGAGCGCATCGCGCTGCGGAAAAACATCGGCATGGTGGCGCAGGAGGTTTTTCTCTTCAACGGCACCATCAAGGAAAACATCGCTTACGGCGATCTGGACGCCGACGACGCGGCCATCGTAGCGGCGGCGAAAAAGGCGCGGATCCACGACTATATCATGACGCTGGAGCACGGCTACGACACCCAGGTGGGCGAGCGGGGCATCAAGCTCTCCGGCGGACAGAAGCAGCGCATCTCCATCGCCCGGGTCTTTTTGAAAAACCCACCCATCCTGATTTTGGACGAGGCCACCTCCGCGCTGGACAACGCCACCGAAATGATGATCCAGGAATCGCTGGAGGAGCTGGGAAAGGGCCGTACCTCCATCGTGGTTGCACATCGGCTCTCCACCGTGAAAAACGCGGACGAGATCGTGGTCCTTACCAAAAACGGCATCGAGGAGCAGGGGACTCACGAGCAGCTCATGGCGAAAAACGGCATTTACGCCGGGCTGTATCAATATCAGTTCCGGGGCTGAGACAAAAACGCATGATTTCCCCTCCTGCGGCATATCCTGCCAGCAGGAGGGGAACTTTTATGAAAAAATCACGGATCGAGCGGCTTCAGCTTGCGGTGATGGCGGTGTGTCTCGTCTGCTGTGTGACGCTGCTGATGAGCGTGGCCTTCGACCGACCGCTGACCCATCCCGCCGCGGCACACGTGCCGGTTTTGCGGACGGAGGCGCCGGAGAGCGGCGTCTGGCCCGGCGAACACGATCTTTCGGAAGAGAAACGGGAGGAGACGGCCGAAGCCGGGACGCAGGATGAAACGGCGGAGGCGGAAAATACTGCGGCGGGATCGGAGGAATGACCCGCGGAGAGCGGAGCGGTGCAGACCGCTCCGCTTCATTTATGAAATCCGCAAAAAACCACGGAAAATTAACAACTACCGATTGCGTTTCCCTTTGCCTTGTGATACAATATAATGTGAATTTTCAGAGATTTCGGGAGGCAATATGGACGATCGGAACAGAGTGATCCCACAGGAGGAGCTTGCGCTCCAGCAGGACTATGCCGACAGGGTGCGGCAGCTTTATCGGGCGCGCCTGCCCCGCCAGCCTCTGGCCTGCGTCGTCACCTTCGGCTGTCAGCAGAACGAGGCCGACAGCGAGCTCATCCGCGGCATGCTGGCCGACATGGGCTTCGGCATGACCGACGACGAGGAGCGGGCCGATCTTTTGATCTTCAACACCTGCGCCATCCGGGAGCACGCCGAGATGCGGGTCTTCGGCAACGTGGGACAGACCTCCCATTATAAAAAAGCCAACCCCGACGTGATGATCTGCGTCTGCGGCTGCATGCCCCAGCAGCCCCGGGTGGCCGAAACGATCAAAAAAAGCTATCCCTATGTGGATATCGTGTTCGGCACGCACGCGCTGTATAAATTTCCGCAGCTTCTTTACCGACGCCTCACGGAGAAAAAAAGGATCTTCGACATCTCCGGCGACGAGCGGGGCGTCATTCTGGAGGGCGTCCGCTCCGTGCGGAAGGAGGGGCCGTCTGCGTGGCTTTCCATCATGTACGGCTGCAACAATTTCTGCACCTACTGCATCGTTCCCTATGTCCGCGGACGGGAGCGTTCCCGCTCACCCGAGGCGGTTTTGGAAGAGCTTCGAAGCCTGGCAGCCCGGGGCTATCGGGATATCACCCTTTTGGGACAGAACGTCAATTCTTACGGCCTTGATCAGCAGGGGTATCCCGATTTTGCCGAGCTTTTGGAGCGATGCAACGCCGTGGAGGGGGATTTCCGCATCCGCTTCATGACCTCCCATCCCAAGGACGCTTCGGAAAAGCTCTTCGATACCATGGCAAAATGCGGGAAAGTCTGCCACAGCATCCATCTGCCTGTCCAGTGCGGCAGCGACCGGGTGCTGAAGGCCATGAACCGCCGCTACGATACGAAGCGATATCTGGAGCTGGTGGACTATGCTCGGAAGGTCATGCCCGATCTCACCATCACCTCCGACATCATCGTGGGTTTTCCCGGCGAGACCGAGGCGGAGTTTGAGGAAACGCTGGCGCTTTTGGAGCGGGTGCGGTTCGATTCGCTCTTTACCTTTATTTATTCCCGCCGGCCCGGCACGCTGGCGGCGGAAATGCCCGACCCCGTGACCCGGGAAGAAAAACAGCGGCGGTTCGACCGTCTGCTGGAGGTGCAGAACCGCATCTCCCGCGAGATCAACGCCGGATATGTGGGTAAGACCGAGACCGTGCTGATCGACGGGCTCAGCGACGACCCGAATTACGACCTTACCGCCCGCACCGCGGGCTTCAAGCTGGTGCATCTGCGGGGCGACCGGGGGCTCATCGGGCAATATGCCCGGGCTGAGATCGACCGCAGCTCCACCTGGGCGCTGTTCGGAAAGGTGAAATAACGCATGGCAAAGGAAAAGACAAAGGGGAAGGACGCCGCCGGCTTCACGCCGATGATGCAGCAGTATCTCGAGATCAAGCGGGACAATCAGGACTGCATCCTGATGTACCGGCTGGGAGATTTTTACGAGATGTTTTTCGACGACGCGAAAACGGCGTCGAAGGAGCTGGATCTGACCCTCACGGGCCGCGATTGCGGGCAGGAGGAACGGGCGCCCATGTGCGGCGTGCCCTTCCACAGCGCCGAAGGCTATATCGGGCGGCTGGTGGCAAAGGGCTATAAGGTGGCCATCTGCGAGCAGATGGAGGATCCGGCGCTGGCAAAGGGGCTGGTGAAGCGGGAGATCATCCGCAAGATCACCCCGGGCACCGTCACCGAGAGCTCCATGCTGGACGAGAGCCGCAACAATTTTATCGGGGCGGTATATCAGGACACCCGGGGCGCCGGCGTCTGCTTCTGCGACATCTCCACCGGCGAGGTTTTTGCCACCCAGCTTGCGGGGAGCGACGTGACCGACGAGATCTGCAACGAGCTGGGCCGGTTTTCGCCCAGCGAGCTGCTGCTGTCCGACGGCGCTTACAGCGTCGCCGCGCTCACTGCCTTTGCCAGGGACCGTCTCGGCGCATATGTGGAGCGGGCGGGAGAATGGCGCTTTGTAGAGGAAACGGCGCGAGAGGCCGCCGAGCGGCAGTTCGGCCGGAAGGCGGAGCCGGAGCAGGAGCTGCTGATCCGCGCCGTGGGCGGCCTGCTTTCCTATCTGCACGAGACTCAGAAAAACGACCTTGCCTATATCAACCGGCTGCAGGTTTACGGCCGCAGTCAGTTTATGGAGCTGGACTATACCGCGCGGCGCAATCTGGAGCTCACCGAATCGCTCCGCGGCGGCGAAAAAAAGGGCAGCCTTTTGTGGGTGCTGGACAAGACCCGCACCGCCATGGGGGCCCGCATGCTGCGTCAATGGCTGGAAAAGCCGCTGCTTTCGGTGCCCCGCATCCAGCGGCGGCAGCAGGCGGTAGCCGCGCTTTTGGAGGACATCATGACCCGGGAGGGGCTGGAAAAGCTGCTTTCGGGCATCAACGATATCGAGCGCATCTCGGCCCGCATCGTCTACGGCACCGCCAACGGGCGGGATCTGCGGGCGCTGTGGCAGGTGTGCGTCCGTCTGCCCGGCGTGCGGGAAAAGCTGGAGAGCTTCCGGACGCCGCTGCTGCGGCAGATCCGGGAGGATATGGACCCTCTTTCCGACGTGGAGGAGCTGATCCGCCGGGCCATCTCGGAGGAGCCGCCCTTCTCCCTGCGGGAGGGCGGGATCATCCGCGACGGCTTTGACGGGGAGATCGACCGTCTGCGGGATCTGGTGGGCGGCGGCAACGACCGCCTTGCCGACATCGAGGCCCGCGAGCGGGAGCGCACCGGCATCCCCAAGCTCAAGGTGAGCTACAACAAGGTCTTCGGCTATTACATCGAAATTTCCAAATCCTATATCGATCAGGCCCCGGCGGATTATATCCGCAAGCAGACGCTTACCAACTGCGAGCGCTACATCACCCCCGAGCTCAAGGAGCTGGAGGGCGAGGTGCTTTCAGCCAGCGAGCGCCTGACGGCGCTGGAATATCAGCGGTTCACCCAGGTGCGGGAGCAGATCGCGGCCCAGGCACACCGGCTCAAGGCCGCGGCTCAGGCCATCGCCGAAGTCGACGCGCTGTGCTCGCTGGCAAAGGCGGCCCAGCAGAATCATTACGTCATGCCCACGGTGGACGACAGTGACCGCATCGAAATCAAAGAGGGCCGCCATCCGGTGGTGGAGGCCGTTTTGCAGGACGAGCTCTTCGTCCCCAACGACACCCTTTTGGATTGCGGGGAAAACCGCGTTTATGTGATCACCGGTCCCAATATGGCGGGCAAATCCACCTTTATGCGGCAGGTGGCGCTCATTACCATCATGGCCCAGTGCGGCAGCTTCGTCCCGGCGGCAAGCGCCTCGATCGGCCTGTGCGACCGGGTGTTCACCCGGGTGGGGGCGTCCGACGACCTGTTTGCGGGACGATCCACCTTTATGGTGGAAATGAACGAGGTGGCGGATATCCTGCGCCACGCCACCGGCCGGAGCCTGCTGATCCTGGACGAGATCGGCCGGGGCACCTCCACCTTCGACGGCATGTCCATCGCCAGAGCGGTGCTGGAATATGTGGCCGACAAGAAAAAACTGGGCGCCCGCACGCTGTTCGCCACCCATTATCACGAGCTCTGTGAGCTGGAGGGCAGCGTTGACGGCGTTAAAAACTATAATATCGTGGTAAAAAAGCGCGGCGACGACATCATTTTCATCAAAAAGATCGTCCGCGGCGGGACGGGCGACAGCTTCGGCATCGAGGTGGCCAAGCTGGCCGGCCTGCCGGAAGAGGTCATCCGCCGCGCCAAAGCGGTTTTGAAGGACACCGAATCCCGGCAGGCCCAGGTGCTGCCCGGCATTTTGCCGCCGCAGGACGAGCCGGAGGAGCCGGAGAGCGATCAGCTCAGCCTGGCGGGCTTTGCCCGGGCGGAGATCGTGGAGCAGCTCAAGACCCTTGAGCCGGACACACTGAGCCCCATCGAAGCATTGGGACTGCTGTATCAATTGAGCAAAAAGGCAAAGGAAAGCTGAGCCCGGCGAAAGGGTACACGGCGCAAAAGCGCCGCGGCGGCGAGTGCCGCCGTCTGCGCAGGGAGGGCGGGAAAGCCCGACCGAAGCAAAACGGATCGGGGCCCCCGCAAAGGGATGCCTTTGCGGGGAATGCCGGACACACTGAGCCCCATCGAAGCATTGGGACTGCTGTATCAGTTGAGCAAAAAGGCGAAGGAAAGCTGAGCCTCCGGGCGCTTGCGGCAGCATATGCCGCGGGAAAGGAGCAATCATGGCACAAATCTATCAAATGTCACCCCAGCTGGCCAACCTGATCGCCGCTGGCGAGGTGGTGGAACGGCCCGGCTCGGTGGTCAAGGAGCTGCTGGAAAACGCCGTTGACGCGGGAGCGAAGCATGTGACCGTGGAGCTTCGCCACGGGGGGATCTCCTATCTTCGCGTCACCGACGACGGGAGCGGCATCCTGCCCGAGGACGTCCGAACGGCATTTTTGCGCCACGCCACCAGCAAGCTCCGGCGCGAGAGCGAGCTTTCGGCCATCGGGACGCTGGGCTTCCGGGGCGAGGCGCTGGCCGCCATCGCTTCTGTTTCCCGGGTGGATCTGTTCACCCGGACCAAGCATTACGACGAAGGCGTACAGATCACCATCGAGGGCGGAAAAGAGACCGGCTACGGTGAGACCGGTTGTCCGCTGGGCACCACCGTGGTGGTGCGGGATCTGTTTTTCAACGTCCCCGCCAGGGCAAAATTTCTCAAAAAAGACGCCACCGAGGCCGCCTATGCCGAATCGGCGGCGGCGCAGATCGCCATCTCCCATCCCGAGGTGGCCTTCCGGCTGATCCGCGACGGGCGGGAGATCTTTTCCACGCCGGGCGACGGAAAGATGCGTTCGGCCATCTATGCCTGCGGCGGACGGGATCTTGCGGGGTCGCTGCTGGCCATTTCCGGCTCCCTTGGGGAGATCGCCGTTTCCGGGTATATTTCTCCCACCGAGATCACCCGGGCCACCCGCGCGCAGCAGGCGTTTTACATCAACGGGCGATACGTCCGCTCCCGGCTGCTGTCGGCCGCCGTGGAGGAGGCCTACAAGGGCAGGATCATGACGGGGCGTTATCCCGTCTGCTATCTGGATCTGCGGCTCAGCCTTTCGGCCGTGGACGTCAACGTGCATCCCGCCAAGCTGGAGGTCAAATTCTCCCGGGAAAAAGAAATTTTTTCCGCCGTATATCAGAGTGTGGCGGCGGCGCTGGATGCAAACGGTGAGCTGCAGGAGCTGCGGCAAAAGCCCAATCTGCTGGCCCCCCGGGAGGATCACCTCACCGGCGGCCAGCAAAAGATGCGGCTCGAGGTCGAGCGGCGGGAGAGCGTGCCTACCTTTGCGGAATCCTATCAAAGCGCCCGGGCCGCCGTGGCGCAGAAGCAGCCTGCTTCCATGCCGTATCAGACCAAATCAAACGTCCCGCCCGCCGCGGAGGACAAGCTTCCGCCGCTGGTGGAGCCTGTGCTTGATCCGCTGACCTTCGATCCGGTGAAGCCATCCGTTTCCACCGCCGCTCCGGAGGAGCAAAAGACTGAGCAAACCCCGCCCGCGTCCCCCGAGGACCGGGCTTCGGAGACCGGGCCCGAGCCGCCGCAGGTGCGGGTGCTGGGCGAAGCGTTCCGGACCTACGTCATCGCCGAGGACAAGGACGGCCTCTGGCTCATCGACAAGCATGCCGCCCACGAGCGGATGCTTTTCAACCGCATCAAGGCCGGGCTGGACGGACAGGCGTCGCAGCTTCTGCTTTCTCCCAAAACCGTGACGCTGAGTCAGGTGGAAAAGGACGCCTGTCTGGAGCATGCCGATCTGCTTCGAAAAGTCGGCTTCGGCATCGAGGATTTCGGACGGGGCGCGCTTTTGGTGCGGGAGGCCCCCATGTACCTGGACGAGCAGGATATCCCCTTCGTTCTCTCTGAGATCGGGGCGCGGCTGCTGTCCCACCGGGGCGCGGACAACGAGCTGCTGGACGATCTGCTGAAAAGCATCAGCTGCAAGGCCGCAGTCAAGGCGGGCATGGACACCGACGCGCAGGAGCTGCAGCAGTTTGCCGAGGCCGTTCTGGCCGACAACGAGGTGCGCAACTGCCCCCATGGGCGGCCCTGTGTCACCTATCTTTCCCGCTATCAGCTGGAAAAGCTGTTCAAGCGTATCGTATGAGCGGAAGGATCATTGTGATCTGCGGGCCGACGGCCTCCGGGAAAACGGCCCTTTCCGTCGCGCTGGCGAAACGGCTGGGCGGCGAGGTGGTGTCGGCGGATTCCATGCAGATCTACCGCCGTATGGATATCGGCACCGCCAAGCCCACGGCGGAAGAAATGCAGGGCGTTCCCCACCATATGCTGGACGTGGCCGACCCGGGCGAGCAATATTCCGTCTCCCGCTATGCGGAGGAGGCGGGCTCGTGCGTGGAAAAGATCCTTGCCGGGGGGAGAGTTCCGATCGTCTGCGGCGGGACTGGCCTGTATATCGACGGGCTGATCCGCGGCGCGGGCTATCAGCCCTGCGGCGCGGATTCCGGTCTGCGGGACGCGCTGGAGCGGGAATGGGAGCAAAACGGCCCGGAGCGGATGCTGGAGCAGCTCCGCGCCGCGGACCCGGACAGCGCGGCGCGGCTCCATCTCAACGACAAGCGGCGCATTCTGCGGGCCCTTGAGGTCTTCCGCGCCACCGGCGAAACCATCACGGCCCACAATCTGCGGACGCAGATGACGCTGCCCCGCTTCGAGGCGGTGATGCTGGGACTGACGGCGGAGCCCCGGTCGCTGCTCTATGACCGCATCGACCGCCGGGTGGACGAGATGCTGGAGCAGGGGCTTTTGCGCGAGGTGCGCGCGCTTTTGGACGAGGGCCTTTTGCGCGGGACAGCGGCCCAGGCCATCGGGTATAAGGAATTGACCGACTATTTCCGCGGACAGGCCACGCTGGAGCAGGCGGCGGAGCTGATCCGCCGAAAGTCCCGCAACTATGCAAAACGCCAGCTCACCTGGTTCCGCCGGGACGGCAGGATCCATTGGATCATCCGGAAAGAGGATTCCGATTTGAACAGTATTTTGCAGGAATCGACAGAATATTTGCGAAAACACGGCTATACTGGTGACGAAAAAACCTGAGAAAAGGGGAGTCACCATGGAAAACAAGATCAAAAGCAGTTTGCAGGACACATTTTTGAATGAGGCGCGGCGCGAGCGGATGCCGCTGACCGTCTTTCTCACCAACGGATTTCAGCAGAAGGGCGTGATCACGGCGTTCGACGGCTTTACCGTATTGCTCCATTATGAAGGGAAGCAGTATCTGGTCTATAAGCACGCCATCTCCACCATCATCCCGCAGCGCCCGCTGCGGACGTGGCAGGAGGACCGCTCGGAGCGGCCGCCCTCTGTCAGGAGCACATATGAAGCGTAAAATCAGCATTCTTCTCACTGCTTTGCTGGTGATCGCCCTTCTGGGCTACACCGGCTATCAGGTGATCGAAAACCTGACCCGCCAGATCCGGACGGTGGACGCCCTGGAGGTGACGGTGGAGGACAAGATCTCGGCCACGGGATGGTTCATCCGCGGGCAGACCGTGGTAGAGGGCGAAGCCGGCTCCTCCGCCGAATATCTGGTGAGCGACGGGGAAAAGGTCTCCAAGGGCGAGAGCATCGCCGTCTTTTTCAGCGACGACGGCGCCCGCAGGACTTACGATTCGGTGCGGACGCTCCAGAATCGGCTTGCCGCGCTGGAATATGCCTATTCCATGCTCACCAGCGGGACCGACAGCGTCAAGCTGGACCAGTTGATCTTTGACGACATGGCCGCCATCTCGGCGGCGCTGGCCCAGGGCGACCCCTCCCGCATCGGCGGGGATTACGCCGCCGTGCAGCAGCTCATCGTCAGCCGAAGCGGCAGCGAGGCCGACCGTGAGGTCTTTGAATCCCGCATCAGCGAGCTGAAGAGTCAGATCGACGAGCAGCAAAAGCAGGTCCTTTCCGGCAGCAGCCGGCTGAAGGCTCCGGCTTCCGGCTATTTTGTCAGCGGGACCGACGGCTACGAAAGCGTCCTGACGCCCGCCATGCTGGATGAGATCACGCCCGCCATGCTGGACGGCCTGCGTCCGGAAGAAGTGACGGAGGCGGCTGGAACGGTGACTACCGGCTTCTGTTGGTATTACGCGGCTGCGCTGACGGCGGAGCAGGCCACGGCGCTGCAGCAGCGCAGCACGGCGCGGATCGACTTTCCGGAGCTGGGCGGCGGCGAGATCACCGCGGACATCGTCCGACTCCAGACCTATGACGACGGGCGGGCTGTTCTGGTGCTGAAGAGCGACCGGATGAATCCGGAATATCTTACTGCCCGGCAGCAGGATATCGATATCATCACCGACGTTTACACCGGGCTCAAGGTGCCCACCCGCGCCCTGCGGCAAAACGAGGGCCGATGGGGCGTTTACGTCCTGGACGGCAGCGTGGTCACCTTCAAGCCGGTGTCGTGGATCTATCAGACCGAAAGCTATTATCTCGTTCCCACGGCGGAATCGGCCAAGGCGGGGCTTTACCGTTACGACAGGATCATCGTTCAGGGCAGCGGACTGGAGGAAAACCGGGTCGTCAGCCGAAAATAAGACGCAAAGAAACGCCGAAACGCAAGGAAACTGTTGACATGCCGGATAAAAAACGGCATAATAAAATAGATATAGACCGTGTAAAAAGATGTCTGAACGGCGCTTGTCCGCCGGACGACACATAAGCGAAAGGAGCTTTTCTATGAGTTTTATGGACGATCTCAAGCGCTGGGCCAAGGGCGAGGATGAGGAAGACGAAGAGGAAGAGCTGGAAGCCGTCGGCAATCCCGGACGCAGCCGCGCCGTGAAGACCGAAGAGGACAACAGCATCCCCATGACCGATTTCCGCCGCAGCTCCGGCAGCAATAAGGTGGTCAACATCAATGCCACCACGCAGCTCTCGGTGGTGCTGGTCAAGCCCGAGAAGTTTGAAAACGCCGTGGACGTGGCCGACCATCTGCGGGAAAAGCGCACCGTCGTGCTCAATCTGGAGCAGACCAACAAGGACGTGGCCCGCCGGCTGGTGGACTTTCTCAGCGGCGTGACCTACGCGCAGGATGGCAAGATCAAAAAGGTGGCCAACAGCACCTTTATCATCACGCCGTATAACGTGGACATTCTGGGCGACCTGATCGACGAGCTGGAAAACAACGGCCTGTACATCTGATCGGAGGTTCCATTTGTTTGGCATAACGTATATGGTCCGCCGGGTGGTGATCCTGCTGCTCGACTGTCTGCAGCTTTTGATGCTGGTCATGGCGGTCATGTCGTGGATCCCGCAACTGCGGAACACCCGGGCTTATCAGGTCGTATGTTCTTTGGTGGACCCGGTCGTCGATCCCTTCCGGAGGCTGCTCTGCAAGATCCCCGGGATGGACCGGTTTCCTTTGGATCTTTCTTTTTTGGCGGCATGGCTCGTTCTGAGCCTTGTACGCGGGCTGCTTTGAGCGCCGATATCAAGAGGGGGTAAACTATGCTTACACCGCAGGAGATTCAGGATCAAAAATTTGAAAAAGCCGTATTCGGCGGCTATGATATGGGGCAGATCGACCAGTTTCTGGACGTAGTGCTCAACGACTATTCCTCCCTTTACAAGGAAAATGCCGCGCTGAAGGCAAAGATGCGCGTGCTGGTGGATAAGCTGGAGGAATACCGCGCCGTGGACGAGGACCTGCGCAAGACGCTGTATAACGCCCAGATGTCCGCCAAGGATACCGTCAGCCGTGCCGAGGCCGAGGCCGAGCGCATCCTTCGGGACGCCCGCACGGCGGCCTCCCGTCAGGCGGTGGATATTCAGGACGCCACCGAAGAGGCCCGGCGTCAGCTGGAGGCGGCCAAAAAGGCCAATGCCGCCTACGCCGTTCGCATCCGCAAGGCCATGGAGCAGGGGATCCGCCAGATGGAGCAGGTCCTGGAAATGTCGGAGGATGCGGGAGCTGCCGAGGCGCGCCCCGCGCAGGAGGTGCCTGCATCGCCCCTCACGCCCGCTGCGGATGAAACGCAGGTTTTCCGCGCCGCTCCTGTTCAGGAGGAGCACGCCGCGCCCGCGGCCGACGAGACCCAGGTCTTTACCGCGGTAAACCGGCAGGCGGAGGAGCCGGCCGAAGCGCTGGACGAGCCGGCGACCCCGGCGGAAGACGATCCCTTTGCCCCCGACCCCAAGAGCGACACCGCCCGTATTTACGGCGACAGCCCCTACACCCCCAAGCCGCGGTTCGATTTCGACGACCTTCGCTTCGGGAAAAACTTTGAAGAGGACGAGGACGACAAATAAGCCGTTTTTGTTTCCGACCTGCAGCCGCCCGGCCCCGGCCGGCGCTGCGGAACGTTTCGGCGGCGGGCATCTGCCCGCTGCCTTTGCCCTTGAATAGGACCCATCATTTCCGCGGAGCGGCAGCCGTTCCGCGCGGCAAGGAGATAAAGAAGAATGGCACAGGATTATAAAGCTACGCTGAACATGCCGAAAAGCGGCTTTCCCATGCGGGCCGGGCTGCCCATGCGCGAGCCCGAGATGCTGGAGCACTGGCAGAAGATCGACGTTTACCGCCTGCTGCGGAAAAAGCAGGAGGGCAAGCCCCGCTTCAGCCTGCACGACGGCCCGCCCTTTTCCAACGGCGATCTGCATATGGGCCATGCCCTCAACAAGGCACTGAAGGATTTTATCATCCGTTCTTACGCCATGCGCGGATACGATACCCCCTATATCCCCGGCTGGGACAATCACGGTATGCCCATCGAGTCCGCGATCATCAAGAAGAATAAGCTCAACCATAAAGAGATGGCCCCCGCCGAGTTCCGCTCGGCCTGCCAGGAGTTCGCCCAGCACTACATCGACGTGCAGATGGAGGGCTTCAAGCGCATGGGCGTCATCGGCGATTGGGAACATCCCTACAAGACCATGAATCCCACCTTTGAGGCGGAAGAGGTCAAGATCTTCGGCGAGATGTTCAAAAAGGGCTATATCTATAAAGGGAAAAAACCCGTTTATTGGTGCTATTCCGACGAAACGGCGCTGGCTGAGGCCGAGATCGAGTATCAGGACGACCCCTGCACCACCGTGTTCGTCAAGTTTGCCGTCAAGGACGACAAGGGCAAGCTGGCGCAGTATTGCGATCTGAACAAGCTCTATTTCGTCATTTGGACCACCACCCCCTGGACGCTGCCAGGCAACCGGGCCATCTGCCTCAACGCCAATTTGGATTACAGCCTGGTGCAGGTGCCCTGCGGTGAAGTCTATATCGTGGCGTCCCAGCTGGCCGAGAGCGTCTGCAAGGCCGCCGGCATCGAGGACTATACCGTGTTGGCGAAGCTGCCCGGCAGCGAGTTTGAGCTGATGACGGCGCAGCATCCGCTGCTGCCCGATATCGAGTCCGTGGTCCTCAACGGCGACCACGTCACGCTGGACGCAGGCTCCGGCTGTGTCCACACCGCGCCCGGCTTCGGCGCCGAGGACTTTTTTATCTGCCAGACTTACGACCGCACAGGCAAGACCCACATCGGCGTCCCCGTCCCGGTGAACGAGCGGGGCGTCATGACCGACGACGCCTTTAACGGCGTGCACATCTCCAAGGCCAACGATTATGTTCTGCCCCGTCTGCGGGAGCTGGGCGCGCTGCTGGCCAGCGAGGACATCGTGCACTCCTATCCGCACTGCTGGCGCTGCAAAAAGCCCATCATCTTCCGGGCCACGCCCCAGTGGTTCTGCTCGGTGGACGCCTTTAAGGACGAGGCCGTCAAGGCCTGCGACGAGGTGCGCTGGGTGCCCGAGTGGGGCAAGGACCGCATCATCTCCATGATCCGCGAGCGGGCCGACTGGTGCATTTCCCGCCAACGCAAGTGGGGCCTGCCCATCCCCGTGTTTTATTGCAAAGATTGCGGCGAGCCCATCGTCACTGATGAGACCATCAACGCGATTTCCAAGCGTTTTGAAGCCGAAGGCTCCAACGCCTGGTTCCTCCACACCGCCGAGGAGCTTCTGCCCGCCGGCTTCACCTGCCCGCACTGCGGCAAGGCCGCCGGGTTTGAAAAGGAGACCGACACGCTGGACGGATGGTTCGATTCCGGCTCCAGCCATTTCGCTTCCATGAAGCGGGATCAGGGCTTCTGGCCTGCTGATCTGTATATCGAAGGTCTGGATCAGTATCGCGGATGGTTTCAGTCGTCCATGCTCACCGCCGTCGGCGCGATGGGCAAGGGCGCGCCCTTCAAGCAGTGTCTGACCCACGGCTGGACGGTGGACGGCGAGGGCCGCGCCATGCACAAGAGCCTGGGCAACGGCGTCGATCCCAAGGAAATGATCGGAAAATACGGCGCCGATCTGCTGCGTCTGTGGGCCGGTTCGGCGGATTATCATGTGGATGTGCGGTGCTCGGAGAACATCTTCAAGCAGCTCAGCCAGAGCTACCTCAAGTTCCGCAACACCGCCAAGTTCATGCTGGACAACCTGGTGGGCTTCGATCCCGATCATCCGGTGGCCCCCGAAGAGATGCTCCATCTGGATCGCTGGATGGTCACCCGGCTCAACGATCTCACCCGCCGCGTGCTGACGGCTTATGACAACTACGAGTTCCACGTGGTTTCTCACGCAGTCAACGATTTCTGCGTGGTTGATCTGTCCAGCTTCTATCTGGATATCATCAAGGACCGCCTGTATTGCGACGGCGAAAACAGCCTTTCCCGCCGCAGCGCGCAGACGGCGCTCTGGCTGGTGCTGGACACCATGACCCGTCTGTTTGCCCCCATTCTGGCCTTTACCTGCGACGAGATCTGGCTGGCTATGCCCCACAAGGCCGGCGATGACGAGCGGAACATCCTGCTCAACGAGATGAACGGCACCTTTGACGAATATGCCCTTTCCGAAGACGAGATGCTTCAGTGGAACGTGCTGATCCAGCTCCGCGACGGCGTCAACGCCAAGCTGGAGGAGGTCCGCGCCGCCAAGGTCATCGGCAAGAGCCTGGAGGCGCACGTGACGCTGGTCACCGACCGTCCCGCGGGCGAGACCTGCCTGGGGCAGCTTCAGGAGCGCTTTGCCGACCTGTGGGCCGACGTATTCATCGTTTCCGACGTTGAGTCGGTGGAGGACAGGACCCTTTTCGAAACGGCCGCCGAAACGCCGCTGGAGGGAGTTCGTGTACTGGTCTCCGAGGCGAAGGGCGTCAAATGCCCCCGCTGCTGGAAGCACACCGTCACCGACAACGAAGAGGGCCTTTGCGCCCGCTGCGCCGCCGTGGTGGCAGAGCAGCTGGCGTAAACCGCGAGGCCTGTTTTCAAAAGAGCAGACGGTTGTCTGCTCTTTTTATACAGAAAGGAGGCGCGTATGAAAACCCGGTCTATCATGATCCAGACTCTTTGTGTGCCCTGTGGAAACCGGTGCCGCTATTGCCTGCTGTCCTGGAACGGACACACCGTCGGGGCCGACTACGACAGAAGCCGCCGCTATGCCGAGCGGTTCATTGGCTGGCTGCGGAGCAGCCGGCCCGACCTGACCGTCCATTTTTCCTTCGGCTATTCCATGGAGCATCCCCGGCTTTTGGAGGCGGTGGATTTTATGCGGTCTGTGGGCTCAGTGGGCGGCGAATACCTCCAGTTTGACGGGATGGCCTTCCGAACCGATGAAGAACTGAAAAAACTGATCGCCGGATTGCGGGAACACGGTGTGAAGCATATCAACTTTACATTCTATGGGACAGAAGCCTATCACGATGCTTTTGCCGGGCGAAAGGGCGATTTTGACCTGCTGTGCCGCACCGCTCGCATCTGCCATGCGGCGGGGGTGAGGATCAGCGCGGGAGTACCGCTGATCCGGGAAAATGCCGCCCAGGCGGGCGATCTTTTGCGGCAGCTTACGGACGAAGGGCTGGAGGAGATCCGCTTTTTCGTGCCTCACGGCGAGGGACGCGGAACGGTGTTGGAGCCGGTCCGCCTGCGGGAGCGGGACGTCAGGACCCTGCCGCCGGAGGTGGCTGCCCGTTTCAACCGCGACGCCTTCCGGACGGAGGCCGAATGGATGCGGCCCGGAGCCTTCCGCCCTGCGGACAACCGGACGCTTCTGCTTTCGCTCACCCCGGAAAATATCGGCGATCTGGAGACGCAGGATCCCGCTGACACCATCGCAGCGCTGGAGGCGCTGGACGAGGCGTATTACCAGACCGTCCCCACGATAGAGGCGCTTTCGGATCGCTATGGAGACCCGCAAGGCGAATGCCTTTACAGCCAGCGTGATCTCTACCAAAAATGGCAGAAACAATTCCTTTTTGAAACCGGTCTCCGCCCTTACGACGTCACTGACGAGCGGCAAAGCGGTTCCCGGAGATTTTGATCGGACAACAGAAAAGCCCGCCGAAGAAGCGCTGTTCTTCGGCGGGCTTTGGTTTTGATCGATTATTCTGTGGAGCCGGCCTGCTCGGAATACACGTCCTCCAGCGTCTTGGGTCGGCGGTAATCCTCCAGCGCTGTGGCGGCGTCGTCCACGCTGCGGCACAAAACGCGGCAGATCACTTTGGTCTGGGTGGTAAAACAAACCTCCACGATAAAGCGGTCGCCCACCAGATCGTAGACCCGGGCAGCGGACATGGTGCCGTTTGCCTTGGTGTTGGTGCTGTTGGAGATATAACCCACGGCCTGTCCGCCCTTGGCAAAGACCCGGATGGCCTCAGTGTCATAGGTGTTGTGCGGATCCTTGCAGCAGAGCAGCTCCGCCCCAATGGGGAAGGGCGCCTTGCTGCGCAGCCCGCGCTGGGGCGTGACGGTGACGAAAATGCCCTCCAGCATGGAGAAACGCTCCTTTCGGTATCCGGTCAAAAGCCGATCTTGCTTTGAATATAATCGGGCAGGGCGTCCATAGGCATGCGCACCTGCTCCATGGTGTCACGATCGCGCACGGTAACGCAGTTGTCGGCGGGGGTGTTCTCGTCGCCCACGGTCTGGAAGTCCACAGTGACGCAGAAGGGGGTGCCGATCTCGTCCTCCCGGCGATAACGCTTGCCGATGGAGCCGGTGTCGTCGTAGTCGGTCATGAAGTATTTGGCCAGCTTGTCCCGCAGCGCCATGGCGGGCTCGGCCAGCTTTTTGCTCAGGGGCAGGACGGCCGCCTTGAAGGGCGCCAGCGCGGGATGAAGATGGAGCACCACACGGGAGTCGTTCTTTTCGGCGTCCAGGACCTCTTCGTCATAGGCCTCACAGAGGACGGCCAGCACGGTGCGGTCGAGGCCGTAGGTGGATTCGATGATATAGGGAATGAACCGCTCGCCGGTGACCGGATCCAGATAGCTCATGTTCTGGCCGCTGTATTCCTGATGGCGGGTCAGGTCAAAGTCGGTGCGGTTGTGGGTGCCGTTGATCTCGCCCCAGCCGAAGGGGAAGAGGTATTCGATGTCGCAGGCAGCCTTGGCGTAGTGGGCCAGCTTTTCGTGATCCTTGTACCGAAGATGTTCCTCACTCAGGCCCAGATCCTCGTAATACTGCCGCCCGTAGGCCTTGAAATAATCGTAGAGCTCGGTGTCGGTGCCTTCCTTGCAGAAGGTCTGGAACTCCATCTGCTCAAATTCGATGGTGCGGAAGGTGAAGTTGCCCGGCGTGATCTCATTGCGGAAGGCCTTGCCGATCTGCCCGATGGAGAAGGGGAGCTTGGCCCGCATGGTGCGCTGGACGGCGGGGAAGTTGACGTATTCGCCCTGAGCGTTTTCGGGACGGAGGTAGATCACCGATTTGGTGTCGGCCGTCACGCCGCGATAGGTCTGGAACATCAGATTGAACTCGCGGATGTCGGTAAAATTGTGCTTGCCGCAATGGGGGCAGGGGATGCTGTGCGCCTTGATATAGTCGAACATCTCTTCCTTGGTCATGGCGTCGGGATGTGCTTCGGGATCAAAGGCCTCGATGAGATTGTCGGCCCGGATGCGCATTTTGCACTCCTTACAGTCCAAAAGAGGATCGGAAAAGCTGGCGATATGGCCGCTGGCCTCCCACACGCGGGGATGCATCAGAATGTCGGCGTCCACCTCAAAGCTGTTGTGCCGCTCCTGAATAAAGCGTTTGCGCCAGGTCTCCTTCACATTGTTTTTCAGACGGGCGCCCAGCGGGCCGTAATCCCAGGTGTTGGCCAGGCCGCCGTAGATCTCGCTGCCGGGGAAAATGAAGCCGCGCCCCTTGCACAGCGCGACGATCTTGTCCATGGTCTTGTCGGTATGATTCATAAAAGCCTCCTGCGGTTTGAAAGATCACATATAAATATAGATTATAAAAAAAATCGCCTATTGTCAAGCGAAAGGAAATGATATATAATATTTCTGCGCTCTTTTTCGGGAAGAACGCTCTTCTTTCGGATCCCCTTGAGCCGCGCATCCCGAAATGATCGAATATCCGGGTGTAGCCCAGCTGGTAGGGCGCCTGCTTTGGGAGCAGGAGGCCGCGCGTTCGAATCGCGCCACTCGGACCAACGCATTTCTGGCCATAGCTGTCCGGGAACACTGTGCTTATACCACAACAGTTTCGGTTCGACTCCGAATGCCGCTGACAATGCGCAAAAACCGCCCCTGAAATTCGTGATTTCGGGGGCGGTTTTTATCGAATATGCATACAAACGGAGGGCCCGTCTCGAAAATATGTCAGTCAGCAGCCCGCATGCTGCAATGCAGACGGGATTTTTTCAGCATTTTTTGCAGATCCGGTTTGATGGGCGTGCCGCTGTTCTGCGCTGTCGACACTCTCCAGGGGGCCGCATAGGGCAGAGAGCGTTTTCACGTCCATGCCGTGCGCCAGGGGCGGTAGTAGCGAAGGT
>JAFOPS010000051.1 GCA_017394205.1 Clostridia bacterium | reverse complement strand
CAGCCCTACACTCATAGCAGGTTTTCTCGCTCACCGCATAGCGGGTCATGGCGTACCAGACTATCGTGGCTCGTGCTTTCACACATCGCCGGAACTGAAGTCTTAGCGAATGGCTATTCAGTTTTCAAGGTTCAGGTGAGGATTTTTGTTCCTCACTCTCTTACCGCAACATGGAGGCCGAAAAAACGACACGTTTTTCGAAATTTTTTAAAAAAATTTTTGAAGCAATGTGAAAGCCCCAAAAAGCAAAAAAAGGAGGTCACCGGGTATGAAACCGATGGCCTCCTTTAACATATGAATAGATAGCAGTGCTTCCCTTTTCCAGAAAGCAAAAAAGGACCCACTACCATAAGATAGTGAGTCCTTTATAGATTCTTATATGCAAATGTACAGTGGCAACGAATTGCGTTGTTTTTGCGGATCGATTGGAGAATGATTGGTGACTTTTGGTGACTAATCCCCTGTTTTTACCAATCTTTTGAGTGGCCCCTTAGTAGAGCTTCGCCCCTGCTGGGATGTGAGGATCGACCATCAGGAGATGGAGCTTTTCCTCCTCACCTTCCTTGTGAACGGCGGAGATCAGCATGCCGCAGCTCTCGATGCCCATCATGGGTCTCGGGGGCAGATTCACGATGGCGATGCAGGTCTTTCCGATGAGCTCTTCGGGCTCATAATAGGCGTGAATACCGCTCAAAATCGTCCGTTTTTCTCCGCTACCGTCATCCAGAGTGAACTTCAGGAGCTTCTTGGACTTCTTCACGGCCTCGCATTCCAGCACCTTCACGGCGCGGAAATCGGACTTGCTGAAGGTTTCGAAATCAACAAGATCCTCAAACAACGGCTCGATCACGACGTTGGAAAAGTCGATCTTTTCTTCCGCCTCACCCGGCTGCGGCGCCGCCTTGTCCTCAATGGGAAGGCTTTGGGCGGCGATCTTCTTCTGTGCGCCTTCGGGCTTCATTGTGGGGAACAGCAGCACGTCGCGGATGGAGGTATTGCCCGTGAGCAGCATGACGAATCGGTCGATGCCGATGCCGCAGCCGCCCGTGGGAGGCATGCCGTATTCCATGGCGGTAAGGAAATCCTCGTCCAGCTCGCTGGCCTCCAGATCGCCCATGGCCCGCAGCTTCATCTGATTTTCAAACCGCTCCCGCTGATCCAGCGGATCGTTCAGCTCGGAGAAGGCGTTGGCGTATTCCGCGCCGTTGATGAACAGCTCGAACCGCTGAGTCATGCCCTCGCGGCCGGGAACGCGCTTTGCCAGCGGGGAGATCTCCACCGGATGCTCCAGCACAAAGGTGGGCTGGATCAGCTTGCTCTCGCAGTATTCCTCAAAGAACAGCGACAAAATATCGCCCTTCTGATGCTTGGGCTCCACCTTGATATGATGCTCCTCGGCCGCCTTCTTGGCCGCCTCCAGATCGGGGATCTGATCAAAATCCACACCGGCGTATTCCTTCACCAGCTGGGTCATGGTCGCCTTGCGGAAGGGCTGCTCCATATCGATGACCACGTCGCCGAAGGGGAGCTGCAGGCTGCCGTTGACCTTGCGGCAGACCTCGCGCATCAAGCCCTCGGTGCGCTCCATCATACCGTTGATATCGGTATAGGCCTCGTAAAACTCGATGGTGGTGAACTCGGGATTGTGGCGGGTATCCATGCCCTCGTTGCGGAACAGACGGCCGATCTCATACACCCGGTCGAAGCCGCCGATGATGCACCGCTTGAGATAGAGCTCGGTGGCGATGCGGAGATACAGATCGATGTCCAGCGCGTTGTGGTGCGTGACAAAGGGGCGCGCGGTGGCGCCGCCCTGCACGGTCTGCAAAACCGGGGTGTCCACCTCGAGATAGCCCAGATTGTCAAAATAGCTGCGGATGGCGGTGACGGCGCGGGACCGCTTGATAAAGGTCTCCTTCACCTCAGGGTTGACGATCAGATCCACATAGCGCTGGCGGTAGCGGGTGTCCACGTCCTTCAGCCCGTGGAACTTCTCGGGCAAGGGCCGCAGGCTCTTGCTCAAAAGGACGTATTCCCGCACATGGACGGAGATCTCGCCCCGCCGGGTGCGGAACACGAAGCCCTTAAGGCCGATGATATCGCCGATATCCAGCTTCTTGAAACGGTCGTATTCCTCTTCGCCCAGCTCGTCCACGCGGGCATAGATCTGAATCTGACCCACGTGGTCCTGGATGTGGTAAAAGGACGCCTTGCCCATATCCCGCTTGGACATGATGCGGCCGGCAACGGCCACGTCCTGATTTTCCATCGTTTCGAAATTCTCTGCGATCGAGCGGCTGTCGGCCGTCCGGTCGAATCGCACCTGCAGGAAGGGGTCGCGCCCCTCGGCCCGCAGCGCCGCCAGCTTGTCCCTGCGGATCTGCAGGATCTCGCTCAGCTCCCGCTCCTGCTGAAGCTGCTCTTCACGGTTCTCTTCTGTCATAGTTCCGTCCTCTTTTTTCGTTTATGTTCTTCTGACACGCAGGATCTTCACCTGAAAGCTCATGGCGGGAGCCTCCACGGTAACGACGTCGTCCACACGGTGGCCCATCACGGCCTTGCCGAAGGGCGATTCGTCGGAAAGGCGCATGGGAACGGTCTTGGGATTGGCCTCCTGCGACCCCACCAGAACGAATTCCATCTTGGCGCCGTTGTCCAGACGTTCCACCGTCACGGAGGTGCCGATGTTGGCGCCCTTGTCGGCCATGGCGGTCTCGTCGATGATGATGGCGTTGGGAATGATGGCCTCCAGCTCCGCGATGCGGGAATAGAGCTTGCCCTGCTCGTTTTTCGCCTCGTCATATTCGCTGTTTTCCGAAAGATCGCCGAAGCCGCGGGCCTCTTTGATCAGCTCCGCCACCTCGTGCTCCCGCACGGTCTTCAGATGTTCCAGCTCGGCCTTGAGCTCGTCCAGACGCTCTTTGGTGAGTTTATACTGCTTTTGCATAACGGCAACCCCCTGTGTTCCTTCGGTATTCCGAATCGTATTTCAAATCGTATTCCAATATGACTAAGTTTTTATTATATGGTGCGTTTTCCGGGATGTCAAGGCATGCGCCCGTTTTTCGCGCCTCCCGACAGTGTATGACGTCGCCCGCCGCTTTATTCGCCGGACGACGCTTCCCCGTTCTCTTCCGCAGGCAGCTTCTGGTTCAGATATGCCAGCGCCGCCTGCAGCTGCGAATCGTCCTCCCGGGCAAGCCGGCCCTCGGCCAGAAGGCGGAACTCCTCGTCGTCCACCTCCACAAGAAGATCGGGCGTGACGCCCACGTCCGCCAGGCTGTTGCCCTTTGGGGTATAATAGCGGCTGGTGGAGATATGGACGCTGGAGCCGTCGGAGAGCTGATAGGTCTGCTGGGAATAACCCTTGCCGCTGGTGTGCTCGCCTATCACGGCGGCCGCCTCATATTCCTGCAGCGCCGCGGCAAAAAACTCCGCCGCAGAAATGGAATACTCGTTGGTCAAAACGGTCATGGGGAGCTCGATGCAGTCGGCATCAGAGGTGTAGGGCGTTTCGTTGCCCTGCTTGTCCACGGTGGTGATGACGATGCCCTCGGGCAGCAGCAGGTCCAGACAGCTGCGCATTTCCTCCAGATAGCCGCCGGGATCGTTCCGCACGTCGAACACGAACGCCCGGGCACCCTGGTCCATCAGGCTGTTCAGCATATTGCGGAACTCGTCGCCCACGCCGGAATCAAAATCCTGGATGGCGATATACCCGATGTTCCCCTCCAGCAGGTCGCCGGAAACGCTGTAGGTGCGGATCTCGTCGCGGGTGACGACCACGGTATATTCCTCGCCCTCCCGCGACAGGGTCAGCTCCACGTCGGTGCCCTTTTCCCCGCGCACCAGCGTGGTCAGATCCGTGGGCTCCTCCAGCTCGGAGACCGGCGTCCCCGCGGCGGCGACAAATACGTCGCCCGCGCGGATCCCGGCCGTGTCGGCGGGCCCGCCCGCCGTAACGGAAAGCACCTCATACAGGTTTTCCTCGGCGGAGCTGTAGGTCACGCCGATGCCCACATAGGCGTTGGCGTTGTCCTCGGCGATGGCGGCTGTCTCCTCGGCGGTGTAATAGGCCGACCAGCGGTCGCCCAGCCCGTCGATATAGCCGGCCAGCATGCGCTCTACGGCCTCGTGCTCGTCGTATTCGGCGATAAAGTTTTTCTCCACGATCTCGGAGACCTTCTCCAGCTTGCCGTAGCGCAGCTTCAGCGTCTCCAGCTCATCCAGCTTTTGTCCGAAATGCTCTGCCGTCAGCGTAAAGGTGACGACGAAGGTGACCACCGCGGCCAAAAGCATCAGCATGAGAGCCGTGGCGATCCGGACGGTATGTTTTTTCATAACTCCATAACTCCTCGGGGATTAAGAATAAGTGACGGAAAAGCCCTTGAACTCGGTGAGGGGATCGTAGGGCGTCCCGTTTTTGTCGATCTCGAAGTGCAGGTGCGGGCCGGTGCTGTAGCCGGTGTTGCCGGTATAGCCGATGATGTCGCCCCGCTTGACCTTATTGCCCTTGGAGACCGAGCGGCGGCTCAGGTGTGCGTAAAGGGTGGTAAGCCCGCCGCCGTGGCTGATGATGATATAATTGCCCCAGGCCGAGCTGTAGCCGGAGGTGGTCACCGTGCCGCTGTTGGCGGCATAGACCTTGGTGCCCGTGGAGGCCCGCAGGTCGATGCCGGTGTGCAGCTTGCGGACGCCGGTGATGGGATGCTTCCGCATGCCGTAGGGGCAGGTGATCACGTTGTTGGCCGCGGGCAGGGGCCACATGAAGGTCCCGCCCACATAGGTGCTCTGGGCCGCCAGCTCTGCAGCCGCCTTTTTATACTCGGCCAGCAGCTTTTCTTCCTTTTCGATCATTTCGGCATAGGCCTTGTTGGCCGCGTTTTTGGCGTCCATGGCCGCCTGCTGCTGCCGGATCTTTTCGGCCCGCTGTGCCTCCAGCTCCAGCTTGTTCTGCTCCATCACGGCGCGGGTCTCTTCTTCTTCCTTTTTCGTTTCTTCCAGCTCCAGCTTTTCCGACGCCACCCGGTCGCGGATGGCCTTCAGCTTTTCAAAGAGCTTTTCGTCCCGCAGAGAGATCTGCTTGATGATCTCGTAGCGGTTGAGAAAATCCGAAAAGCTGTCGGAGGAAAGCAGGATCGAAAGATAGCTGGTGGTGCCGTGCTCGGCCATATAGCGGATGCGCTCGCGCATGGTGCCGTATTGCCGCTCCTGCTCTGCCTCGCTTTCGGCGAGCTCGATGGTCTTTTCGTCGATGAGCTTGGTCAGCTCCTCCAAAAGAGCCTCCTGTGCGGCGATCTCGTCCTCCTGCGCCTCGATCTGCTGATCCAGCAGGGCGATCTGCTGCTCCAGCTTGCTCAGGTCGGCGTTGATGGAGGCCAGCTTCTTTTTCGCCTCGTCCTTGCGGGCAGTGGCCTCCGCGGCCTGCTTTTTCAGCGCGTCCACCTGCGATTTGGTGACGGCGCGGGGCATGAGCGCCGAAAGCAGCACGCCGCCGAACATCAGCAGCGCCAAAACGGCCGCCATGATCCCCACCAGCACCCGCCGGCGGGCAACCCGCTTTTCATAGCTTGTTTTTTTCTGTTGGCTCATAGCATCACACCTTCAGGAATTTCCGGATGGTCAGCACGCTTCCGCCTACGCCCAGCACCAGCCCGGCGCACAGCATCAGCAGCAGCACGGGCTTCCACACCGTGGCAAAGGGGATCATATCCAAAATGGCGGTGCCCTTCGTCAGCTCGCCGGTGATCCTCTGATAGACGCCCCACTGAACGAAAAACGCCAGCAGTGCGCCGCACATTCCCAGCACCACGCCCTCGACCACAAAGGGTGCCCGGATGAAGTGATTGGTGGCGCCCACCATCTTCATCACGGCGATCTCTTCCCGCCGGGCCAGCATGGCCAGCTTGACGGTATTGGCAATGATAAAAACGCTGACGCCGCCCAGCAGGGCGATGAGGGTGTAAGAGATCACCGTGGTGACCCGGCGGATCTGGATCAGCCGCTCGGACACCTCCTGGGACGAGCTGCTGGAGGCGATGCCGCTGATCTTTTCCAGCGCCTCCACCGTTTCCCGGTGGAGCGCCGGGTCCTTCATAAAGATCTGGTAGCTGTCCCGCAGGGGGTTGTCCTCCCGCAGCTCCTCCATCACGTAGGCCTCGTCGCCCAGCGACTCCAGATAGTCCTCAAAAAGCTGTTCTTTCGTAACGAAAGAGGCGGATTTGATGTTGTCGATGGCGCGGATCTTCGCGCCCAGCGCGATGGCCTCTGTCCGCTCCACGCTGTCGTCGATATAGACCACGATCTCGCTCTCGCCGGCCAGCTTGCGGATCTGCAGGTCGATGTTGTAGGCCACCAGACTGAAGATCCCCGTGATCATCAGGCAGGCGGCGATCACCGTCACCGCGGCAAAGCTGGTGAAGCCGTGAACGAAGATCCCGGAAAAGCCCTCTTTCAGAAAATAACCGAATCCGGCCTTGCGGTCGCCGGCCTTTTTGTCTCTGCTCATTCCGCGTCACGCCCCTTCCCCTGTTTCTTCCGGTCGGATTCCATCATCAGCTGAGGAAGGATGTCCAGCTCGGCAAAGATATCGTCCATGGGGTCAAAGGCGGCCGCCTCCTCGTCGGGCGCATTCTGCGGGACAGGGTCCGGCGGCTCGGGGGGCGCTTCGGGCGCCGGAGGAGGCAAAACGCTTTCCTGCGCAAGGCTTTCCCCGGCGGGGGCCTCCTCCACATGTTTCTGCTCCTCTTCGGGCTCGCGCTCTTCCACAGGCTCGGCGTAATCGTCCGAGGCAGTCCCGGCATCCTCCTGCTCGGGCAGGGTGACGCCCAGCTCGTCGGCCAAAACCTTCCGCCGCCGGGCCGAGGCCGAAGCCTGCTGCCGGGCCTCTTCGGTGAGCTTCGTGATATCGGGACGGACGTAATAGCCGCCCGTTTTGTCCGAGATGACCATGCCGCCGTCGATGGCGATGACCCGCTTGGAAAACTGGTCCACGATCTCACGGGCGTGGGTCACCACCACCACGGTGGTGCCCATGCTGTTGATCTTTTCCAGCAGCATCATCAGCTCCAGGCTGCGGGCGGGGTCCAGATTGCCGGTGGGCTCGTCGGCGATGATGGCTTCGGGATTGTTCACCAGCGCCCGGGCGATGGCCACGCGCTGCTGCTCGCCGCCGGAAAGCTCCGAGGGCAGGCGCCGCGCCTTGTGCAGCACGCCCACCAGATTGAGCACGTAGGAAACGCGCTTTTTGATGGTCTTCTGCGGCGCGCCCACCGCCCGCATGACGAAGGCCACGTTTTCATAGACCGTTTTGTTCTCGATCAGGCGGAAGTCCTGGAAAACCACGCCCACGGTGCGGCGCAGATAAGGGATCTGCCGCTGCTTGATGGTGCCCACGTCAAAATTGTTCACCATGACCTGCCCCGAGGTGGGACGGATCTCGGCGGTGAGCATTTTGATGATGGTGGATTTCCCGCTTCCGGAGGGTCCGACGATAAAGACGAACTCCCCGTCTTCTATGGTCATGCTGACGCCCTTCAGCGCCCGCGTTCCGTTTTCATACGTTTTGAACACGTCCTGCAGCTTGATCATTTCCTACTCCTTTTATGGATCCGTGCATTTTGTTTACAGTCTGGTTACAATGGCCCCGCGGCGGCAATAGACAACTTTTGGCACAGGGCTTTCCCTGTGCCAAAAGCAACGCCGCAAGCGGCGGTTCAATTTGCGGTCTCGCGGGATTTCAGATACTGTTTGACCATCAGCGCCACCTTGAGGACGATGGCGTTGTCAAACTCACGCAGGTCGAGGCCGGTGATCTTTTTGATCTTCTCCAGCCGGTAAACCAGCGTGTTGCGGTGAACGAACAGCTTCCGGGAGGTCTCGGAAACGTTCAGGTTGTTTTCAAAGAATTTCTGAATGGTGAACAGCGTCTCTTCGTCCAGCGCCTCCACCGAGCCCTTTTTGAAGACCTCGGACAAAAACATCTCGCACAGCGTGGTGGGGAGCTGATAGATCAGACGGCCGATGCCCAGGTTTTCATAGCTCATCATGGTGATGTTCTCGTCAAAGACGCGCCCCACCTCCACTGCGACCTGCGCCTCCTTGAAGGAGCGGGCCACGTCCTTGAGCTGGGCGGCCAGCGAGCCGATGCCCACCACGTGGGCGATGCCCAGCTCGGAAACGCCGGCGTCGATCTGCTTGCCGTATTTGGCAGGCTCCTTGGCGTCGGTGGTCTTCATTTCCTTGACCAGCACCACTTCGTTTTCGTTGATGGTCAGCGCGTAATCACGCTGCCGGTCGGGAAACATCTTCTGCAGCAGCTCCAGCACGGCAATGTCCTGCTTCTGATCGGTGTGGACCAGATAGACCACGCGCCGCGCCTCGTTCTGAAACTGCATCTCCCGGGATTTGATGTAAATATCGCCGGGCAGGATGTTGTCCAGAATGATTTTTTTGATAAAGGTGGCCTTGTCGTGCTTCTCGTCATAGAGCGATTTGCTGTTGCTGATGGCGATGGCGGTGATGTTGCAGGCGATGGAAGCGCTCTGCCCGCTCTCTCCGGCAAAAACAGCGTATTCCGCGCCGTTTTCATAACCCTCCAGCTTGCGGAAGGTATATCCGCCGTGCTCACCCTCGTCGGCGCCGGAACGGAAGAAAGCCTCTGCGGCCTCTACGTTCTCGCCGATGAAGCGAAGCTCGGTGCAGGAGACGATATTTCCCGTATTGTCCACGATGCCCAGAATAAACGGGATCTTATTCTTGATCTCCAGCAGGATGCTTTGAAACAATCGCGCTGCCATATTTCCCACCCTTTATTGATATTTCCTAAAAACCGTTCCTCAATTATGTTTATTTTAACGCATTGTTTTGTTTTTTTCAACAATTTTTTTCGGAAAAATTAGTATTATTTATGGTAATATCGTTACTTTTTCAAAATTTCCGTTCTCTCGCTCTCCGTCAGCGGCCGCCATTCGCCGGGGGCCAGCCCTTCATCCAGGCGCAGCGGCCCGATGGACAGCCGCTTCAGCGCGATCACTGTCTTGCCCCGTGCGGCGAACATCCGCTTGATTTGATGAAACTTCCCCTCGTGGACGGTGACAAGGCACTGCAGTCCGCCCTCCAGCCGCCGAAGCTCGCCCGGCTGCGTGACAAAATCTCCCAGGTCCATGGGCGCGGCAAAGGCCGCCTCATCGCTCGCGTCCGCGGGGCGGTCCAGCGTTGCCAGATAGGTCTTGTCCGCATGATGCCGCGGCGAGGTCAGGCGATGGTTCAGGTCGCCGTTGTCGGTGAGCAGCAGAAGCCCCTCGGCGTCCTTGTCCAGACGGCCCACCACGCCCGGCCCGATCCGCCGGTAGCAGTCCGGCAAAAGATCCAGCGCCGTGGTCTCTCCCTTTTTGTCCTCAGTGGCCGAAAGGACGCCCGCCGGCTTGTACAGCATCAGATAGACGAAGCCGTCGCCCTCCACCCGTCTGCCGTCCAGCAAAACGGTCTGCGCTTCGGTGTCGGTTTTGACGCTCCCGTCCCGCAGCAAAACGCCGTCCACCGTCACCCGTCCCGCCTTCAGGGCCGTCTGGGCCTCCGAGCGGGAGAGCAGACAGCAGGCCGCGATCACCCGGTCCAGCCGCCCTCTCATTTCAGTGCCTCCAGCACCGCGGTCCAAAGCTCCGACAGGCGCTCGTGCTTTCCCGACAGATACAGCGCGCCGAACAGTGCCTCCAGCCCGGTGGCAAGAGCGTATTCCCGGGGAGTGCAATGCCGGGGAAGGGTGTGCGGATGGGCGTTGCGTCCCCGGTGGAACACGGCGTTTTCCCACTCGTTCAGCAGCGGCGCAAGGGCGGCGGCCGCCTTGGCCTGCGCCTGCGCCCGCACCAGCTCTACCGTGCGGGAATGAGCGTCCTCCACCCGGCACGCGCCCTCCCGCACCACCTGCGAGCGGGCCAAAAGCTCATACACCCCGTCGCCCACATGGGCCAGCGTCAGCGTGGGGACGGCGCGCAGCGCCTCTTCCGTATAGGCCTCCCGAAACAGTTCCAAAGCCATATCCTCCCATGATAAGATATTTTCAGCATAACACAGTCCGCCTCAAAATACAAGAAAGAAGCGCTTCCTCCGCGTCCTGCGGAAAAAGCGCTCTCTGCGATCCCGTGCTGCGGCGGAGGCTTTTATGACAGCAGCAGCTTGTCCTCCGCCTCTTCCCTGCCGCTGGCGGCGGAAAACCGTTCCAGCAGATCGGCCACCGTCAGCCGCCGCTTCTCCTCCCCGGCCAGATCCAGAACGATCCGTCCGCCGTCCATCATGATCAGACGGCTGCCGCAGGCGATGGCGTCTTTCATATTGTGCGTGATCATCAGCGTCGTCAGCCCGTCCCGCCGGACGATCTGCTGTGAAAGCTCCAGCACCTTCCCGGCCGTTTTGGGATCCAGCGCCGCCGTGTGCTCGTCCAGCAGCAGCAGCTTCGGCCGCCGTACCGTGGCCATCAAAAGGGTGAGCGCCTGCCGCTGACCGCCGGAGAGCAGCCCGACCTTTGCGCTCATCCGGTCCTCCAGCCCCAGACCCAGCCCGGCCAGCAGCGCCCGGTATTCCTCGCGCTCGGCCCGGGTAACGCCCCATTTCAGTCCGCGGCGCCGGCCGCGGCGGGCTGCAAGGGCAAGGTTCTCGTCGATCTGCATGGTGGGAGCCGTGCCCATCATGGGGTCCTGAAAGACCCGCCCAAGAAAGGCGGCCCGCCTGTGCTCGGGCATATGGGTCACGTCCTGTCCGTCCAGCAGGATCTGCCCGCCGTCGATGGGGAAAGCGCCGGCCACCGCGTTGAGCAGGGTGGATTTTCCCGCGCCGTTGCCGCCGATCACAGTGACGAACTCGCCCTCCTCCAGCGTCAGCGAGAGCCGGTCCAGCGCCCTGCGGGCGTTCACCGTCCCCGGATGAAAGGTCTTGGTGATCTCTTTCAGCTCAAGCATTGGTCTTTCCTCCTCCCCGTTTGCTCCGGCGCAGCCGCTCCTTCCACGCGGGCAGCGCCAGAAACACCGCCACCACGGCCGCCGTCAGCAGCTTGAGGTCGTTTGTGTTCAGGCCAAGCTGCAAAACGATCTGCAAAACGATATAATACAACACCGCCCCGATGACTACCGCCGTCATTTTCAGCGCAAAATTGCGGAACACTCCGGAAAACAGCACCTCGCCGATGATCACGGCGGCCAGCCCGATCACGATGGCGCCGCGGCCCATGTTCACGTCGGCCGCGCCCTGATACTGGGCCAAAAGCCCGCCCGCTCCCGCCACCAGCCCGTTGGAGAGCATCAGCCCCGCCACCGTCGCCCGACGGGTGTCGATGCCCTGGGCGCGGGCCATGCCCGCATTGGCTCCCACGGCGCGGACGGCGCAGCCCCGTTCGGTGCCGAAATACCAATAAAGCCCGCCGATGAGCAGGAGCAGCAGCACCGCGGCGGGAAGAATGGGATTCTGCACCGACAGCTCCCGCACATACCGCTGCGACACCGCCAGGGGATATTTATCTACGCTCACGGGCTGATTGGCCTTGCCGCCCAAGATGCGGAGATTCACCGAATAGAGCGCCAGCTGGGTCAGGATCCCCGACAGAATAGCCGGGATCCCGCAGCGGGTGTGGAGCAGCCCGGTGCACAGTCCCGCCAGCACGCCCGCGCCGACGGCGCAGAGCAGCGCCGGCCACGGATCCGCTCCTCCCCGGATGAGCATGACGCACACTGCCCCGCCGCAGGCCAGCGAGCCGTCGACCGTCAGATCGGCCACGTCCAGAATCCGAAAGGTGAGGAATACCCCCACGGCCATTACGCCCCAAAGCATCCCCTGCGCCATGGCGCCGGGCAGAGCGCCCATCAGAGAGCCGAAAAACCCCATGTCGCTTCCTCCTTCGTTCCCTCGATTTTCCGCCAAACGGCCTGTCAGTCCATAGGCTCGTAGCCCTCGGGCGGTGTCAGCCCCAGCGCTTCGCAGTTGGCGGGGCTGAACATTTTGGTCACCTGGGGCGCGTATTCCACCGGCATGTCGGAAATGCTTTTCTTCCCGGTAAGGATCTGCGCCGCCATCTTCCCGGTGGCGAAGCCCAGATCGTAATAGCTGATGGACAGAGTGGCCACGCCGCAGCCCCGGCAAAGTCCCGCCTCTCCGGCGATGACGGGGACCCGCGCGGGCAGCACGACGTTTCCGATGGCTTCGGAATTGTTGGCGGCCGTGTTGTCGGTGGGGATATAGATCACGTCGGAAGCGTCACAGGCCGCCTGGGTCACGGAAGACACGTCGTTGGTGTCGGTAAAGGCAAACCGGCGGCATTCATACCCCATCTTTTCCAGCTCGCCCTGCATCACCTCCACCTGAAACAGGCTGTTGCTCTCGGCGGAGCAGAACAGCAGACCAACCGTCTTTGCCTCCGGGAACCATTCCCGCACCATGGCAGCCTGCTCTGCCAGCGGCGCCAGATCCGAGGTGCCGGAAATGTTTCCGCCCACCGTTCCCGTGAAGCCTTCGAGGTCGAGAGCCGAGGCGTAATCGGTGATGGAGGTCCCCAAAATGGGAACGTCCTTTGTTGCCGACGCCGCCGCCTGCAGCGGAGCGGTGGCATTGGCCAGGATCAGGTCCACCTTTTCGGAAAGGAACCCGTTGATGATGGTGGGACAGTTGGCCGCTTCGCCCGAGGCGTTCTGCTCGTCGAAGCGCACCCGGCTTCCCAGCTCCTCGGTCAGCGCGTCGCAAAAGCCCTTGGTGGCGGCATCCAGCGCCTCGTGCTGGGCAAGCTGGCAGATGCCCACCGTGAACTCCGCTCCGCTTTTTCCGGCGGAGCAGGCCGCCGTTGAAAGACACATCAGCGCCGCCAGCGCGGCGGCAAAAAAGCTCTTTTTCATAATCGTGATCTCCTTTACTGATCCTTTTCCATTCATAAAATAAACGGCTCTGTTCGATCAGGAACAGAGCCGTTTTCGACAACGCTCAGGGGCTTCCTATCGAACTGCTATTCTCCCGCGGCGGGCATAATAATAGCAGGAATAGGAAGAAGCGCAGGCAAAAAGCGTACAGAAAATCAGGCCCGCAGGCAGCGCCTCGGCGGGCAGACAGGTGGTGATCGCAAAGACTGCAGCGATCGTATGCAGCACAGGCACCGCCTCCTTTCTTTTTATCGCTTTACACTATAACACTTTGCAGTATAAAAGTCAATGTGGCATTTTGACAGAACTTTTTCTTTTCTTTTCTGCGATTTTGTGATAAACTGGTAAAAAACGAAAGTGAGGGATCCTGATGCAATATAAACAGTTCGGGAAAAACGGCCCGATGGTGTCACGGCTGGGCTTCGGCTGCATGCGGCTTCCCGCCGTGGGCGAAGGGGAAAACCGCCGCTGCGACGACGACGCCTGCATCCCCATCCTGCGGCGCGCCTATGAGCTGGGCATCAACTTTTTCGACACCGCCTGGGGCTATACCAACCGGGACAATCCCCGCATCGTTGGCAAGGCCCTCCACGACGTGCGGGACAAGGTGTATCTTTCCTCCAAGCTGCCCCCTTCCGAGGTACAGCAGCCCGGGGATTTCCGCCGAAAGCTGGAGCACAGCCTCAGGCTGATGGACACCGACTATCTGGATTTTTACCACATGCACGCCCTGAACGCCGGAAAGTGGGAGCACGCGAAGGCCGTGGAAATGGATCGGGATATGATCCGCGCCCGGGATGAGGGCCTCATCCGGCACATCAGCTTTTCTTTCCACGACGCGCCCCGCGTGATGGTGGACATTGCCGACAGCGGCATTTTCGACACCCTTTTGTGCCAGTATAATCTCATCGACCAGAGCAACGAGGAGGTCATGGACATCCTGGCGAAGCGCGGCATGGGGATCATGGTGATGGGCCCCGTGGCCGGCGGCATGATCACCACCGGCGGCGAGGATTTTCTCCGTCTGTACGACACTCCCGCCAAAACGCCTCAGGAGCTGGCCCTGCGCTTCGTTCTGGGCTACGACGCCGTGACGCTGGCCCTTTCCGGCATGCAGAGCATCGAGATGGTGGAGCAGAACGTGGCCATCGCCGAGGCCGCCGCCTCCGTGACGCCCGAGGAGCGGGAGAGCTACAAGGCCACCAACGACAAGCTGCGCCAGCTTTCCAACCTCTATTGCAGCGCCTGTGCCTACTGCAACGTATGCCCCATGGAGATCAAGCCGCAGTATCATTTCAAGGTTTATAACCGGGCCAGGGTCTGGGGTCTGTATGACGCCGCGAAAAAGGACTATCTGAGGGACGAGCTGGACAAAGAAGCCGACAAATGTCTCAATTGCGGCGCCTGCGCCGCCGAATGTCCCCAGTTCATCGACATCCCCGGGCGCCTTCAGGAGATCCGGGAATACTTCTGCGGCTGACCGCAGGCCTCCGTTGGAAGCAAAGAACGAAAAAGCCGTGCCCTACAGGGCACGGCTTTTGCTTTGTCATTTACTGCGCGTTGTTCAGCTTTTTGGTGAGCTGGCTCTTTTTGCGAGCCGCAGTGTTCTTGTGGATGATCCCCTTGGCGGCAGCCTGATCGATGTTCTTCACAGCGGTTTTATAGGCAGCCTGCACGTCGTCGCCGGCGGCGACGGCAGCATCAAACTTCTTCACGTTGGTCTTCAGCTCGGTCTTGGCGGCGCGATTCTTCGCGTTGTTCAGCTTGCTGACCAGAACACGCTTCTTGGCAGACTTGATGTTGGGCACTTTCTGACCTCCCTTACAGCGAATTTTACAGCAGAGATATTTTATCATCCCATTTGCAAAAAAGCAAGGGATAATTTACATATTTTTTTGATTGTTATCAAAAATAAGAAAAAATCTTCTCTTTCGGAGGCTGTATCATGTGGAAAGGACGCACCGATCTGGTGCTGGAGCGGCGGGAAAGCGCCGGCGTTGGGGCTCTTGACGGCGTAAAAAGCAGCGTAAGACGGCAGGGACCGTTTTCGGTCACCGATATCACCGTGCTGGATGAGCGCGGCGCCCGGGCGCTGGGCAAGCCGCCCGGACGGTATCTCACGGCCGAGCTTCCCGCAGGCGGCGCCGACGGGCGGGAAAAGCTCTTTGCCTGCGCCGAGGCGCTGGCGGCGCTTCTTCGCCCGCTTTTGCCGGACCGCGGCGTCGTTTTGGCGGCGGGGCTGGGCAACCGGGCCGTCACGCCCGACGCGCTGGGGCCGGAGACCGTTTCCAATCTCATCGTCACCCGCCACCTGATCGCGGCCATGCCGGAGGCCTTCGGCGGGATGCGCCCCGTGTGCGCCGTGGCCTGCGGCGTGTTGGGCGACACCGGAGTGGAGACCGGCGAGCTTTTGCGGGGCGTGGTGGATCGGGTCAGACCGGCGGCGGTGGTGGCGGTGGACGCCCTGTGCGCCGGATCGCCGGACCGGCTGTGCCGCGCCTTTCAGCTCTCGGATACGGGCATCGTCCCCGGAAGCGGCGCCTGCAACCCCCGCAAAGCCCTGAACGAAGAGACGCTGGGCGTTCCCGTCATCGCGCTGGGGGTCCCCACCGTGGTGGAGGCCCGGACGCTGTGCGCCGGGCTGACCGGAGATCGGTCGTCCGTCTGCTCCCTGCCCCGTGAGGGGCTTCTGGTGACGCCGAAGGACATCGACCGGCAGGTGGCGCTGTGCGGCAAGCTCCTGGGCTATGCCCTCAATCTGGCGCTGCAGCGGGACATGACCGCCGCCGAGATGGAGGCCTGTCTCGCCTGAAGGCATATCGCGCCCGCTTCGGGAATAGATTATCCCGAAGGGAGGTGACGGCATGACGGGAAAAAGCGGACGCGCCTCACCTGCCGCGGGACTTCTTTTCGCGGCGGCAGTGGCGGCGCTTTTCTGTTTCGGCCTGCGGCCCGTTTCGCGCCAAAGCGCCTCCCCGCCTGTGCTTCCCGCCTCCGACGGGAGCGCCGGATCGCTGATCGCTGCGGCTCCCGCTGCGGAAACGGCGGCGGAAAGCGTCTTTTTCCCCCAATCATCCCCGCCGCCCGCTCCGGCGCCGGCGGAAGCGCCCGTCTTTTCCGTCACCGGGACCGAGCCGGAATACAAGAGCTCCGGCACGGTCTATTTCAAAAACCAGACCGATTACGACATCGACATCGCCGCGCTGCTGGCGCGTCCCTCGCCCGTGAAGCTGGGCTCGGAGGGCGTGCAGGTCCTGGTGATGCACACCCACGGCACAGAGGCCTATACCCCCTCCGACGGGCACACCTACACCGCCTCCGGCGATTATCGCACCACCGACAGCGCCTGCAACATGCTGGCCGTAGGACAGCGCGTGACCGAGATCCTCAACGAGCGGGGCATCCCCGCCGTCCACAGCGAGACCCTCAACGACTATCCCGCCTACAACGGCTCTTACAGCCGAGCCCTCAAGGACATCAATGCCTGGATCGAGCGCTATCCCTCCGTGCAGCTGATCATCGACCTGCATCGGGACGCCATCGGCACGGCGGGGCATTACTACAAGACCGCGGCAGAGGTGAACGGGCAGCAGACCGCCCAGCTCATGTTCGTCACCGGGACCGACCAGGGCGGGCTCAGCCACCCCGGCTGGCGGGACAATCTTACCTTTCAGGCGCAGCTCCACGACCGGCTCAACAGCCGCTATCCCGGCATCATGCGGCCCATGAGCATCCGCACGGGGCGTTTCAATCAGCACGTGCGGGCGGGCTCCATGCTGGTGGAGGTGGGGGCCTGCGGCAACACGCTGGAGGAGGCGCTGGCCGCCGCCGGGCTCTTTGCCGAAGCGCTGGCCGACGCTTTGCTGGACGGCGCGGCCGGATAAAGCAGGAAAACAATGTAAAATTTTCCCCAAAGGCTTCCCCTTTGGGGTTTTTTCTGTTATGCTTAAAAAAGCTTCTCGATCCAAATAAAAAGGAGGAACATTCCATGGAACTGAAGGGCAGCAAAACCGAGAAAAACCTGTTGGCCGCTTTTGCGGGCGAAGCGCAGGCCTACACCAAATACAGCTATTTCGCCTCCGCCGCCAAAAAAGAAGGTTATGAGCAGATCGCCGCCATCTTTACCGAGACCGCCGGCAACGAAAAAGAGCATGCCAAGCTGTGGTTCAAGGCGCTGGGCCTGCTGGAAAACACCGCCGCCAATCTGAAGCACGCCGCCGAGGGCGAAAACTATGAATGGACCGACATGTACGAGGGCTTTGCCCGCGACGCCGAGGAAGAGGGATTCTTTGAGCTGGCCGAGCGCTTCCGTCAGGTGGGCGCCATCGAAAAGGCTCACGAGGCCCGCTATCTGGCGCTGCTGGACAATGTGGAAATGAAAGCCGTTTTTGAAAAGACCGAAGAGGTCATGTGGAAATGCCGCAACTGCGGTCATCTGGTCATCGGCAAAAAGGCCCCCGAGGTCTGCCCCGTCTGCAACCATCCCCAGAGCTATTTTGAGGTCAACTGCAGCAACTTCTGATCCGAAGCATATAAAAAATGCCTTGCGAAAGCAAGGCATTTTTTATGTTCAATCCAGGATGTCGACCATGACACGCACATCTTCGCGCAGACCCATGGCCTTGATCAGCGTGCGGATCTCTTTCGCGATCCGCCCCTGACGACCGATGACTCTGCCCATATCTTCCGCGGCAACGCGGAGCTGCAGCGTGACGGAATTGCCGTTTTCCAGCGTGTTGATCCGGATCTCCTCCGGCTTCTCCACCAGATTTCCGACAATATAGGTCAGCATCTCTTTGATGCCGGCGGTGTCCATAGCTTACAGGACTCCGGCCTTTTTCAACAGGATGCGGACGGTATCGGTGGGCTGTGCGCCGTCCTTGATCCACTTCTGCGCGCTCTCGGCGTTCACCGTGATCTCAGCAGGCTCCTTCAGGGGATTGTACGTGCCGATCTCTTCGATGAAACGACCGTCGCGGGGATAACGGGAATCCGCCACCACGATACGATAGAAAGGAGCCTTCTTGGCGCCCATTCTTCTCAGTCTGATCTTAACCATTGATTTCACCTCCGTATTATTTTCGATCTATTTTGAGTTTTTTACTCACGTTTTCAGCCCTAATAAGGGAATTTGAAGCCGCTGCGCTTCATTTTCTTCGCGGCGCCGGGGCCTGAGAAGCGTTTCATCATCTGCTGCATCATGTCGAATTGCTTGAGCAGACGGTTCACGTCCTCGATCTTGAGGCCGCAGCCGGCGGCGATGCGCTTTTTGCGGCTGTATTTGATGATATCGGGGTTTTCCCGCTCTCTGGGCGTCATAGACTGGATGATCGCCTCGGTGTGGGCCATGGCTTTTTCGTCGATCTTGACGTTTTTCATGGCGCTGCGATCCATGCCGGGGACCATTCCCAAAAGGTCCTTCATATTGCCCATGTTTTTGAGCTGCTTGAGCTGGTCGTAAAAGTCGGTGAGGGTCATCTTGCCCTGCCGCATCTTCTGCTCCAGCTTGGCGGCTTCCTTCTCGTCAAAGGCGTCCTGCGCCTTTTCCACCAGCGTGAGCACGTCGCCCATGCCCAAAATCCGGGAGGCCATCCGGTCGGGATAGAAGGGCTCGATGGCGTCCAGCTTCTCGCCCATGCCCACGAACTTGATGGGCTTCCCGGTGACGGCCTTGATGGACAGGGCCGCGCCGCCGCGGGCGTCGCCGTCCAGCTTGGTCATGAGCACCGAATCGATGCCCAGCGCGTCGTTGAAGGCGGTGGCGGCGTTCACAGCGTCCTGACCGGTCATCCCGTCTACCACCAGCATGATCTCGTGGGGCTTGACGGCCTCCTTCAGCCGCTTGAGCTCGTCCATGAGCACCTCGTCGATGTGCAGACGGCCGGCGGTATCGATCAGCAGCATGTCGCTGCCGTGATCCCGGGCGTGCTGATAGGCGTGCTGCGCGATGGTCACGGGATCGCCCTGCCCCTCTTCATAGACGGGGATCTCCAGCTGAGCGCCCACCACCTTGAGCTGCTGCACGGCGGCGGGACGGTAAACGTCACAGGCGCACAAAAGCGGCCGGCGGCCTTCTTTTTTCTTGAAATAGCCGGCCAGCTTGGCGATATTCGTCGTTTTGCCCGCGCCCTGCAGACCCACGAACATGATGACCGTAGGCGGCCGATTGGCCATATGCACACGGCTTTGGC
Source organism: Clostridia bacterium (assembly GCA_017394205.1). Classification (GTDB taxonomy): domain Bacteria; phylum Bacillota; class Clostridia; order Oscillospirales; family Butyricicoccaceae; genus UBA4644. The sequence continues at coordinate 23,982 of JAFOPS010000051.1, read as the reverse complement.
TGCCGCCCATCAGGGCGCAGAGCTCGTCGTTGACGATCTTGACCACCTGCTGCGCGGGGGTCAGGCTCTCCAGGATGTCGCTGCCCACGGCCTTCTCGGTGACGGTCTTGACAAAGTCCTTGACCACCTTGAAGTTGACGTCGGCCTCCAGCAGCGCCAGCCGCACCTCGCGCATGGCCTCCCGAACGTCGGCCTCGCTGAGGCGCCCCTTGGAGCGGAGCTTTTTGAATACGTTATTTAATTTGTCGCTTAAGCCTTCGAATGCCATGTTCGCTCCTTTGGACGGGGGATCATTCCATTTCTTCCGTGAGCTTGAGGATTCGGTCGACGTTCTTCGCGATCTCGAAATTGCGGATCGACGCGTTGACCTGGGCGATGTAGGCCGCGGACTGGCGGATCTCCTCCAGCTTGGACTCGTAGCTGCCGTATTTCTTCACCAGCCCGAGGCGGTCCTCGGTGTCGCGGAGTACGCTTTCCGACCGGACGATGGCGTCACGGACGCCCTGCCGGGAGATGCCCGCGTGCTCCGCAATCTCCGCAAGGGAGAGATCCTCGTTGTAATACAGGTCAAAAAGCTCCCGCTGCTTCTCGGTGAGCAGCTCACCGTAATAGTCGAACAGCATCGACATGTGGAAGGTATCGCTTTTCATGATTCTCTCCCCTTTCTGTAAAGTAGTTTGCCTTTACACTGACAATTATCATACCCGATTTTTCCCGAAATGTCAAGGCCCGGAGGCGGGATTTTTCCTCTTTTTCCGACTTTTTTTGTCACGGGCGGCAAAAGACCTTGTCAAATCCCAGATTTTCCGTTAAACTGTATCTGTTATCATAATTATTATGTGCCGCTTCGGCATCTGAAGGAAGGTCGCAGTCATGAAAGATCCTACGCTGCTCAATCAGATCCTCTGCACGCAATCCCCCGCTTTGTTTTTGCTGGCGGTCATTCTTTTGATCCGCTATTTCATCACCAAAAAGAAGCAGCCCGTTCGGGCCGCCGTCCGCCTGGTTTTTGCCATCCTCAGCGCCGTGCTGGGCGTGGGTCTTTATTTCCTGGGCATCTATCTGGGCGTGTTCACCATCCGGGATTTCTACATGCCCCGCCCCTGGTGCCTGCTGGGGCTGGCCGTGGTGATCGTGGTCTATGCGCTGATCCTGTTCAACGGCATGAAAAACCGCTCCACCCGGCGCAAGCTGGATAAGGCGGCCAAGGCCGCCGAGGCCGAAAAGGAGGCCGCCGTGCGCGAGGCCGTCAAGGAAGCGCAGGTCGCCGCAGAGGCCGCCGAGGCCGAGGCCAACGCCGCGGCTGCCGAGGCGGAAGCCAACGCCGTGGCCGACAAGCTGGAGGCCGAGGCCGCCCGCGACGGCTCGTCCGAGCCGGGCGCCGACGCGTAACGCCCGTCCGCAGACCGGTCAGATCGATCTGCCCCCATTTCACCGCTTCTCCCCTCCGGGAGAGGCGGTAATTTTTTCAAATACCCCTTGACACACAATACTATGTGTTGTATAGTATGGTCAAAGGAGGTGGCGAAATGGATATCCAGCTCAAGCGGGGGATCCTGGAGGTCTGCGTGCTCAAGGCGCTGCAGCGGCAGGATTCTTACGGATACCAGATCATCAAGGACCTTTCGCCCTCTGTCGAGCTTTCGGAATCCACGCTCTACCCCATCCTCCGCCGGATGGAGGGGGCGGGCTGTGTGACCGAATACTCCGTCGAGCACAGTGGACGCCTGCGAAAATACTATCACCTGACCCCATCCGGGCAGGAGCGCATCCTTGATTTTTTAAAAGAATGGGATGAGGTCGTCAAAGCTTACGACTTCATAAGGGGGAAAAACAATGAAGAAGCATGATTTTATTCTCTGGCTGCGCAACCGGCTTTCCGACCTGCCTCCGGAGGAGCTGGACCGGGTCTGCGGGTTTTACGCCAACGCCATCGACGAGCGGATGGAGGACGGTATCGGCGAAGAGGCTGCCGTCCACGCCATGGGCGAGCCCGAGGCTCTTTTGCGGGAGATCCGCGCCTCGCTGCCCGAGCAGTACCGGACCGAGCCCGGTTTCCGCGTCAACCCGCGGGAGGGCGTTTACGCCCGGCGTCCCGCGGAACAGACCTACCGTCCCGCCGCGCCGAAGCGCGGCGCGGGAAAGGCGATCGCCCTCACCGTTGCGGCGATCGCAGCCGTGATCATTACCGGATTCAGCCTTTTTACCATATGGTCGGGAAATCCGTTCTCTTCGCTTTTCCGCCGGGTCTTCTCCCACAATACGGTGACTTATAACATTGATACGCCTGTTCCGTACGAGGCGGCGGATGAGGCGGCCTTTCTCCTGCCCGATCTCAACGGGATCGACCGGGTCGTCATCCGGGTAGACGCCGCGACGCTCAATCTCTATCCTTCCGACAGCGATTCTGTCATCGCTTTTTCCTCCGATCCCACGAAGCTCATCCGCACGCAGGAGACCGACGCCGACGGCGCCGTCACGCTGACCGTCACGGGAACGTTCGACAAGCTGCATCTGGATAACCCTCCCTGTATAGACGTCAATCTTCCCTACGGCGACTACGAGCTGGTGATCGAAAGCGACGCCGGAAACGTGTGTCTCAACGGGCTGATCGCCAAGAAGATCGACGCCACCGTCCACGCCGGGATTCTGGAGCTTCAGTCGGTCACCGCGAAAGAATCTCTTTCGGCGGTCGTGAACACCGGCTCCATCAGCGCCTTTGACATCGCGGTCCCTGCTCAGGGCAGCATCTCGCTGTCCTGCGACATCGGGAACATCGATCTGAGTCTGCCCGGCAGCTCCTCCGCCTATACCGTCAACGCCTCGGTGAAGCTGGGCAATCTTGACATTCCGCCGGTAACGGGCAGCGGCGATATTGCGGTGGAGCTCTCCGTCAACGTCGGCGATCTGAACCTCTGGTTCGACGAAGAATAACTCTCCTGTCCTCCTTTCCATAAAAGAAGCGCCCCGCGGCGACGCCGCGGGGCGCTTCTGAGTCTGACGAAAAACCCGCTGCGCTGGGCTTTTTCGCCATTTTGGCGCCGGCCTGCGGGCCGGTTTCGCCGCATTTTTTGCGAAAAATGACGGCGGTGTGCGGTGTTTTTGACCGTTTTTACACAGAAAACGGCCAAAAACGATCCGTAAGCAAAATCGCCTGTGCAGCGATTTTGACCGATTTGACAAACGGTGAAGCGCCCCGCGGCGATGCCGCGGGGCGCTTCTGACGTTCCGTGATTTTAATAGAAGGTGGCGACCTCCTGCTCGGGGGCCTCGGCGGGCTCGACGCTGAGAACCTGCAAAACAGGTCCGCGCTTGCCGTAGATCGGGCTGAACTTGATGGATACCGTGCCCGTGACGGTGACCCATTCCTTGCTCTTCAGCTCCTCCGCCCGGTCCCACTGGCAGGCAAAGCCGGTATAGGTGATGTCGTTGACACAGCAGGTCATCAGATGGCGGCCGCAGAGAAAGGTCTTTTTGGGCAGCTTGGGGCTCTGGACCACCAGGCCCTTGAAGCGCACGGTCTTGCCGCCGTATTTTTTGGTTTCCTCCGAAAGATCCCGATACCACACGGCGTAATCCTGATCCTCGATGCCGATCACCGGCGCCTCCAGATCAAAGGGCAGCGGATCCTCGATGGTGTCGTAGGTGACGTCGCCGCTTTTTTCCTCGTAGGCGATCTCGGCCCGGCGGGAAACGGCGCGGACGATCTTGTGGAGCTCCATCCGGTCGATGGAGGGCTCCGCCCTGTTAAAGACGATCATTTCGCAGCTTTTCAGCTTGTCCACCGTGAGCTGGCGCATGTTGGCGTTGTAATTCAGAAAGGTAGACGCGTCGGCAAAGCAGATCTCCTGATAGATCACCCAGTCCTCGGGCATGGCCTGGTAAAGGTCGTCCAGCATCCACATGCCGTTGTATTCCACCACGCAGCGCTCGACATTGTGAGCCATCTGCAGCTTGGCCAGATAGTCGGGATTGAGCTTCTCGGGATCATCCAGCGATTCGATAAATACATTTTTCCCGGCAAACTGGTCGGGCTCGTATTCCTCGATGCCCTCTTCGCAAAGGAGCAGCAGCGTCCGCTCGCCGGCGTTGAACCGGTCGTCCTCCAGCGTTTCCTGGATAAATTTCGTCTTTCCGGCCTCCAGAAAGCCGGTGAACAGATAAACGGGGATCTCCATGCCTTATACCCGGAACAGCTCTTTCAGGCCGTGCTCATCCAGCTTGGCGCCGATGACGCAGAGGCGGCCGATGGTGGCGGCGGGGCCGGTGCGGACGTCGATCTCGCCGGGAACGAAGTCGAAGTGGATCCACGATCCGTCTTCGCCGGCCACGATGCCCTTGGCGCGGAGGACGGCGCCGAAGATGCCGCCGTTGAGCTGGGAAAGGGTCTCTTCGATCTCGTCCGTCGTGTAGGTTTGCGGCGTTTCTACGCCCCAGCTGGTGAACACCTCGTCGGCGTAATGATGATGGTGATGATCGTGATCATGGTGATGATGATCGTGGTCATCCTCATCGTGGTCGTGATGATGGTGGCACTCGCACTCGGGATCGTCGCACTCCTCGCCATCCTCGTGGTGATGGTGATGATGCTCATGCTCATGCTCGTGCTCGTGCTCATGCTCGTGCTCGTGCTCATGCTCATGCTCGTGCTCGTGCTCATGCTCATGCTCGTGATGATGATGGCATTCGCAATCGGGGTCGTCGCACTCCTCGCCCCGGGCGTGGGCCGCCTCGGCAGCCAGCTGAGCCAGCTCGGCCTTCAGCGTGTCCTTCTGCTCCATCACGTCCAGGATCTGCTTTCCGGTGATGGCGTCCCAAGGAGTGGTGATGATCGACGCCACGGCGTTGTGCTCCCGCAGCATGGCGGTCACCTCATTGAGCTTGGAGTCCTTCATGCCGGCGGTGCGGCTGAGGACGATGGCGCTGGCGTGCTCGATCTGGTCGTTGAAGAACTCGCCGAAGTTTTTCATATACATCTTGCACTTGTTGGCGTCCACCACGGTGGTAAAGCCGTTGAGGGCGGCGTCGTCGGCCTCAACGTCACGTACGGCGCGGATCACGTCGGACAGCTTGCCCACGCCGGAGGGCTCGATAAGGATGCGGTCGGGATGATATTCGTCCAGCGCCTTGCGCAGCGCCTCGCGGAAATCGCCCACCAGGCTGCAGCAGATGCAGCCGGAGTTCATCTCGGTGATGTTGATGCCGGCCTCCTGCAAAAAACCGCCGTCGATGCCGATCTCGCCGAACTCATTCTCGATGAGCATCAGCTTTTCACCCTCGTAGGCTTCCGCGATGAGCTTTTTGATCAGCGTGGTTTTGCCCGCGCCGAGAAATCCGGAGAAAATGTCGATCTTCGTCATGGTGTTCCTTCCTTTATCTTCTGAAATAATAATATGATCCTTACGGATGGGCTGCTCTCGGCTTCCCTTTTACAGTATATCACAGCCGTCAAGCCCCCTTTGCGGCCGGCAGTTGCAAATGATTTGTAAATTCTCCCGCGCCGTCCGCTTCTTTTTGCCTCACCCGCTGCATTTTGTTTGCAAAACAAACGGCTGTGTGGTATGCTTAGTTCGTCTTTGAATGTGCAATAAAGGAGTGATCCCTATGAAGTGTCCCTATTGCGGCGCGGATCGTCCGGATAACGAAACGGTCTGTCCCGTCTGCGGAAAAGCCCTTTCTCCCGCCCCGCTTCAGGCGCCGGAAACCGACGGAGCCCGTCTCCCGACCCCCGGCGCGGGCGAGGCTGCGGCGGAGACCGCGGAAAGCGTCCTGACGCAGGCGGTGGAGGAAGCCATGGATCAGGCCGCAGACAGCGCGGCCGAGCCGTCCCGTCCCGCCCCTTATGTGACGCAGGCCCCCGAAAAGCTGCGGAATCTGCCCGAGCTGCCCCAGGTCAAAACGGGGCACAACGAAATCGGCCGCACCGTGCTGATGCTTTTGCTCATCCTGATCGCGCTGGCGCTTTCGATCTATGGGCTGTTCCGGCTCACCCGGCCGGGCGCCGACGGTCCCGTTGCCGCAGATCCCGCACAGATCCCGATGGTGGAAGCCTCCGGCTCTCTGCAGCCTGTGAGCATGGTGGCCCGCAGCACCGACCGCATCGGCGACGCCGTGCCCGGTGCGGGCAACGTCGTTGCGGAATGCGGCGATATGACGCTGACAAATCAGGAATATATTTATTACTATTGGGACAGCTTTTTCTCCCTTTACAACAATTACGGCGAATCTCTGGCCGCTTATCTGGATTTCCAGACGCCCTTTGACCGGCAGTCCGCCGCTGCGGATCAGACCTGGAACGATTATTTCGCCCAAATGGCGGTGGACACCTGGTATCAGACCGAGACCCTCAAGCGGGCCGCGCTGGCTGAAAACCACACGCTGGCTCCGGAGGAGCAGGATTATCTGGGCAACGCCCGCACCATGCTGGACGCCTATGCCGCCACCTCCGGCTATGCCGACGCCGACGAATATCTCCGCACCATTTTCGACCCCTCCTCCGATCTTGACAGCTATCTGAGCTATATGGAATCCACCGTCTATGCCCGGAGCTACGCCAACGCGGCCTATGCCCGCATCGCCGACGAGGTCTATGATCCCGAGGCCGAGACCGGCTACTGCGTCAATGTGCGGCACATCCTCATCAAGCCCGAAGCAGGCACCGACATTCCCGACGACGCCTCCGCCAAGGCCCGTGCCGAGGAGCTTTACGCCCTGTGGCTCCAGGATCCCACCGTGGAGCATTTCGCCCAGCTTGCCGAGGAGCACACCGCCGATCCCGGCTCCGCCTCCACCGGCGGCCTGTACGAGGATATTTACCCCGGGCAGATGGTGTCCGCCTTCAACGACTGGTGCTTTGACGAAAGTCGTCAGGCGGGCGATTCCGGCATCGTGCAGACCGATTTCGGCTATCACATCATGTATTTCGACAGCTTCAGCGAGACCCCTTACAGCGACGCCAACGCCGAGGCGGCCGAAGCCTCCTACAATCTCTGGCTGGACGATCTGTTCGCCTCCGCCGACTATGTCTTCCACCCCGAGCAGGTGGTCTTCACTCAAAAGCCCGTCAAGCAGTAAAAAAGCAGTAAAAAGCCGCCCTGCGGGGCGGCTTTTTTGTTCATTCGGCAGGCTTCACGGCGTCAGAAGATGATCATAGGCGTCGCCCGGGGCATAGTGGCCGAAATAGATCGGCACATTCCCCCGCTTGGTGAGATGCGAAGGTTCGTCCATGCCGGGCAACAGCAGCCAGAAGCTCCCATCCCGCAGAAGCTCCACGGCATAGCGGGATTTTTCCCCGTGCAAAAGATAGTAATTCGGCGCGGCCTGTTCCCAGCCTCCCTGATCCAGCAGCACGCTGCCGGCATAGAGGACGAAGCTTTGTTCGTCCCGACCGTCCTGCGCCGAGAGGGTGAACGGGATCCCGCCGGACCAGACGAACGTGCCGTTGCCCTGATCGATCTGCTCGGTCTGATAGGCGCCCTTCAGCTCCCGCCGGTAAGGGCCGCGGGCGTTGACCCACAGGCTCCAGCCCAACAGCGCCGCCGCCAGCAGAAGCACCGACCCCACCGCCAGGAGCCGCAGCAGTCTCTCGCGCCGGCGGGTCATTTTGGTCAGCCGAAGGGCGTTTCTGGCCGCCTCTTCTCCCAGCGGCTCCACCGCCCCGGCACGCCGGCCGCGAAACAGCTCGGTGACCGTGATCCCCAGCGTATCGGCCAACGGCTCGATCACTGATACGTCGGGGAAGCCCAGTCCCCGCTCCCATTTGGAAACGGTGGTGTGAGAGAGATACAGCGATTTTGCAAGCTGCTCCTGGGTCAGCCCTTTTTCCCGCCGCAGGGCGGCGATCAGCTCGCCGGTGCGTTTGGTGTCCACAGGCACGCCCCCTTTCTGCCCTTCAGCCTATCATATCCCGCCGGGTTTTGCAATCGACGCAGCGTCGAAGGAAAAATCTGTCTTGCAATCGGCAAATCTCCGGAGTAAAATAAAACAATAATCCAACGCAAAAGACGGTGATCCAATGTCAACAGCCTTCCGGGAAAAATACATCGCCGAGCCCGCTTTTTACCGAAAGCTGGGCCGGATCGTCCTGCCCATCGTCCTTCAGCAGATCCTCAATCAGGGCGCGGGCTTCGTCGACACCATCATGGTCAGCCGGGTAGGCGGCGTCAGCGCCGTGGCCGTGGCAACCCAGCTGGATTGGCTTTTAGGCCCGGTGACCTTCGGCGTCAACTCCGGCGTCAACATCTATTCCTCGCAGTTTTACGGCGCGAAGGACGAAAAATCTCTGAAAAAATGCTTCGGCTTTTCCATGCTGATGAGCCTGCTCATCGCGCTGGTCTTTTTTCTTCTGGCCGCGCTGGCGGGACAGTCGGTGCTGCGGTTTTACAGCACCGACAGTGAGATCGTGCGTCTGGGCTGGCGCTATCTGCGGATCGTCTGCTTCGGCTATCTGTTCAGCGCCGTCACCAGCGCCTTTACCTTTGCCTACCGCAGCGTCCAGCGCACCAAGATCCCCATGTACATCGGCTTCGGCATCAACGTGATCAACGCCTGTCTGAACTATGTGCTGATCTTCGGCAAGCTGGGTCTGCCCGCCATGGGCGTGGCAGGCGCCGCGCTGGCCACCGTCATCGCCAACGCCTGCGGCGCCGCGGCGCACATCGTCTGGGGCGTGGCCACCCGCCAACCTTTTTTGGGCACCTTCCGGGAGATGACCGACTGGAGCCGCGCCTTTCTCACCCCCATCATCCGCCGGATGCTTCCCCTGATCGCAAACGAGGCCCTGTTCGGCTTCGGCAACAGCATGTATATGAAAGCCTACGGCCTTTTGGGCGGCAGCGCCATCGAGATCTATAAGATCGGCAACACCGTGGGCAGCTTCTTCTTTACCGCCGCCATGGGCATGAACAACGCCGCGGGTCTGCTTGTGGGCGAGCAATTGGGCAAAAAGGATCTGGCGGGAGCGAAAAAATGCGTCCGCTGCCTTTTCCCCGTGTCGGCGGCGCTGGCGATCCTGGTCTTTTTGCTTATCACCGTCACAGCCGGGCCGCTGGTCTCGCTCTTCGGCCTCACCGACGAGGCCATTCGCGCGGGGGCCGTGATGATGGTGCGGCTGTTCGCCATCCGCATCGGGTTCCGCCTGTTCAACGTGATCTTTATGTCCACCATCCGCGCCGGAGGCGATTCTTACTTCCTGATGTTTCTGGACTGCGGCGTGGTGTGGCTGGTGGGCGTGCCGCTGGCCTTTTTCGCCGTCAAGACGCTGGGCGTCACCTCCATCACCACGCTTTACGCCCTCATCCAGGCCGAGCAGCTTGTACGGATGCTTCTGGGCATTTTCCGCTACCGTCAGGGCAAATGGTGCCGCAACCTCACCGACGAGACCCGGGAAAAAGCGCCGCAGGAGGCATAAGGCATCTCTGCAGCCTCCTTCCCGCCTTTCCGGCGCAGCGTTTGCGCAGACAAGGCAGCGGACAGGGAATCAAATCAAAAAAAGAGTGCTGAAGGAGGCACTTCGTAAGGAAGTGCCTCCTTCATGCTTTTGAGAGTAACGTAATTGACCATGCCGAATTGGGGTGGTATAATCAGTTCGACAAATCGCAGTTTACATAGATCATTAACTTTAAATTATTCGTGCTAAGGCACAAAGCGTAGTTTATTATGAGGGCAGGTTATGAACATCGTTGAAAAGATGCAAAGAGAAGTTATCGAAAGAAGCAACACATTTGAAGAAAAAACAAAGGGTACGAAAGATGAGTATAACCTTTATCGAGAGCATGTTCAGTATGTTCACAAATACGTGATATTGATTGCAAAAGAGAACGAAGTTGATCGTGAAGTTTTGGAATTGAGTGCATTGCTCCATGACATTTCTATGACAGATGGCAATTTGGATCGCACTAAACACAATGAGTTTAGTGCTTCAATTGCTGAAGAATTGTTGAGGCAGGAGTCATATTCTGAAGAAAAAATACAGCTCGTAAAAAAGTGTATCCTTAATCACAGCAGCAAACGGGCTGATTTTCGGACAACGAAAGAAGAACATATACTGGTAGATGCCGACTGTCTTTCTCATTTTGACGCAATTCATAGCCTGTATGCTCTGGCACATAAAGTCATGGGTTTAAGCGATGCCGAGGCAGTTAGATTTGTACAGGATAAACTTACAAAAGATTATCTCGAGATCAGTGAAAAACTAAAAGATTTGGTTCGTGACAGATACAATCTTGTTATGAGCGCAAAAACAGCAGATGATTTAAATGGAGGAAAGATATGCTAAAGGAAAATGAGTTTTATAAGGATAAGATAGTTTGATAAAATTCCCGTTTGTAGGGATGCTTCTGACATTAGGTTTGCACAAGAACTCCCTTGTCCGCAGTGATAGCGAGCATCGGATTTTGCACCACAAAATCCGAGAGACAAAATAGGCGTGACCGCAATGGTCACGCCTATTTCATATCCTTTTAGGTGGTTATACCCTGGCTCAACAACTATTTTTCTGAGAAGCACGCTATTGTTGTGAGGAGCAAAGCAACATGGCAATCCGCCCGCCACCTCATCAGTCAGCCTTGCGGCTGACAGCTTCCCCTCAAGGGGAAGCCGTTGGTTGGCGCGCTCCTCAAGCCTTCCCCTCAAGGGGAAGCCGTTGGTTGGCGCGCTCCTCAAGCCTTCCCCTTGAGGGGAAGGTGGCCGAGCGAAGCGAGGTCGGATGAGGTGTAGACGAGAGCAAGCAAATCATCGGGGCGCCTTCCTTACGGAGTACGCCCCGACGCACTCTTTTTTTGATTTGCCGCCTTTTCAGCAGAAAAGGGCCCTCGCCGGCGGCGCGGGAGGCGCCGCCTCCGGCCGCTCAGATGAGCTGCTGCTCGTTGATCATCAGCTTGAATTGCAGGCCAAGCTTTTCGGCGGCCTTGCGGCAGAGGATCATGCGCTCCATAAAAATCTCGAAATAGTCCATCACCGAGCCGAAGCGGGTGTCGACCGTCAGCTTGAGCTTGATGAGCGTCCGGGCTTCGTTGATCTTGAGCTCGGATTTGGTCACCGAATAGTTCACCCGGTCGTGGATGTCGAAATGGCTGATGTCCTGATTGCGGACGCGGCTGCGGCGCACGTCGGATTTGTCCGCCAGAATCAGGGCGGCGGCCACCTGGTTGACGGGGACGCCGGTGCCCTCGTCGTGGTTGCCGATAGCGGTGGCGATGGTGGCGATCTCCTCCGGCTCAAAGCCCATCTCCCCCAAAATACGGAAGGCCATGACGGCGCCGCTCTGCCCGTGATCCACCCGGTTGATCAGATTACCGATATCGTGGAGATAGGCGGCGATCTTGGCAAGCTCCACCTGCCGGGGCGGCTGGCCCATGCATTCCATGATATAGCCCGCCATCTCGGCCACGTGGGTCACGTGGGCAAAGCTGTGCTCGGTGTAGCCCAGCGCCAGAAGCGATTCGTCCGCCTTGGCGATATAGGTGCGGATCGTGGGATCCTTTTTGATGTCTTCGTACGTGATCATAACACACCTCCTGTGTGAATCGTCGTTTCTTTCCTCTTCATTTCGCCGTATTATACCACACCCCGCATTTCCGCGCAAGTGGACGGCGTCCGCAGGCTGTGGAAAGAAAATCATTTTTGGGATTTACAAATCAAAAAAACTGTGGTAGAATAACTTTTGCTTGAAATGCGCCCGTAGCTCAGCTGGATAGAGCGTTAGACTCCGACTCTAAAGGCCGCTGGTTCGACTCCAGTCGGGCGTACCAAAGCGAAAACCTCTTTTGCCATTGCGGCAAAAGAGGTTTTTTCTTTGCGCATGGGCAAAACAGATGCCCCGGCGGGTTTCCGCCGGGGCGCCTGCAAATCCAATCAAATATTGTAATACTTCTCGAACTCCACGGGATGGGGGATCTGGGAGATCTCGCGGCACTCGGCCCGCTTGCGGGCAATGAAGTTTTTGAGAAGCTCCTCGGGGAACACGCCGCCGGCGGTGAGATAGTCATGGTCGGCCTCCAGCGCGTCCAGCGCATCCTCCAGACGGGTGGGCAGATGGTGGAGCTTGGCCTTCTCCTCGTCAGAGAGGTCGTACAGGTTCATATCATAGGGGCCCCAGCCGTTGGCGTGGGGATCGATCTTGTTCTTGATGCCGTCCAGACCGGCCATCAGCAGCGCCGCATAGCAGAAATAGGGGTTGCAGGTGGCGTCGGGATTGCGGATCTCAAAGCGGCGCATCTTGGGGCTCTTGGCATAAGCGGGGATGCGGATGACGGCCGAGCGGTTGGATGTGGCGTAGCCCACGGTAACGGGGGCCTCGAAGCCGGGCACCAGGCGTTTGAAGGAGTTGGTAGAGGGATTGGTGATGGCGCAGAGCGAAGCGATGTGCTTCAGCAGGCCGCCCATGAACCAATGCGCCTCTTTGGACAGGTGGGAATAGCCGTTGTCATCGGAGAAAACGGGCTCGCCGTCCTTCAGCAGGAGCATATGGACGTGCATGCCGCTGCCCGCCTCGCCGTAAACGGGCTTGGGCATCAGGGTTGCGGTCAGGCCGTATTTGCGGGCCACGTTGTGGATGATGTATTTGACCATCATGGTGCCGTCGGCCATTTTGGACATCTGGCCCAGCAGGGGCTCGATCTCGAACTGCCCGGCGCCACCCACCTCGGGATGATGGTATTTGACGGGGATGCCGGCCTTTTCGATCTCCATGCACATCTCGCTGCGGCATTCATAGGTCTTGTCCAGCGGCTTGGCGATATGATAATGCTTCTGGAAGGGGACGACACAGCCGGTTCCCTCCACGTCGCTGTTCCAATGGGCCTGGTCGGCGTCCAGCGCCGCGGAGATCAGATTGTGATCCACCTTCCAGCCCACCTGGTTGAAGAGATAGAACTCAAACTCCGGCAGGATCATCATGGTATCGGCAATGCCGCTGTCTTTCATGTACTGCTCGGCAGCCAGAACGATATTGCGGGGATACTGGCTGAGGGGCCGGTTGTTGGGATAATCGATGATCATGGCGTTGCCGATCATGCTCAGGGTCTTGATCTCGCAGAAGGGATCGATCATGGCAGTGTCCAGATCGGGGATATAGACCATGTCGCTCTTTTCCACCACGGCATAGCCGTAGTTGGAGGCATCGAAGCCGATGCCGTTCTGCATCGTGTCTTCGTTGAAATTCTGCGCGGGGATGGTCACGTGACGGAACTGACCGTTGATGTCAACGATCTTGAAGTCCACCATCTTGATGTCCTGCTCGCGGATCATTTTCATAATATCTTTTGCGGTGTTAGCCATTCCTGTTACCTCATTTCTCAGCTTTCCGATGTTGGATCTGCAATTATCATATCATTTTCATTATGCCATAAAACAAAAAATATTCAACCCGTGAATATGCCTAAATGTCGCCGCTTTTTTTCGGTGTTTTTTGCCAATAGCGTCCTTCGTTCAGAAAATTTTTCGTCCGTATGATTTTCTCATTGCATCTTTTCGCGGGATATAGTATAATCACCTTGCCTGACATCAAGATGCGTTCTGCGTGAAAGGTACGGAGCACTGACACCGGCCGTACCCTGCGGGTACGGCCTTTTTGATTTCGAAAGCGGAGGGTTGCGGATGGAAAAGGCTCTGCAAAATCTGATCGAGCGTCTGGAGCGGGAGCGCAGCCTTTCCGAGGCGGAATACGCCCGTCTGATCGCGGACCGCCGTCCCGAGGCGGCGTCGCTTCTGGCTGAAAAGGCCGTTGCCGCGCGGAACCGGATCTACGGCAGCGCCGTGTTTATCCGCGGCCTCATCGAGATCAGCAACTTCTGCAAAAACGACTGTCTGTATTGCGGCATCCGGCGGAGCAACCGGGATTGCGTCCGCTATCGTCTCACCGAGGAGGAGATCGCCGCCTGTGCCCGCGAGGGCTATGCCCTCGGCTTTCGCACCTTTGTCCTGCAGGGGGGCGAGGACGGCTATTACACCGACGAGCGGCTGTGCTCCATCGTCGCCCGGCTCAAGCGGGAGCATCCCGACTGCGCCGTGACCCTGTCCATGGGCGAGCGGGAAAGGGACAGCTATCAGCGCCTGTTTGACGCGGGCGCCGACCGCTATCTGCTCCGTCACGAGACAGCCGACCGGGAGCATTACTCCCGCCTCCATCCCCCGGAGATGTCCTTTGACCACCGGATGGCCTGTCTACGCGATCTGCGGGAGATCGGTTATCAGGTGGGGTGCGGCTTTATGGTGGGTTCCCCCTACCAGACGCCCGAAACGCTGGCGAAGGATCTGAAGTTCATCGAGCGGTTCAAGCCGGACATGTGCGGCATCGGGCCCTTTGTCCCCCACCACGGGACGCCCTTTAAGGATATGCCCGCGGGGACGGCCGAGCTGACCTGCTATCTGCTGAGCATCATCCGGCTGATCCATCCGCCGGTGCTGCTCCCCGCCACCACTGCGCTGGGCACCGTCGACCCGGCAGGCCGGGAAAAGGGCATTTCGGCGGGGGCAAACGTGGTCATGCCCAATCTCTCTCCCGTGGCGGTGCGCAAGCAGTACGAGCTGTATGACAACAAGCTGTGCACCGGGGAGGAATCCGCCCAATGCCGGGACTGTCTGGACGCGAGGGTGCGCTCGGTGGGATGCACACTGGTCATCGCCCGAGGCGATATCAAACAGGAATTATAAAAAAGGAGATAGAAACTCATGGCTGTTTACGATCCCAAATCCCTGAAAGCGGAAGAGTTCATCAACGACGAGGAGATCCGCGAAACCCTGGCCTATGCCGAGGAACACAAAAACGACGTAGCTCTCATCGACGCCATTCTGGAAAAGGCCCGTCCCCGCAAAACGGCCACCGGATGCGAATGCTCCGGCCTGACCCATCGGGAGGCCTCCGTTCTGCTGGCCTGTGAGATCCCCGAAAAAATCGAGAAAATGTACGAGATCGCCGAGGAGATCAAGCTGGCCTTTTACGGCAACCGCATCGTCATCTTTGCGCCGCTGTATCTTTCCAACTATTGCGTCAACGGATGTCTTTACTGTCCCTATCATCTGAAAAACAAGCACATCGCCCGGAAAAAGCTCACCCAGGACGAGGTGCGGGCCGAGGTCGTCGCCCTGCAGGATATGGGCCACAAGCGTCTGGCCATCGAGGCGGGCGAGGACCCCGTCAACAACCCCATCGAATATATTCTGGACTGCATCAAGACCATTTACAGCGTCCATCACAAAAACGGCGATATCCGCCGGGTCAACGTCAACATCGCCGCCACCACGGTGGAGAATTACCGCAGGCTGAAGGAGGCCGGCATCGGCACCTATATCCTGTTCCAGGAGACCTATCACAAAGAAAGCTATCTCAAGCTCCATCCCACCGGCCCCAAGCATGATTATGCCTACCACACCGAGGCCATGGACCGGGCCATGGAGGGCGGCATCGACGACGTGGGCCTGGGCGTGCTCTTCGGACTGGAGCTGTATAAGTACGAGTTTGCCGGCCTGATCATGCACGCCGAGCATCTGGAGGCCGTTCACGGCGTGGGTCCCCACACCATCAGCGTGCCCCGGGTCAAGCGGGCCGACGACATCGACCCCGATATGTTTGACAACGGCATCAGCGACGAGATCTTCACCAAGATCGCCGCCTGCATCCGTCTGGCTGTCCCCTATACCGGCATGATCGTTTCCACCCGCGAGACCGAGCAGGTACGGCAGAAGCTGCTGCGGGTGGGCATCTCTCAGGTGAGCGGCGGCTCCCGCACCTCGGTGGGCGGCTATACCCAGGAAGAGCGCCCCCATGACACCGAGCAATTCGACGTGTCCGACCAGCGGACGCTGGACGAGGTAGTGCGCTGGCTGATAGAGACCGACCACATCCCCTCCTTCTGCACCGCCTGCTACCGCGAGGGCCGCACCGGCGACCGCTTCATGTCCCTGTGCAAGAGCGGGCAGATCCTCAACTGCTGCCATCCCAACGCCCTGATGACGCTGGCGGAATATCTGGAGGACTATGCTTCGCCCGAAACGAAAAAGCTCGGCTATGAAATGATCCAGCGGGAGCTCGCCCGCATCCCCAAGGAGAAGGTGCGCGCCATCGCCCAGGAGCACATTCAGGACATCCGCTCCTCCAACCGGCGGGACTTCCGCTTCTGAGGACGCCCTATGAGTCTGCATGAAACGGCCTCGGCCGAGCGGCTGCACATCGGCTTTTTCGGGCGGCGCAACGCCGGAAAATCCAGTCTGGTCAACGCCGTTACCGGGCAGGAGCTGGCGGTGGTCTCCGACGTAAAGGGCACCACTACCGACCCGGTGAAAAAAGCCATGGAGCTTTTGCCGCTGGGCCCGGTGGTCATCATCGACACGCCCGGTCTGGACGATGAGGGCGAATTGGGGCAAAAGCGGGTGCAAAAAGCGCTGGAGACCCTCTCCCGCACCGATATCGCCGTTTTGGTGGTGGATGCCGAAGCGGGCATGGGCGCGCCCGAGCGGGAGCTGGAGGCCCTGCTGAAGCAGCGGGAGATTCCCCTCCTTCTGGCCTTTTCCAAGGCCGATCTGCTCAAGGACCGTCCCCCGCTGCCCGAAAACGCGCTGTACGTCAGCGCCAAAACGGGAGAAAATATCGCGCTGCTCAAAGACCGTCTGGGCGGCTTTGCCGCTCAGACGAAGCAGGAAAAGCGGCTGGTGGCCGATCTGCTGGAGCCGGGCGACGCCGCGGTGCTGGTGATCCCCATAGACGGCTCCGCGCCCAAGGGGCGGCTCATTCTGCCCCAGCAGCAGACCATGCGGGAGCTTCTGGATCATCACTGCACCTTCTTCTCCTGCCAGCCGGAGGAGCTGGAGAGCGTCCTTGCGGCAATGAAAACGCCGCCTAGGCTGGTGATCACCGATTCCCAGGTCTTCGGCGCGGTGGAAAAGTGCGTCCCGTCCGATACGCTCCTCACCTCGTTTTCCATCCTGTTCGCCCGGTACAAGGGCGATCTTCCCACGCTGGTATCGGGCGCCGCCCGGCTGGCGGCGCTGAAGGACGGCGACCGCGTCCTCATTTCCGAGGGCTGCACCCATCACCGTCAATGCAACGACATCGGATCGGTGAAGCTGCCCGGCTGGATCGAGCGCTATACCGGCGCGAAGCCGCAGTATTCCTTTACCTCCGGCGGCGAGTTCCCCGCCGACCTCAGCGGCTATGATCTCATCGTTCATTGCGGAGGCTGCATGCTCAACGAAAAAGAAATGCAGAGCCGTCTGGCCCGTGCGCGGGCAGCCGGCGTGCCCATCGTCAACTACGGCGTGGCCATCGCCCAGATGCATGGCATTCTGGCGAGAAGCCTGTCGCCCTTTCCCGATATCCTGAAGCAGCTTTGAAATGCAAAAAGCAGCGGGATTTCCCGCTGCTTTTCTTTTTTTATGTTCAGGCGATGTACCCGTCATTTCGGGACGCTCGCCGGATCAGGCGGTAGCTGAGAAGGAACAATACGATGACAAACGCCGCGAAGATCAACGAATACGCCGTTTTGTCCACAGTGGCGATGAAATCATAGCATCCGTGGAGCAGCGCCGGGATCAGCAGCGCCCTGCGCCGGGCGATCCGGGCGGCGTCTTCCGCTCCTGCCAGCTCGTACCGCTTGGCCGCTCCGTACCAGACCCCCATAAACACGCCGAAGCAGGCGTGCCCCGGAACGGCGGTAACGGCCCGCACCAGCGCCGTGGCCAGCCCGTATTGCAGGACATAGGCGATATTTTCCCACAGCGCGAAGCCCAGCGACACAAAGACCGCGTAGACCACGCCGTCGAACTGACAGTTGAAATACGGCGACCGCCAGGTGCGGTTTTTCAGCAGCAGGTATTTGAAGCCCTCTTCCGACAGCGCCACCACGCCGAAATAAAACAGCAGCAGATAGATCAGCGGCTGTCTTGAAAACAGGGCCTGCAGCACCAGCGCGCCCACCGTTTCGGTGACGCCGGCAAGCACGGTGGCTACCACTCCCAGCAGCGCCAGCTTGATCAAAAAGCCCACCGGCTCTTTTTCCAGCTTGTCGGCCTGATAGACCTTGATCATCAGCCAGATCGCCGGGATCACCGCCATGGCGATAAGGATGTTTCTTGTCATATCCCTTTCCTCGCTTTCCCGTTTGCCCCGCGGCGCGGGCCGCACGGTCGTTTTTATGCCCGCCGGTACACGGGCTCCCCCTCCAGATATGCGGCAAGGACGGGGATGCTGCCCAGCGCGGCGGGGTCGGTCTCAAAGGGATCGGCTCCCAAAACGGTGAAATCAGCCAGATACCCCGGCGCGATGCGCCCTTTTATTTCTTCCTCAAAGCTGGCCTCGGCGCCGCGTATGGTATAGGAATCCAGCGCCTCGCTCACGGTAAAGGCCTCGCGGGGCAAAAACGGCCCCGCTTTGCCGTCCAGCGAAGAACGGGTCACGGCGCACTGGATGCCCGCCATCACGTCGGGCAGCTCCACCGGGCAGTCGCTCCCGTTGGACACGCAGACGCCCTTTTCCATCAGCGTTTTCCAGCTGTAGCTGGAAGCGGCAAGGGTCTTCCCCACCCGTTCCTCCACGATATGTACGTCATAATCCAGAAAAATGCTCTGGGCATAAACGTGCAGGCCGAGCCGCGCGATGCGCGCAAGCTGATCGGGCCGGCTGATCTGGCAATGCACGATGCCGTGGCGGTGATCGGGCCTGGGATGAGCCGTCAGCGCCTTTTCGTAGGCGTCCAGCACGGCGTCGAGGCAGCCGTCGCCGATGGCGTGCACCGCCGCCTGCATCCCCTGCTCGTGGGCAAAGCCGATCATCTCCTCCAGCTCCTGCCGGGAATAGATCAGGATCCCCCGCATGTCGGGCGCATCGGCATAGGGGCGGCTGAGATAAGCCGTCCGCGCGCCCAGCGACCCGTCGCCCAGCATTTTCAGCGGGCCGATGCGGAAGCGGTCGCTTCCCGCGCCGGTGCGGCATCCGGCGGACACAAACTCCCGAAGCCTGGAGAGAGACGTGAAATTGCTCTGCTCATAGACCCGCACGGTGAGCTCGCCGCTCTGTTCCAGCTCCCGATAGGCCTGGTTCACGGTCCGCCAATCCACTCCGCGGAACACGCAGTAATCGTCGGTCTGACAGCTGGTGACGCCGTAGGAATTCAGCGCCGCGCAGGCGCTCCGCAGCATCTCCTTGATGCGCTGGAGATCCGGCGCGGGCTGCCTGGCGTAGATCAGCTCCATGGCATCGTCGTAAAACCGGCCGTCGAGGCGGCCGTTTTCCATGCCGATGCGCCCGCCCGCAGGAGCGGGCGTTTCCTCCGTGACGCCGCACAGCTCCAGCACTTTGGAATTGGCTACCAGACAGTGGCCGCAGCAGCGGACGGCAATGATCGGGATCTCCCGGGAGATCCCGTCCAGATCGTCGCGGGAGGGCATCCGGCCAACGTCGGTGAAATAATCGTCGTTCCACCCGCGGCCCACCAGCCACTGGCCGGCCTTCGGCGGGTGCTCTCCGGCAAAGGTCCGTATCGCCTCCAGCATCTCCCGCAGCGAGCCCGTGTGCTCGTTGAGATGGGCGCTGTGCAAAAACTGTCCGAAATTGAGCAGGTGCATGTGGCTGTCGTTGAAGCCCGGGCAGACGAAAGCGCCGCCCAGATCCACCCGCTCGTCACATCCCAGTGCCGCGCCCTCCTCACGGCTCCCCACGAAAAAGAACCGGCCGTTTTCCACGGCAAAGGCCTCGGCCGTCGTCCGGCCGCCGGTATAGATGCGGCCGTTGTCATACAGGGTCTTCATCCGTCGCCTCCAGATTTTCGGTGCGTCCGCTTCGATCAGGCGAAATAGGTTTCCAGCCACTCCCGCACGCGGGCCTCGGTGTATTCGGCGGCCACGCCGTATTCCGCCAAAGGCTGCATGGAGCCGCCCTCCACCTCAGCTCCGGCCGCTTTGACGGCGGCCTCTTTTTCCGCGATCCACTTTACCTGCTGCGCGGTAAGAGACTTCATCTCGTCTTCCGGGAGGGTCTCCTTGAAATAGTCCCACATCCGGTTGAGCAGACCGTCCCAAAGGTAATACCGCTCGGCGGCGGTGCTGTTCATGGTGGACTGATCCATATCGCCCCGTTCAAAGGCCGCGTCGATCTCGGCGGAGCGTTGGGCCGTCTCGCGGAACAGCTTCACCAGATCGTCCCTGTCAAAGACCACCTGCGCCGAGGAGAAGCCGTAGCCGTCGACCTGATTGTACAAGCCGTAAAACGGCAGCGTTTCTTCTTCAAAAAGCTCATAACGGCACCAGCTCACATATTCCTCCGGCAGCTCGCTCACCGGCTTTCCGGGGAGATAAAACAGTACTTCTTCCGCGTTTTCCAGCCCATAGGGCACGCTGGAGATCCAGCGAACGCCGTCGATGATCTCCACCTGTTCGGGTTCCTCTTCCGTCAAAAGCTGCCGGACCGGCGCGGCGTAGGTATATTCGTCCACATACACCGGCGGGGCAAAGCTGCCCGAAAACCGGCAATAATACTGCGTTCCGTTGGGATATCCCTCGCCCGTATCGCCCATGTCCGCGTCGTGATACAGGCCGGTAAAGGAGCCGTCGGCCGCCACATACAGCTCGGTGCTCCACGCGCCCGCGCCGCTGGCAAAGGTAAACTCCAGCTTTTCCAGCTCCGCATACGTAAAATCGCCCTGGGGCAGCGGGCCCTCGCCCTCCACGAAATTGCTCCATTCGCCGTAAAGCCGCTGGCCGTCCGCAGTCTTCCACGCCCGCACCTGCAGGCGCAGCAGGCTCGCTCCCTGAAAGTCCGCCGTAAAGGATCGCTCCGCCGTTTCGCTCAGTTCGGTGTCGCTCCCGGCGTCGGCGCCCATCCTGCTTCTCTCCACCGAGATCTCATAGCCCTCGGCCTCCGCCACGGCGTTCCACGACACGGTGACCGTCGTGTCCGAAAAGACCGTTTCCGTGATCTGCACCCTGTCGGGCTGCACAGCGGCTTCCGGGCGGGACACCACCGCCGGATCGGACGCAGAGGGCTGACCCGCTGCGGGATTTTCTCCCGTTCCGGGCTTTTCCAGCCCGCAGCCTGCCGGCAGCAGCAGCGCCAGCAGCACGGCCGCCAACGGGATCACCCGCCGGGCAAATGAGGATTCTCCTGCAATTATTTGACGTTTCATACGCTTCTCCTGTGTTTTTACTCTATTTATATTTGTTTATTCTGTTTATAAAGGTTTGCCGCGCGGTCAGTTGGAAAGGATCAGCACAGCCATCAGCGCGATCAGCAAAGCCGTGCAGACAAGCGCCGCCGCGCGCAGCACCCTGTGGCGCGTTTCCTGCTTTTTGAACAGCTTTTCCATCAGCCAATAGACTCCCACGCCAACCGCCGCGCCAAAGGTGTTGGTGATCAGATCGGTGATATCGGCCGCGCCGATCCCGAAAAGATACTGCAGGATCTCCAGCGCCAGGCTGAAGCCGGCGCAGAGGAGGATCGCCGTTCCGCTCCGCCTCCCAAGCATCCGCAGATAAATGCCCAGCGGGATGAAGACAAGCACATTGTCCAGGACCTCGGAAAGATGGTTTGACGTCTCCTCGTCATAGTGGAAGGGGATCAGGTTCAGCGCCCTTTCATGCCGCATTTCCGCAAACTCCGAAGGCGTCGCCATCTTGAACAGGATCAGCCATACCACCAGGATCCCGTAAATCACGGCGAGAGCCACCGTGAGGCGGTCTTTTTTTCTTTCCTGCATAAGCGCTTCTTTCCGCATTGCCGCTTCGGCGGCTGCTGTTTACAAGTTCTTCCCAATGAGCACGGCGCCCGAGAGCATCAGCAGGAAAATCACCAGCCGCCGCACCGTCCGCTCGTCCAGACGCTTGCCCGAAACGATGCCGCACAGCAGTCCCAGCAGCGCCGCCGGCAACAGCAGCAGCACCGTTTTCAGCGACGCCGCCGTGATGATCCCCATCCCGGAATACAGCAGGATGCGAAACAGGTTTTCCGTGACGAACAGGGCGCTGACGTTGGCCTTCATGGTCTCGCTGTCGTCGGTGACGCGGCTGAGATAGGCCGCCAGCAGGGCCCCCACGCCGAACAGTCCGCTCAAAACGCCCGAGAGCAGGCCGATGATCCAGCCGATCAGGCGCGGTTCTTCCGTTTGCTTTGGCTTCTTTTCCCGCAAAAGCATCTCCGCGCCCACGGCGATCACCGCCAAGCCGAACAGGATCTTCAGCGGGCCGGGATCGACGCTTTTCAGCAGAAACGCCCCCACCGCGTTGCCCGCCAGCAGCAGCGCTCCCAGCGGAAGGATCAGCTTCGGCAAGAGGCGCTTTTTCCCACGCCAGGCAAGGATCGCGTTGGACGGAAACCCCAGCAGCAGCTCCACCGGGGTGATCTCGAAATTCGCGGCGCCGAAGCTGAGGATCGAGGTGAAGACCAGCGTGTTGGCAAAGCCGCACAGGCCCTTGATGAAAAAGGCGCAGAAGGCCGCGGCAAACCAGATCAGCATGGGTCAGTCCTCCCTCCCGCCGGGCTTCTCCGGCGGCTGCTCCTCCGGCGCGGCGCGCTGGACGCCGTAGATCCCCAGCAGGATCATGGCGCAGAACAACACGCCCCACAGAGAAAACGGCTCGTGCAGGAAAAACGCTCCGGCAAACACCGAGACCGCCGTAGTCAGATTGCTGAAGACAGCCTCCCGGGCCACTGTCATATAAGTAAGCGCATAAGACGACAGAAAATAGCTCCCCACCGAGCAAAACAGCGCCAGAAACACCACCGACAGCAAATAAGGCCGCTGTCCCAGCGGCTGCAAATAGGCCCTGATCGATCCCCGGCAGGTCACCGCCGCCAGTGCGGTGAACACCCCCGTGCCCATGGCCATCATCATATAAGTGCGCTCAAAGGGCGTGAACTCAGCGGAAACGCCCCGGCTCAGCAGCGTATAGGCGGAGGCCGCAGCCACGGCGACCACCAGCGCCGCAACGCCGCTCCATTCCAGCGCGCCGGAGCCCTTGCTCATCAGGCCGATGCCCACGACGCCGCCCACGGAGATCATGCTGAACAGCAGCTGCCCCCAGGTTGGCTTTTCTCCCAAGACCGGCGCCGCCGCCAGCGTGCACAGCAGGGGGATCATGGCGATCATCACGCCGGAAAAGATGGTGTTGGAATGCAGGATGCCATATTGCTCGCCGAAAAAATAGACCACCGGCTCTGCCAGCGCCAGCAACAGCAGCAGCCCGACCCGCTTCCCCTTGAGGTGCAGCCGCGCCGCCCGCAGTGCCAGCAGCAGATTCATGACGAGAAACGCCAGCAAAAACCGATGGCTCAACAGCAGAAACATATGGGCCGTGTTCAGCGCCGTGCGGGACGCCAGAAAGCTGAACCCCCAGAATATATGGCCAATGATGGTGGCGAGCATCGCCCGGAGCTCGGCTCTCCGCTGTGTTTTCATGCGTGCTTCCGTCCTTTCAGGCGCGGCGTTTCAGTCTATTTTATATATTCTATCGAAAAACCGCCGCACTTTCAAGGGTCTTCCACAGAAAAACAGGCGATGCTCGGCAGTTTCAGAAGGCTGTTGCGTCGGCGGTAATTTGTGGCGCGTAGACATACCGGCTTGTCCCAAGCGGGTCTTCATATTCTCCGATCTGCTGGGGCTCATCGCCGTAGATCATGTTGGAAGTATTCCAGTGGGTGTCCTCCTGCGTAAACCGTCCGATACTCGGATCATAGTACCGCGCCCGGAGATAATACGCTCCGCTCTCTACATCGAAGTATTCGCCACAATAGCGGAAGGGGTTGGGGTCGGCTCCCACGCGGTCTTTTTCATTGCCGAAGGCGTCGTAATCGTAGGTCTTCGTCTGTGTTCCGGTAGCATTGACAAGGCCCACCACATCCCCGTGGGCGTTGAAGGTGTAATATTCGGTTGCGGCAGTTGTGCGGGAAATCAGATTCGCGCCGCGGAGGTAAGAGACCGAAAGTTCGTCATCCTCCAGCTCTGCAACGACAGTCCCGCCGTCCAACAGGTAGCCCGTCAGCGTGTTCCCCGTCAGCTT
>JAFOPS010000050.1 GCA_017394205.1 Clostridia bacterium | reverse complement strand
TTCGTCAAAGCACCAGTCCTGGAATTCCTGCACCATCTGGCCGAGATAAATGCCGGTGTACAGACCGCCGCTGGAGGCGTTGCTGTCGGCGCTGTATTCCCTGGCCAGATCGGCAAAGGAATCCTCGGTGGCGGGACCGGCTTTCCACTGGGCCAGCACATCCTCGGCCGACTGCTTGGCAGCGGCGACCGTGGCGTCGTCATCGGAGGAAGAGGCGGTGAACAGGATGTGGCGGACCGCCATGGTGGGCTCGTCATCGATGCGGCGGTTGATGAAGTAGAAGACGGAATAGCTGTTGGTGGCCTCGTCCTCCATCACGGCCTTGTCGCCGGGCCGGCGGGCTTCATTGACTGCCCAGCCGGAACCTGCGGTAGCGGCATTGGTAAGAGGCACATCCTCATTCAGCCAGGTTTCGCGGACGGTCTCGCCGGCCTCCTCGGCATACCTGGCAGCCAGCGTGTCAAAATTGCTTCCGTCGTCCGCAAGGGCGGCCAGGAAGGCCTCGGCAGTCTGCTTGGCGGTGGCTTTTGCCATGTTCGTCATGTTTTCGGCCTCAGCCTCGCTCTTGGGAGCGCCTGCTTCGGCGCTGCCCTCGGTGTAGGTATAGGTCTGATAATTCACCGTATAGCGATAATAATCCAGCACGGTGAACTCCTCGGTGTGCTCGTTGAAATAAGCGTCCACATCGGCGTCGGTGATGTCAAAGCCGTCGATCAGCGACTGATAATAAGAGCCGGCGATCGCGCGCTTCTCAAAGTAATCCCGCAGGTCCTTCAGCGATGTGCCGGCGCCGTAAATAGCACGGACATAGCTCTTGTCGGTGTAATTCGTGCCGTTGCGCTCGTTATAGCTGTCGGCGGCGGTGGCAAAGGCCTTGAGATTGGATTCCACCTGCGCCTTGTCGTCCTCGGTCATGACATAGCCGCTTTGCTTTGCGTTCTGATACAGCAGGCTGATCTCATAGGCGGTCTGCTCGGCGCTGGCGAGGAAATACTCCTTCCAGCTCTGAGAGCCGTTGAACAGCGAGGGCTGCGATTCAAAGGCGGCGGAGGTGGTGTCGTATCCGTAAGAATTGAGAACATCGCCGTACTGATTCAGGAACGAATCACGGGTCGTAACGTAATAAGCCCGCATTTCCATGGTGGAGATCTTGTCGTTGCCCACCGTCATTGCAGTGGTGTTGCGGGCGATGATGCCCGTAGACGAAAGGATCATGTAGAGAACGGTGACCACACAGAGGATCGCGGCGAGGATCAGCACCAGCTTGATCCAGGGGCTTGTCCGGTTGTCTTTACCGGCAGTTTTGGACTTGGCCATAGTTTTATCCATCCTTGCTGAAAAATTGGATCGCAGCGCCGAAGGACTGCGACCTTTACAATTATCCGTTCCGCGGACGAAAAAGTCAAGCCCTTTTGCCGTTTTGCGGGCAAAATTTAAACAAAATTTATCAAGCCCGTGCCCGGGAACGCGAAATGCGCTCCTTTCGCGGCTGTCTGTGTTCCGGCTACGCGCTGTTTTTGTCCCGATCCTGTCCGTGCGGCGCATTTTACAAAAAAACGGCGATTTTCCCGCAAAATCTTTGAAAAAAAGCTTGCATTCTTGAATTTGTTATGGTATGATTGTCGTTGCGAAAAGTAATCGATGCGAGGTGAGATGAAATGAAAGAGGGTATCCATCCCAACTATAAGGTGACTACCGTGCGCTGCGCCTGCGGCAACGAGTTCCAGGTCGGCTCCACGAAAGAGAATATCCGCGTTGAAATTTGCAGCAACTGCCATCCCTTCTATACCGGCAAGCAGAAGCTGGTCGATACCGGCGGACGCGTTGACCGCTTTAAGAAGCGTTTCAACCTGGAGAATAAATAAACCTCAAGTTGGTCATACAGCGGCGCCTGTGATCGGGCGCCGCTTTTGTCAGTTTTCATCGAAAATGCACATTTCATGGACAGGGGAGGCGAAAAGCCTTTGAGTATGCTGGAAAAGCGGGAGGACGTGCGCGGCCGCGCCCTTTTGGTGGGGCTGTGCTGCGACAGCGCGAAGGATTTTGAAAACTCAGACGAGGTCACCATGGCCGAGCTTGCCGAGCTGGTGCGCACGGCCGGCGGCGAAGCGGTGCTGACCGCCATGCAGAACAAGCACACGCCCGACCCTCATACCTTTATCGGCGAGGGCAAGGCCGCCGAGCTGAAGGAGCTGATCGCTGCCAATGAGATCGATCTGGTCATCGTGGACAACGATCTTTCGCCGTCCCAGGGCAAGGCGCTGGAGGATGCACTCTCCTGCCGCGTCATCGACCGCAGCGGTCTGATTCTGGATATTTTTGCCGACCGTGCCCGCACGGCCGAGGGCAAGCTGCAGGTTGAGCTGGCGCAGTATCAGTATCTGCTGCCCCGTTTGACGGGCATGTGGACCCACCTGGTGCGGCAGACCGCCTCAGGCGGCTCCAGCCCCATCGGTACCCGCGGCCCCGGCGAGACCCAGCTGGAGACCGACCGCCGTCACATTCGCCGCAAGATCCAGAAGCTGCAGGACGAACTGCGGGAACTGCGGCGCGTCCGCGCCACCCAACGCAGCAAGCGGGAGAAGAACGAAGTCCCGCTGGTGTGTATCGTGGGCTATACCAACGCCGGCAAGTCCACGCTGCTCAACGCGCTGACGGGGGCGGGCGTTCATGCCGCCGACCGCCTGTTCGACACGCTGGATCCCACGACCCGCACGCTGCATACCCAGCAGCTTGGCGATATCCTGCTTTCGGACACGGTAGGCTTTATCCGCAAGCTGCCCCATCATCTCATCGACGCTTTCCGTTCCACGCTGGAAGAGCTGGTTTATGCCGATGTGTTGGTGCACGTCATCGACGCGGGCGACCCGGAATGGCGCAGACAGTATCAGGTGGTGGAAGAGCTTGTGGAGCAGCTTGGCGCGGGCCAAACGCCCCGCATCACGGTGTTCAACAAGGTCGATCGTCTTCGGGAGGATCAGCTGCCCCGCCAGAGCGACGCGCTTTACTGCTCGGCACTGCGCGGACTGGGACTGGAAAATCTGGTGGACCGGATCTGCCGGGTGCTGGGAGAGGGAATGCGCGACGTGCATTTTCTGCTGCCCTATGCCCAGGCGCAGGTGCTGGACTATCTTTACCGCGACGCCAACGTCAAGCGCGCGGATTATGCGGAAAACGGCATCGAGATCGAGGCCGTGGTGGATCAGCGGGCTTACGGCCGGATCAAGGAGTATCTTCCGGGGGAGGCGGCGCTATGAGCAAGCCCTACCGGGTGCCCTGGCGGGAGGCCGAGATCGAATATATCGAGAAAAAGTCCCGTTTCATCGGACATATTTATAAGATCCAAACGGCGGAGCAGGCGCAGGAGATCCTGGCCGCCGTGCGCAAGCAGTATTGGGACGCCACGCACAATGTTTATGCTTATATCCTGCAAAACGGCGTCATGCGGTTTTCCGACGACGGCGAGCCTCAGGGCACGTCCGGCATGCCTACGCTGGAGGTGCTGAAAAAGGAAGAGGTGTTTGACGTCATGTGCGTCACGACCCGCTATTTCGGCGGGACGCTTTTGGGTGCGGGAGGCCTGGTGCGGGCTTACGGACACACCTGCAAGCTGGCGCTGGACGCCGCAGGGATCGCCGTGATGCAGCCCTTTGCCAAGCTCCGGCTGGACTGCCCCTATCCTCTTTTGGAGCAGGTGCGGCGGCAGCTTCCCCAGTTTGAGGCCGAGGAAGATGCGGCGGAGTTCGGCGCATCGGTGGCGCTGACGGTCTTCCTTCCGCGGGAAAAGCTGGAGCCCTTCACGGCGCATCTGCTGGATGCCACCGGCGGTCGCCTGCGGCCGGAGCTGATGGGAGAAGAGATGTTTGCACGAAAACTGCGGGATCCTTCGTAAAACTGTGAATTTTCCGCAAATTTTTGAAAAAAAAGAGAAAAAACGGTTTTTTTTCGTATTAAATAATTGAGGTGATCGGATGACAGTACGAGAACGGCTGGAAGCCATCGAGCGGCAGACCCTTTCCAAACAGGCGACCCTTGCCGCGGAAAGCCGGGGCCGCGAGCGCGAGGAAGAACCGGACGCCATGCGCACCTGCTTCATGCGCGACCGGGACCGGATCATTCACAGCAAGAGCTTCCGCCGCCTCAAGCACAAGACGCAGGTGTTCCTTTCACCCGAGGGAGACCATTACCGCACCCGGCTGACGCATACGCTGGAGGTCTCCCAGATCTCCCGCACGGTGGCGCGGGGATTGGGACTTAACGAGGACCTCACAGAAGCTATCGCCCTGGGCCATGATCTGGGGCATACGCCCTTCGGCCACGCCGGCGAGCGGGCGCTTTCCGAGGCGCGGGGCTATCCCTTCCACCACAACGAGCAAAGTCTGCGGGTGGTGCGCCTTCTGGAACGGGAGGGGAAGGGCCTGAACCTGACCCGTGAGGTGATGGACGGCATCGTCTGTCACACCGGCCCGAAGCAGGCCGACACTCCCGAGGGCCGCGTGGTGCACTTTGCCGACCGGATCGCCTATGTCAATCACGACATCGACGACGCCGTGCGCGCGGGCGTCCTCAGCGAGGACGACATCCCCTTCGACATCAAGCTGGGGCTCGGCGCCAGCCACAGCCGCCGCATCGGACGGCTGGTAGAGGCGCTCATCGAATACGGACAGAAGACCGGCGAGATCGGCATGGACGCCGAGACCGCTGCGCTTGCCGGCGAGCTGCGGGATTTCATGTACGAGGCCGTTTACAAAAACCCTGTCGCCAAGGGCGAGGAAGGGAAGTGCGAGGCCATCGTGCGGTATCTTTACCGCCATTTTTCCCGGGAACCGGGCCTTTTGCCCGGCGAATACTGGACCATTGCCGACCGCGACGGCATGGATGTGGCCGTCTGCGACTATATCGCGGGGATGACCGACCGCTACGCCGTCAATCTGTTTGAGAGTCTGACGGTGCCCAAAAGCTGGAACAAGTACTGAGCGCCGGCGCAAGCGCCGGCCAAAGGGAAAGGAGGTGCGTTTTATGCCGCTGCCGCAGCGATTTCTGGACGAGCTCATCGCCCGGACCGACCTTGTGGCTTTGGTGGGGCGATACGTCCCGCTGAAAAAAAAGGGGGGCAGCTATTGGGGCTGCTGTCCCTTCCACCATGAAAAAACGCCCTCCTTCCACGTGGAGCAGGACAAGCAGTTTTTCAAATGCTTCGGCTGCGGCGAGGGCGGAAACGCGGTCCATTTCATGATGAAGATCGAGAACCTTCCCTATATCGACGCGGTGCATAAGCTGGCCGACATGGCCGGCATGGAAATGCCGGAGGACGAGGGCGACGAGAAAAACCGCGTCCGCCGCCAGCGCCTCCTGGCGCTGAACAAAGACGCCGCCCGCTATTTTTACGAGACTCTTTCCGGACCTGGCGGAGCCGAGGCCCGGGCCTATCTGCAAAAGCGGGGCATGACGCCGCAGACCGTCGTCCGCTTCGGACTGGGCTACGCCGACCAGAGCTGGGACGGGCTGATTCTCGCCATGCGGCAAAAGGGCTATACCGATCAGGAGCTGGAGGCCGTGCGTCTGGCGGGGAGGAGCAAACGGGGAAGTCTTTATTGTTTTTTCCGCGACAGGATCATGTTCCCCATCATCGACGTGCGGGGCGACGTTGTGGCCTTCGGCGGCCGCATCCTCCACGGCGACGGCGACGGCCACAAATACATCAACAGTCCCGACAACCCGGTTTACAGCAAGAGCCGCAACCTCTACGGGCTCAATCTGGCGAAAAAGAGCAAGGAAAAAAAGTTCATTCTCTGCGAGGGGAACGTGGACGTGATCGCCCTGCATCAGGCCGGCTTTGACAGTGCCGTCGCCTCCTGCGGGACGGCGCTTACCGCCGAGCAGGCCCGCCTTTTGAAGAAATATACCGACGAGGCGGTCATCTGCTACGATGCCGACGCTCCGGGGCAGAAGGCTACGGAAAAGGCCATCGATATTTTGAAGGCAAACGGTCTGGCCGTTCAGGTGCTCCGGCTCCCACCGCGGCGGGATGAGAAGGGCAAGATCATCTATAATCCCGACGGAACGCCCGCCAAGGTGGATCCCGACGACTTTATCCGCCTCAGCGGCGCCGACGCCTTCCGCACGCTGCTGGACAGACCGCCCACCGACGGGCAATACCGCATGAGCGAGATCCGGCGGAAATACGGCGAGCTCACCGACGACGCTCAGCGCATCGCGTATATCAAAGACGTGGTCCGGTATATTTCGGATATTTCTTCCGCCGTCGAGCGGGAGGTCTATGCCCACGCCGCCGCCAAGGAGGCAGGCGTTTCGGCTGACAGCGTGCTCACCGAGGCCAAACGCCTGCGGGAAAGCCGCCGGCGGCGGCAGGAAAAACAGCTGGAGCTGGAGGCCCTGCAGCCCGAGCGGCTGCATCAGCCCCAGGCGTGGGAGCTGCACTACGACGATCCGGCCTCCGCGGCCCTGGAAGAACGGGTGATCACGGCGGTACTGGGCGACAGCGCGCTGCTGCGCCGGGCGAAGGAGCGCCTGCTGCCGGAGTGGTTTTCTTCGCCGTTTTTGGAAAAGCTCTACCGTATGGCCTTGCAGCGGATGGAGGAAGGACTGGAGCCGGACGCTTCCTTCTGCATGAGCCAGCTGGAGTCTGATGAGCTGCGGCAGTTTACCAGGATCCTGTCCTCTCCCGTGCGGGCGCGGACGGACGAGGCCCAGCTGGACGAATACATTGATAAAATCAAATATCGATATCAAAAGAGAACCGCTCCGCCGGACGACGATGCGCTTTTGCATGCGGCGGTGCAGCGGAAAAAGGGTTAAGGAGGCACGAACGTGGAAGATCAGGAAAACAGGACGCCCAACAAGCAGCAGGTGCTGCATGAATTGCTGGAGTTCGGTCGGAAAAACGGCAAGATCACCATGAAAGAGATCAACAATGCCATCGACGAGCTGGAGCTGGACGCCGATCAGCAGGATAAGTTCTATGCCGCGCTGGACAAGATGGGCGTCGAAATTGCCATGGACGATGAGGATATGGACGCCGACATGTCCGGGCTGGAAGACGAGAACTTTGAAAACGTGGAGGAGGTCACCGAGGAAGAAATCAACGAGACCTTCGCCATGGCCGACGGCCTTGCCATCGACGACCCCGTCCGGATGTATCTGAAGGAGATCGGCAAGGTGGACCTGCTGACTCCCGAAGAAGAGATCGAGCTTGCCAAGCGGATGCTGGAGGGCGATGAGGAGGCCAAAAAGCGTCTGGCCGAGGCCAATCTCCGTCTGGTGGTTTCCATTGCCAAGCGCTATGTGGGCCGCGGGATGCAGTTTCTGGATCTGATCCAGGAGGGCAATCTTGGCCTGATCAAGGCTGTGGAGAAGTTCGACTACACCAAGGGCTATAAGTTCTCCACCTATGCCACCTGGTGGATCCGCCAGGCCATCACCCGCGCCATTGCGGATCAGGCCCGTACCATCCGGATCCCGGTCCATATGGTCGAGACCATCAACAAGGTCATCCGCGTTTCCCGCCAGCTCCTGCAGGAGCTGGGCCACGATCCTTCGCCCGAAGAGGTGGCCGAGGAGATGCATATGCCCGTGCAGAAGGTGAGGGATATCCTAAAGATCGCGCTGGAGCCCGTTTCGTTGGAAACCCCCATCGGTGAAGAGGAGGATTCCCATCTGGGCGACTTTATTCCCGACGACGATGCGCCCGAGCCCGCCGAGGTGGCGTCCTTTACGCTGCTGAAGGAGCAGCTTGTGGAGGTGCTGGGCACCTTGACCCCCAGGGAAGAGAAGGTCCTGCGGCTGCGCTTCGGCATCGAGGACGGCCGCACCCGCACGCTGGAAGAGGTGGGGAAGGAGTTCAACGTCACCCGTGAGCGCATTCGCCAGATTGAGGCGAAGGCGCTGCGCAAGCTGCGCCACCCCTCACGCTCCAAGAAGCTGAAGGACTTCCTCAACTGACAGAAAAGGGGAGAGGCACATGGAACGCACCACTGATGCCAAAACAGTCTATCAGGCGCTGGAACGGGAGTTCCGTCCGTGGGAGTGCACCGAGGTCTTTTCTGTCCCCATGGGACTGCAGTATCACAACACCGACCGGATACGCAAGGTCTTTACCGCCACCTTTATCTCCGATGAGGTAATGGACCAGATCGAGGCACGGGGGGAGACCGACTGCCTGCTGTTCACCCATCATCCGGTCTCCCAGAAAAAAGACCTGAAAAAGGACTCTCCTCCCATCACAAAAGAGCTGGTAGAGCGCATGAAGCAAAGCCGGATCAGCCTGTTTACCTATCATATCCCGCTGGATCGCAACAGCCCCTGGTCTCCCGGCACCAATCTGGCAAAGGCGGTGGGGCTGACGCCCTTTGAGGAGTTTTATTGGCAGAATCAGGTGCGGATGGGACTTTTGTGTGATTCTCCCTTTACCACCCTGTCCCAGCTCTCCGATGCGGTCGAACAGGCGCTGGGGCACCCGATCAAGTGCTATCCCTATGGGGGAGAAGCGCTGAAGGACGGCAAGGTAGCGCTGATGGCCGGCGGCGCCAGCAACCCGGATATCTATGCCGAGCTGCGGGAAAAGGGGATCTGCGCCTTTCTTACCGGCATCACCACGCCCCAGATCCCATGGGTGGCAAGGAACCATCAGGCAGCCCGGGAAAACGGAGTCAGCCTTGTGGGCGGCACCCACTATTCCACCGAAAAGTTTGCTCTCATCGCCATGACCCGCTTTTTCGAGGGGCTGGGACTGGAATGCACCTTCCTGCCGGAAACGCCCAATTTTGAAGAGCTTTGAGCGCTGTGCACAACAAACGCCTTGTAAAATTGTATAAAACGGAAAAGCCGTCCGCTTGAATCGCGGACGGCTTTTTGCTATAATAAAAGATGGCAATGGAAAGACAAAAGAGATTTTTGAAAATCAGGTAATATAAACAAAAAGCGGATTATTTTTTATACGAAATCGACAAGGCGGTGACCGAATGGATAACCTGTATGAGGACTTTACAAGGATGATCGACCGCGCTGCGGAGATCCTGAAGCTGGACCGTACCCAATATGAGTTTGCGAAGTATCCCGAGCGTGAGATGATCGTCTCTATCCCCGTGAAAATGGACGACGGTACGGTCAATATTTTTAAGGGCTATCGAGTGCAGCATTCCAGCCTGCTCGGACCCTATAAGGGCGGCGTGCGCTTTGACCCTGCGGTGGATCACGACAGCATGCGCGCTCTTGCCGGACTGATGACGCTGAAATGCACCCTGGCCGGGCTGCCCTTCGGCGGAGCCAAGGGCGGCGTTGCGGTGGATCCCGAAAGTCTCAGCCCCGACGAGCTGGTGCGGCTGACCCGCCGCTTCACCGCCATGATCCTGCCGGTGATCGGGCCCGACGTGGATATCCCTTCGCCGGATATCGGCACCGACGCCGCCGTGATGGGCTGGATCATGGATACTTACAGCATGATGGGAGGCCGCGCCATCCCCGGCATCGTCACCGGAAAGCCGGTGGAGCTGGGCGGCAGTCTGGGCCGCACCGAGGCCACCGGACGCGGAGCTGTTTACATTCTGAAGGACACGATGAAGCGGCTGAAGCTTTTGCAGGACAGAAGCACCGCCGTTGTGGTGGGCTTCGGCAAGGTGGGCCGCAGCGCCGCGCTGTCCATGTATGACGAAGGGATCCGGATCGTGGGGCTGGCCGATTCCTCCGGCGGCATCCGCAGGGAAGAGGGGCTGGATGTGCCCGACATCAGCGAGTTCAAGCTGGCGGGCGGCCGTTTGCGGGACTATACGGCGGCCGGTGTAGAGCACGTTACGGTAAAAGATGTGCTTACCACGCCCTGCACGATTCTGGCGCCCTGCGCCGGAAATGCCATGATCAATGAGCAAAATGCGTCTGACATCCAGGCTCAGATCGTGCTGGAATGCGGCAATGCGCAGATCACCATGGCGGGCAATGAGCTGCTGGAGCAGCGGGAGATCACCGTGATCCCCGATCTGGTGGCCACCACAGGCGGCGTGATCGTGGATTATTTTGAGCGGGTGCAGAACGTTCAGTCGCTGATGTGGGATGAATACGAGGTCAACCGCATGATGAAGAACCTTCTTCTCAAGACCTTCGACAAGGTATGGGAAACGGCGGGGAGAGAAAACCTGTCGCTGCGGATGGCTTCCTTTGTTCTGGCGCTGGAAAAGGTCTGCGAAGCCAAGCGGATCCGCGGGATCTTCCCCTAAGGAGGCGCTGATATGGGCATCGGTTTGTTTGATATCCTCGGCCCCATCACAGTGGGCCCGTCTTCCTCGCACACAGCGGGGGCCGTGCGTCTGGGGCTGGTCTGCCGCAGACTTCTGGACAGTGACGTGAAGCAGGCGACGATCACCTTTTTCGGCTCCTTTGCCGAAACCTATAAGGGCCACGGCACGGAAAAAGCCGTCATCGGCGGCCTTCTGGGCTTTTTGCCCGACAATGAAAAAATCCGCGAAAGCCTTGCGCTGGCGGACTTCCGCGGATTGCAGTATCAGATCCTTACCGGGGCGGATCCCCGCCTGCACCCCAATACCGTCCTGATCGAAGCGGCCTCCCGGGACAAGAAGCTGCGGATGATGGGCGCCTCTGTGGGCGGCGGCGCCATCCGCGTCACCGAGATCAACGGCCTGGAGGTCGAGGCTGCCTTTGAAGAAGATACCGTGATCCTGTTTCACCGCGACGCGCCGGGCGTTTTGGCGGGGATCGCGCACGTTTTGACCTCCTGCGGCTACAACATCGGGAACCTCCGG